>CAMEZQ010000038.1 GCA_945947915.1 uncultured Clostridia bacterium | reverse complement strand
GCAGATCTATGCAATCAAAGGGGCCCCAAAACGGTATGCCGTTTGGGGAAACCGGGCCGGGTGCCGCCGCGATCGTGTATTTCAGAAAAAATCAGGCGTAACTGCCCCATACGCCGGCAGTCCGGCGCCGATCTGCGGCAATTCATTTGCCGCAAATCTATGCAATCAAAGGGGCCCCCAAACGGTATGCCGTTTGGGGAAACCGGCCCGGGCGCGGCAGCCATCGTGTATTTCAGAAAAAATCAGGCGTAACTGTCCCATACGATTCAAACGGCCCGCTGCCTCGGCAGCGGGCCGTTTTCTTTTTCATTACGGTTGGACGATCTCACCGTTCCGCGTATAGCATCGGGGGATGCGGGGCGACAGCACGCTGGAGACCTCGCCGACAGTAGCGCCGTAAATATCGGCCATCTGCCACATCTCCTGCACGGCGTCGCCGTCGCGGCCGAAGACCGTGACGATATCCCCTTCCTCCGCCGGAATGTCGGTGACGTCCAGCGTCAGATAATCCATGCTGATCTTGCCGATGATGGGGGCGAACTGCCCGTTGACGATGAGGGAAGCGCGGTTCTGGATGCTGCGCCGCAGGCCGTCGGCATAGCCGATGGGCACGACGGCGATGCGGGTGGGCCGCAGGGTGTACACCGTGGGGCCATAGCCCACCGGCCGGCCCATTTCCAGCGTCTTGATCTGATAGATGCGGGCGCGGAGCTGGGCCGAAGGCACACAGGCGACGCCGTGGGGCGGCGGCGCGTCCAGACCCAGCAGCAGCGCCGCCACGCGGACGCAGTCGTTGTGACATTCGGGATAGACCGAGGTGAAATAGGAACTGGCGCTGTGCTTCAAAAAAGACATGCCCGCCGCCCGTAAAAGCTGGGTGGTCCGGTCGAACAGCGCGATCTGATGGCGGTTGAAGGCGTCGCCCACGGGCAGGTCGGCCGCCGTATAGTGGGTAAAGACCCCTTCGATCCGCAGGCCCGGCAGCGCGGCGATGGCCAGCGCCTCCGCCGCGGCTTCTTCCACGCGGCCCTCCAGCACCAGACCGAACCGGCCCAGGCCGGCATCCAGCTTGATGTGGCCCCGGAGGGTGACGCCCTGCGCAGCGGCCGCATCGGACAGCGCCCGGGCATGGTCCGTGCTGACGATGGTGGTGGCGATATTCTCCGCCGCGGCCTGCGCCAGCTGATGGGGCAGGATGGGGCCGAGGGTCAGGATATCACCCGTCACGCCGCCCCGGCGCAGCTCCATAGCTTCCTCCATGCAGGCCACGGCAAAGCTGTCGACCCCCAGGCCCTCCAGATGGCGGGCCAGATAAACGGCCCCCAGCCCGTAGGCATTGGCCTTGACGACGGCCATGATGCGGCTGTCCTGTGCATAGGCCCGGATGCGGCGGTAATTTTCATCGATGGCGTCCAGCGACACCTCCAGCCAGGCCCTGTCGGTCAGGCCCGGGATCTTGCGGCTTTCTTTCTCCATGACAGCACCTCCGCTCAAAGCAGCTCCAGCATCTGGGCGGGATTGTCGGCCGCCCGCACCTTGCCCTGGGCCCGGACGATGACGCCCGCCTCATCGATGAGATAAGTGGTGCGCACCACGCCCATGGTCTTTTTTCCATACATATTTTTCTCCTGCCAGACGTCGTAGCCGCGGATGACCTCCAGCTCGGGGTCGGACAGCAGCGTAAAGGGCAGGCTGTATTTTTCGGCGAACTTTTTGTGCGAAGCCACGCTGTCGCGGCTGACGCCCACCACCACGGCGTCTTTTTCGGTAAAGGCGGGATAGAGTTCGGCAAAGCCGCAGGCCTGCTTGGTGCAGCCGGCCGTGTTATCCTTGGAATAAAAATACAAAATCACCTTGCGGCCCCGCCATTCCGACAGGCTGCGGACAACGCCGTCCTGGTCGGGCAGCGCGAACTCCGGCGCTTTGATCCCAGTCTCCAGCATCATATTCTCCTCTCTTTGGGCCGGTCTGCGGCCCTATATACGACCTTCCCCGTGCCAAAGAGCACGGGGAAGCGCAAATCAGTATAAAATACTTATTTCTGCAGCGCGTCCAGATGGGGCGGGATCTCGCTGCTGGTAAACGCGTACATCTCGTCCATATTCTTGGCACGCAGATCGTCGTTGCCCTCGTTCTCCACCACCTCGTCGCTGTTGAGGAAGCCCAGCGCGGCGGCGACATAACAGGCCGTGCCGTAGGGCAGGCCGTCTTCATCCAGATCAAAGCCGGGATTGTGGCCGCCCACTGTCATGCCCTTCTCCTCGTTGCCGATGCCGATGCGCATCATAACGCCGGGGTAATAGGTGCTGAGGTAGGAATAGCTCTCGGAGCCCATGTTCAGCTCCTTGGGCTGGACGGCGTCGTCACCCAGCGCGGCGCGGATGGCGTCGGCGCCGATCCCGGCCAGCCTGGCGTTGTTGATGACCGGCAGGATGGGGCCGTGGAGGCTTTCAAACTCCACCTCACAGTCAAACAGCGCGGCCTGGGCCTTGCAGATCTCCACCAGCTTCTGCTTGAAGAGATTGCCGGCCGCGGCGTCGTAGAAGCGGCAGGTGCCGGCAAAGGTGAGGGTCTGGGGAATGACGTTTCCGGCGCTGCCCGATTGCACCATGCCCATGGAATTGGTCAGAATGACGGTCGGCTCCACATAGTTCATGCGGATCGACTTGATGCATTCGTAGATGGCCACGAAGCAGTCGATGGGGTTGATGGACTTATCGGGACGGGAACCGTGGCCGCCCCGGCCGGTCAGCTTGATGCGGTAGCCCACGGCGCCGGCATGGGCCGGACCTGCCTGGCAGGCCACATGACCGGGGGTCAGGCCGGTATCGGTATGTTCGGCAAAAGAGGCGTCGATATGGATGCCGTTTTCCTGAATATGCTTCATGACCCAGTAGATATTGCCGCCGCCCTCTTCGCCGCGCTCAAAGAGCAGGTAGATCCGTCCGCGGATCTGGTCCTGGTTGGCCTTGAGGATCTTTGCCGCCGAAAGGAGCATGGCGGTATGGCCGTCGTGGCCGCACATATGGGCGGCGCCGTCGACCTGGCTGACGCAGACCTTGGGCTGCTTGGCGTTGTTGGGCAGTTCCTGGATGGGCAGGGCGTCGCAATCGGCACGCAGCAGCACCGTCTTGCCGGGGTTGGGGCCGTCCAGATGGGCCAGCACGCCGCCGTCGGGGATGTTGACGTATTCGATGCCCATCTGGTCCAGCTCGGCGCAGATCAGACGCACCGTTTCAAATTCCCGGCCCGACAGTTCGGGATGCTCATGCAGCTGCCGGCGGATGGCCGTGGTGTAGGCGGACAGCGCCAGACTTTCTTTCAGAATATCCATAGATTCGCTCCTTTTCTATTGATTTTTTGAATATATACGCTCACGGCTTGCCCCTGCCTTTTTGCCGATGCTATAATAGACAAAAATAACAGCAAGGAGAAAAGCCTATGATCCCTAAAAAAGCAACCGTACTTGTTTTCTCTCCCACCGGCACCTCCAAAAAGAGCGCCGTGGCCGTTGCCCGCGGGCTGGGATGTCCCGTGGAACTCCTTGATCTGACCGTTCCCGGCGCGGCCGCGCCGCGCGCCTTCGGCCCCGATGAGGTGGTCGTTCTGGGCACGCCCTGCTATAGCGGACGGGTGCCGCAGCTGGCCATGTCCCGTCTTGCCGGCTTCACGGGCGACCACACCCCCTGCATCGTCACGGTCACCTTCGGCAACCGCCATTTCGACGACGCGCTGGCCGAGCTGTGCGACTTCTGCCAAAACAGCGGCTTCGTGCCGGTGGCCGGCGCGGCCATGGTGGCGCAGCACACCTTTGGGCAGATCGCCGTCGGCCGTCCCACGGCGGAGGATGAAGCCGATGACACGGCCTTTGGCCAAAAGGTGGCCCAGGCGCTGGAAACCGGCATCGTCGACCGCACAGGCGCCATCCCCGGCAACCGCCCCTATAAGGACGGCGGCAGCGGCGGCAAGTTCCGCCCCTCCACGCTGGACACCTGCGTTTCCTGCGGCCTGTGCCGCAAAAACTGCCCCGCCGGCGCCATCGGCGACGACAACCGCACCATCGACAACGAAAAGTGCCTTTCCTGCTTCCGCTGCATCGCCCTCTGCCCCAAAAAGGCCAAGGCCATGCGCGACCCGGGTTACGACGCCTTCTGCGTCAAGTTCAACGAAATGCTGGCCCAGCGGCAGGAAAACCGGTATTTCCTCTGAGCCTTCGCGCCTTCCCGGCCCCTCTTCGGAGGGGCCTTTTTATTTGCCGCTGACCGGGCCGTCCTTTCGCCGGGCCAGGGGCTTTTTCACGCCTTTTTCATCGACGATATAGGTATTGTTCAGATGGGCGGTCAGACTGGCCTTGACCGAATCGATATATTCCCGGCGCAGAGCGTCGCGCTCGGCCGTTTCCTCGGGGGTCAGCTGCCGCTCCCGGGCCAGACGGGCCAGCTCGTTGATCCGGTCGATCTTTTCCTGTGTCAATCCTTTCACCTCCGCAGTTCCTTTGTCTTTCAGTATATATCAAAACGGCTGTTGAATCAATTCTTTTATCTTTTGTGCCGGATGCGCATAAAAAGCCGCCGAACGCCGATACTATACACGCTTTCAAATCTTTCGGAGGTGATTTTATGAGTCCCAAGGAGCTTCTTTATCTTGAAGACGCACTGAACCATGAAAAGCACATGAAGACCTGCTGCACGCAGAGCGCCGACGCCGTCAGCGACACCACCCTCAAAAATGTCATTTCCGACATGGCGGCCAAGCATCAGGCCGTTTTTGACAAACTGTTCCATCTGCTGTAAACAGGAGGGCAAGATCAATGAACGAACAGAACGAACGCCAGATTTGCGAAACCATCCTCATGGAGACCAAGGGCCTGTGTGACCTGTATATGCACGGCACCATCGAATCGGCCACGCCCAACGTGCGGGCCGCCTTCGACACCGCCCTCAAGGACTCTCTGACGATGCAGCAGAAGATCTACGACCACATGGCGCAGAAGGGCTGGTACCCCGCCGCCCAGGCGCCCCAGGACCAGATCAGCCAGACCAGACAGAAGTTTCAGAACATGCAGTGATCCGACGCCCCGCGATGGCCCCGTGCCGCCGCGGGGCGTTTTTCGGCCCTGGATCAAAAAAGCTCCGGAGATACCCAAACATCCCCGGAGCCTTCGGCCGCCCGCGCGGCTTATTTTTCGTTTTTGATCCGCACGGTCTGGCTGTTGTCCTTGCCCCGGGTGATCTGGATGCCCGGAATGCTGCGCACGAAGCTGGCAAAGGTGCTGTAGCCGAAATCCTTGGGCTTGAAGCCGTCGAAGGAATGATAGATGCGATGGCCCAGCATCCCCAGCTCGATGCCGTTTTTCCCGGCGGCCGACACCGTTTTCCGCACAAATTCCTCGATCTTGGCCCGGCGGCTGTCGCTGTTGCGCAGCTTGATGCTGGGGCCGCCGGCCAGCGCCACCAGCTCAAACCGGTCCATCTCCCCGACGAATTTGGACAGGGTGCTGTAGCCGTAGGTGCGCACGTCGAAATCAGAATATTTCTTGACCAGGCGGTTGCCCACTTCAGCCAGGCCGGTTGGACGGCCCTTGTCGGCGTTCTCGACGATGATGGCGGCAATGTCGTTTTCGATATCGGCCCGGGGCGTGCGGCGTCCCGTGCAGGCGGCAGCCTCGTCGCAGACGATCTCCACGGCCGTGGCGCTGTCCTCTTCCTCCTCCATATCCTGCTCCACCAGCAGCTCCAGGCTGGTAAAGACGGTGCAGGCGGCCCGGAAAGACCGGGGGGTCTTGTTCTCACCCATGCCGATGACCTGCTTGCCCGATTCCCGCAGGCGGCTGGCCAGCCGGGTAAAGTCGCTGTCGCTGGACACGATGCAGAAGCCGTCGACGTCGCCGGTGTATAAAATATCCATGGCGTCGATGATGAGGGCCGAATCGGACGCGTTTTTCCCCACAGTATTGCGGAACTGCTGTACTGGCATGAGGGAATATTCCTGCAGGGCGTTTTTCCATTTGCCGGCCTGCGAGGTGGTCCAGTCGCCGTAAATGCGCTTGTAGGTAATGACGCCGTATTTGGTGACCTCACCCAAGATGTATTTGATATATTTTGCCGAAATATTTTCCGAATCGATCAAAATGGCAAACCGGATATCCTCCATAAGCAGCTCCTTTGTCTTCATTCTTTCGCGTCCCGCGCATACATATACTTATTCTATCATACTTTTTTGTCCAAAAAGCTCGGCAAATTGCACAAATACAATATTCTGTTTTTGTGTTTATCCACAAAAATTTTCAGCCCGCTTTCCGGTATTTCAAAACTATGCTATAATTAGCCAGTTAAGATTTTTGTCGATCGATTACCGGTCATTTATTTGCCGAAATGAAGGAGAGTCCCCCATGCATATCGTCGTTCTCGTTGCCGTTCTCCTGGTCTGCGGCTTTTTCGCCGTCAGCCAGCCCAAATTCGGGGAGGAGTTTTCACCCCGCCGCAAAAAATTCAACCGGATCTGCCAGCTGGTTCTGGTGGCGGCCGTCGTCCTCTCCCTTGGCGCCGCCGCCTACAGCTCTTTCTTCGGCACCCGGCCGGAGGATTATCAGATCAACACCGATGTCTACTGCATCGAGCTCAAGACCGACGGCCACCGTCTGCTCAGCTTTCTCAGCGACGATTACAAGCTGCAGTCCCACACCGTCTTCGGAGAGGAAGCCCGCACCATTATGGAATCGGCCTTCGGCGATATGACCCGGGGAACCATGGTCTCCTGGAATGAGACCGGCTCCTGGCAGGGCAAATACAATGCCGTCGTCTATTACACCGAAGAAGAATACCAGCGCCATCTGGACGGTCTTTCTCCGGTGACCATCCGCCGCAACAGCACCGACAACGGCGTGATGTATTATTTCACCATCGTTGAAAATGGCAAGATCTACTGCAATATCGGCGGCGTCAAACCCTACTACTGCGTCAAACTGTCGCGGGCGGCCAAGTCGTTGCTGTTCTGACCGGCAGCTTTCCCATTTTCCAAAATCTGAAAAAGGAGTGTTCCCATGCGATTTGAGGATATCTGCGATCTGAGTTTTGCCCAGGCAGCCGACCTGTTCTTTGAAAAGCTGGGCGACTGGAAGATCATGGCCCTGGCCACTGCCTCCGGCGATCATGTCATGGTGCGCAACGTCAGCTGCCTTTTCTACGACGGCCGCATCTGGTTCAAAACCGACCGAAACTTCCGCAAGACCCAGCAGCTTTTCGATAATCCCCGCGTCGCCCTCTGCTGGAACGGCGTGCAGGTGGAGGGCACCGCTCGCAGCCTGGGCCTGGTGGCCGATCAGCCTGACCAGCGCTTTGCCAACCTGTACAGGCAGCACCTGTGGGGCAGCTACAACCGCTATTCCCACGAGGACACCGAGATCCTCATTGAAGTCACGCCCGGCTTTGTGGAGATCTGGGACACCACTGACGACAATTCCGCCTTCCAGATCTTCATCGACTTCCCCGCCCACACGGTGGAGGTCAAGCCCTACGACCAGCCGGCCGAAGAGCAGGCCTGACAGGCTGTTTGATCCGTTCACCCAATGATCACCGTGTATATCACGCGAAAAAAGAGGACCGGTCTCCCGGTCCTCTTTTATTGCCTTCCGGCTCTTATTCTTTCACAAAGGCATCCTTGCCCAGGCCGCAGACGGGGCAGACCCAGGTTTCAGCAACCTCTTCCCAAGGGGTGCCGGGGGCGATGCCGTTATCGGGATCACCAGCAGCGGGGTCGTAAACATAGCCGCAGGGGCATACATACTTATCCATAACAGACGGTTCCTTTCTTCTCTAAAGGTTGATATCATCCACCGTTCGGCCGGTGACTGCCTGGCGATGGAGCTGCAAGGGCTTGCGGGCCGTAATGCTGGAGGACATGATATATTCTCCCACAGAAAGGCCGCTGCCCCATTTCTGTTCATATTCCCGGGAAACCGGCTTTTCCTTCACCGAAACATCCTCAAATCCGGCACTGCGGATGAGCTTTTGCAATTCTTCAACTGAAGAAGCGCCGCTGACTCAGCAGGAATGCATATTGGGGTCATCCTGCAGCTCTTTGGGGATCTGCTTGCGGATGATGATGTCACAGATGGAGATGCGTCCGCCGGGCTTTAAGACCCGGAAGATCTCCCGGTAAACTCTGGCTTTATTCGGCGATAGATTGATGACGCAGTTGGAAATACATACATCGGCAAAATTGTCGGCGGCAGGCAGATTCTCGATCTCGCCCAGCCGGAATTCCACGTTTCGGATGCGGTTTTCCCTGGCGATACGACGGGCGGCTGCCAGCATCTCGGGGGTCATATCCACGCCGATGGCTTTGCCCCGGCGGCCCACCTGCACGGCAGACAGGAACACATCCAGTCCGGCGCCGCTGCCCAGATCGATGACGACCTCCCCGGGCTGCAGTCCGGCGGCCCGGAGCGGGTTGCCGCAGCCCAGACCCAGATTGGCCTCGGCGGGTACCAGAGCCAGTTCTTCCGGCGTATAGCCCACCGAAGAGGAAACGGTTTCCGCGTCGGCATCGCCCGTAAGAATCGAGCCGGCAGGATCCATCAGTATTTGCTGATAATCCTGCCGTACCCGCTCATGGATATCAAAAGACATCCTGTTTTAATTCTGACTTATTTGAAGTATCTCTCCAGCAGGCCCTTGAAAGCCTTGCCGTGGCGGGCCTCGTCGCGGGCCATCTCGTGGACGGTGTCATGGATGGCGTCGAGATTCAGGGCCTTGGCCTTCTTGGCCAGCTCGAACTTGCCGGCGGTAGCGCCGTTCTCGGCCTCGACGCGGACTTCCAGGTTCTTCTTGGTGGAGTCGCTGACGACCTCGCCCAGCAGCTCGGCGAACTTGGCGGCATGCTCAGCCTCTTCATAGGCGGCCTTCTCCCAGTACAGGCCGATCTCGGGATAGCCCTCACGATGGGCAACACGAGCCATGGCCAGGTACATACCGACCTCGGTGCACTCGCCCTGGAAATTCTCTCTCAGACCAGCGATGATCTCCTCAGGCGCGCCATTGGCAACACCGACGACATGCTCAGCAGCCCATTCCATCTCACCGGCCTTCTGCTCGATGAACTTCTCGGCAGGAGCCTTGCAGAGGGGGCATGCTTCGGGGGCTGTGTCGCCTTCATGAACATAACCGCAGACTGTGCAGACAAACTTTTTCATTGTAGTTTCCTCCGTTTAATAATTTATAGTTGACGATCTTTTTACATGGAAGCCGCGGGCGGCTCTTTGGGGATAAAATCGCTCAGATACAGGCTGTACAGCCTGTCCCGCAGATCCAGGCTGATCTCGGAAAAGACTTTGCGGAACTGGCAGATCCGCTTGTCCTTGACGCGGGTGCAGTCGAACCCCTCGCTGAGACAATGAGAGATCTCCAGCGGCCCGTCGATACATTCGATCAGACGGCCCAGGGAGAGATCCGCGGGATCAACCGCCAGCTCGTAGCCGCCACAGGCGCCTTTATACGATACGACAATACCGTCGGCCGCCAGTTTTCTGAGAATCTTGAGAGCAAATCTGAGAGTCACGCCCGACTTTTCAGAAATATCCCTTGCGGGAAGCATCCGCTTCTCACAGGCCAGCACATAGGTGATGCGCACTGCGTAGTCGGCTTCGTGTGTGATTCTCAAATCTCCGCCCCCTTTGTTTACGCTTTTAGTATATATTTATCAGAGCCATTTGTCAATAGGAAAAAGCCGACTTTTTCCGCAGACTGTCCCCGGAAAAGCACCGGAAGGCGGGTCCGTTTCCCGCCTTCCGACGGCATTTCAGACAGATTTTATCTGTAAAGCATATTGAAGAGCAGCTTATAGGTGCCGGTGGTCTGGGCACGGTTCTGCGGACCGAAACCATAAAGCACCACTTCGCCCGCGCCCTTCTGGCAGGTGACCAGCGCGCCCTTGCCGGCGACGTAGGATTCACCGGTCAGCAGGCCGCTCTGCAGCACGTTCTTGTCGGCGTACTTGATGGCGATCCGGTACTTGTCGGCATTGAACATATCGGCGATCTCGAAAGAGGGGCCGTCCCAATGGAAGACCAGCGTCTCATCGGGCATGCCGTAGCAGACCTGCTGGGTCTTGTCGACAACGGCGTGCAGGGTCGAGCCGTGCGTATTGAACTGCTTGGCAGGCACGCCGGCGACGATGTTGCGCACGCCCAGTCCCAGATGCTTGATGGCGAAGTCGCAGGACTTGTTGAAGGCCAGCAGACGGCCGCCCTTCTCGACGAATTCGGCGATCTTGCGTGCGCCTTCCAGGCCGATGCCGCTTCTGTATTCCTCCGGCTGCGGGCCGACCCACTGCATCATGCGCTGCATGACAGGATCGTTGGGGCAATTGGCCGGGCCAAGGATAAAGCCTTCGGAATCGCTGGGCAGGATAAGGACGTCGTATTCATCCAGATGATGGAGGATATCCTCGTCCATGACGGTTTTATAGGCAAAGGCGTTGTTTTCCAGGATCATGCGGGTCCAGCCCTCATCGGCATTGCCGGAATAATATCTCTGATACATAGCCACGCGCAGCGGCTTGACCTCGGTCATCTGGGCATAGGGCTTGTCGACGATGCGATGGACGGTGGGCGCCTTCCCAAGGATCTCCCGGATCTTCTCCCCGTCGCCTTCCACATAGAAATCGTGCCAGGGGCAGGTGTCGATGCGCCAGACCTTAAAGCCGGCCTGCATCAGCAGGTTGACCGTCTTAAAGGCCGAGTTTTCCTTGGCGCTGAGAACATACTTATCGCCCGTCAGGATCTCATCCGTGCCGCAGCAGTCGGTGACCACTTCAAACTTGCCTTCCAGCTTCTGTCCGGCGGGAATGGCGCGGACGTTCATGTATTCGCAGACGGTATCGGTGGCCGAGTCGAAGGCCGTGAAGGCGCCGCTGGCGTCGCGGGTCCACTGATTATCGGGATAACGGGTCTGACCCAGCAGATTGCGGATAACGCCCATCTTGGGCTGACCCAGGAAAACGACGTAGGTGCCGGCCGGATAAACGGCGGCGCCGGCGGCAAAGGGCTCGGCCGCCTTGTGGACTTCAATATTCTGCTGACGCAGCAGGGCGATCAGATGGCGCACTTCGCCGCGGTCGTGCTGGTCGGCAGGAATGATATAGGCGTATTCCGCGCTTTCCGCGCCGCGCTTTGTCTGGTTGAGGGCCTTGCGGGCCATGTTTTTCAGAACGGCATCTTTATTTCTGGCCATGGTGTCCAGCAGCGCGTAGGCCGCCGTGTACTGACGGGCGACGATATCGCCCAGACGCCACCATCCGCCGGGCCAGGGGCTGGGGAAGTTGGTCTGCTGCTCGTAGGCCGGCTGGACCAGGTCGCCGTCGCCCTTGAGCTGGGTGGGATCGATGTATTTGGGTGTCGCCAGCTTGGCTGAAGCCGACTCGGTCAGCATGCCGGCGATGTTGTGGCTGTTGGTGATCCAGTGATAGCCATAGTGGCCCCAGCCGGGATACTGAGCGCCGGAGGAAACGCCGTCGAGGCCGTTCTCGTCCATCTGATAGGCCATGTTGGCGCCGTACCAGTTGAGCTCGCGCCAGACCAGCGGATCGACATGGGGACGGACGGGGTTCTTATAGGGCGCGATCTGGATGCGGGCGCCGTAGCTGCCCATGTGGTGATGGTCCTGATAAGACTGCGGCATCCACTCGTGGAACAGGATCTGGCCCATATACCGCGATTCAGCCAGATTCTGGCAGAAGGCGTCACGGTTGTTGTCGTGGCCGGTGTAGAGCTGATAAAGCTTGGGATAGTTGCTGCCTTCGTATTCGGTGCCCTTGGTCTGATAATACCAGTCGGTGACCATGATCTGCCCGTCGGGGTTGAAGCAGGGCACCATGACGAAAACGACGTTATCAAGGATATTATGGATCTCTTCGGTATCGCCGGCCACCAGGTCATAGGCCAGATTGATGGCCATCTGGGTGCCGCCCACTTCGGTTGCGTGGAGGCTCATGCTCTGGACCGAAACGGCCTTGCCGCGGCTGACCAGCGCGTCGATCTCTTCCTCTGACAGGCCGCGGGGATCGGCCAGACGCATGCTGGTCTGCCGGATCTCCTCCAGGTTCTGATGATTCTCCGGCGAAGTAATGATGACTTTCAGGAAGGGGTTGCCCTCGGTGCTGGGGCCCATATCTGTGACGGTGATGCGGTCCGACTGCGTTTCCAGCAGATAGAAATATTCGACGATCTTATCCCATCTGGCCAGTTCGTAATCGGCGCCCGGCTTGAACCCGAAATGCTCTTCGGGTGTGGTGATCTTGCGCATAAACGCGTACCCTCCTTTTAAATAGTTTCTTCGGCCGGCCGGGATGCTGAACATCCCTGCCTGATTTTGATTCTATCATGTTAAACTATACAAGTCAAGGCAACCGAATTGACATTTTATTGTATAAAGATTATATTGTAAGCAGGACTATCTGAAAAAAACGGGAGGTTTCATGAAGCAGAAAATATTGCCCTATTTCTGGCCCTATACAAAAGGCCTGAAACGCTTTTTTGCCCTGGCCGTGCTGGCGGCCTTTTTCTCCATTCTGTTCAGCTTTCTGACGCCCCAGATCATCCGTCTGACTGTCGATTCCGTCATCGGTGAGGAGCCCTTTGCCCTGCCCGGGCCGCTGATGAACGCGCTGGAAGCGCTGGGCGGCCGCGCGGCGCTGCGCAGCCATCTGGGACTGACGGCGGCCGCCGTGCTGGCGTGCGCCCTGTCGGAAGGCCTTTTCACCCTTTCCTACCGGCTGCTCATCTCGCACACCACCGAGAGCTATATGAAGCGGCTGCGCGACGCCATTTTCCGCCACATCCAGCATCTGCCCTTCCGCTGGCACACCCAGAACCGCACGGGCGACATCATCCAGCGCTGCACCTCAGATATGGATATCATCCGCAACTTCGTGGCCAATCAGATGATCGAGCTGATCCGCATCGTCATTCTGGCCTCCACCGCGCTGTTTCTCATGTCGCGCATGAACGGGACGCTGACCCTGGTGGCGCTGGTCTTTATCCCGCTGATCGCCGGCTATTCCGGCATCTTCTTCTCCATTCTGTCCAAAAAATTCCGCGTGGCCGACGAGTCGGAAGGCGACCTGATGGTCAACGTGCAGGAAAACCTGACCGGTGTGCGCGTAGTGCGGGCTTTCGGCCGGGAAAAGCAGGAGCTGGACCGGTTTGACCAGGCCAACCAGAAGCTCTACGACCTCTGGGTCGACATGGGCTACACCATGGGAGCCTACTGGGGCATCGGCGACCTGGTCACCGGCCTGCAGGTCATGACGGTCATCGCCGTGGGCGCCCTGCTGGCCTACCGGGGCCAGCTGACCCTGGGCGAATTCCTGGCCTTCGTTTCCTACAACCGCACGCTGGCCTTCCCCTTGCGCCGCCTGGGCCGCATCCTTTCCGACATCAGCAAGACCCGCGTTTCGGCCGAACGCCTGGCCGAGATCCAGGCCGCCGAAGAAGAACGCGACGCCCCCGACGCCCTTGCGCCCGACCTGCGGGGCGACATCGTCTTCGACCACGTCAGCTTTGCCTATGACGGCTGCGACGTGCTGCGGGACGTTTCCTTCACCGTGCCGGCCGGCTCGACCTTCGGCATTCTGGGCGGCACCGGCTCGGGCAAGAGCACCCTGTGCTATCTGCTCGACCGGCTCTATGACCTGGCGCCCGACGGCGGCCGCATCACCATCGGCGGCGTGGATATCCGGGACATCCGCCGGGACCATCTGCGAGAGAACATCGGCCTCGTATTGCAGGAGCCATTTCTCTTTTCCAAGACCATCGCCGAAAACATCGCCGTGGCCCGGCCCCAGAGCAACATGGAGCAGATCCGGCACGCCGCCGCCGTAGCCGACGTGGATGACAGCATCCAGGGCTTTGCCCACGGCTACGACACGCTGGTGGGCGAGCGCGGCGTCACCCTCTCGGGCGGACAGAAGCAGCGCGTGGCCATCGCCCGCACCCTGTTGTGCGGCTGCCCCATCCTGGTCTTTGACGATTCCCTGTCGGCCGTCGACCTGATGACCGACGCCCGCATCCGCGCCTCTCTGCGGGAGGATACCGGCAGCGCCACCGTCCTTCTGATCTCCCACCGCATCAATACGCTAATGGATGCCGACCGCATCCTCGTGCTGGACAACGGCCGGGTGGCTCAGCTGGGCACCCACGAGGAGCTGCTGGCGCAGGACGGCATCTACCGGCGCACCTACGACCTGCAGAGCGCGGCCGCCGGCAGCACCCGGCAGAGCGTCGGAAGAAAGGAGGCAGACGCATGAGTGAAAATATCAATTACGCCAAAGGCTTCCGTCCCCGGACGTGGGCCAAGATCCTGCCCTTCGTGCGCCCCTATGCCCGCAATCTGACCATCATCATGAGTCTGATGGTCTTTTCGGCCGTCATCGATGTGGTGCTGCCCCTGTTCCAAAGCTACGCCGTCGACCATTTCATCGTCCCGGCCTCGGTGGCGGGCCTCGGCCCCTTCATCGCCGCCTACGCTTCCGCCATTCTTTTGTCGGCCCTGTCGGTCATCATTTTCTCCCGGCAGTCCATGCTGGTGGAGATGGGCATGGGCCGCGACATGAAGCGCGCCTGCTTCATTCATCTGCAGGAGCTTTCCCTCTCCTATTACAACACGACGCCTGTGGGCTATATTCTGGCCCGGGTCATGAGCGATACCAACCGCATCGCCGGCCTCATCGCCTGGTCGCTGGAGGATGTGTTCTGGTCGGCAGCCTACATCCTCATGGCCTTTGTCTCGATGTTTTCGGTCAATGTGCGCATGGCCCTCATCGTGCTGGCCATCGTGCCGCCTCTGGCCCTCATCACCTTCTTTTTCCAAAGCCGTATTCTGGAGGCCAACCGCCGCATCCGCGCCGTCAACTCGCGGCTGACCGGCGCCTACAACGAGGGCATCACCGGCGCCAGGACCACCAAGACCCTGGTCATCGAAGACCGTGTGTCCGACGAGTTCGGCGAGCTGACCGGCGAGATGTACCGGGCCAATTTCCGCGCCGCCCGGCTGAACGCCCTCTTTCTGCCGCTGGTCACCGGCCTCAGCTCGACGGCCGTGGCCCTGGTGCTGGTGCAGGGCGGCCTGCTGGTCATGGACCAGGCCATCGCCTTCGGCACCCTCTCCCTCTTTATCAGCTACTCTCTGGGCATGCTGGAGCCCATCCGTTCCATGGCCAGGGTCTTTTCGGAAATGATCTCGGCCCAGGTCAATATCGAGCGCGTTTCGGCCCTGCTGGAACAGCCCTGCCTCATTCAGGACACGCCGGAAGTCGTTGAGAAATACGGCGATACCTTCCATCCCAAAACCGAAAACTGGGAGCCCATCGAGGGCCATATCGAGTTCCGCCACGTCTGGTTCAAATACCCCGACGGAGAGGATTACATCCTGGAGGATTTCAACCTGGATATCCCGGCCGGCACCAACGTGGCCATCGTGGGCGAGACCGGCGCCGGCAAGAGCACCCTGGTCAACCTGGCCTGCCGCTTCTTCGAGCCGACCCGGGGCGAGATCCTCATCGACGGCGTCGATTACCGCAAACGCAGCCAGCTCTGGCTCCATTCGGCCCTGGGCTATGTGCTGCAGAGCCCCCATCTGTTTTCCGGCACGGTGGCCGACAATATCAAATACAGCCGTCCCGACGCCACCGACGAGGAAATGCGCCGGGCCGCCGCGCTGGTGTCGGCCGACGTGGTGGCCGCCCGGCTGGAGCAGGGCTATGACACCGACGTGGGCGAGGGCGGCGACCGCCTTTCCACCGGCGAAAAACAGCTGATCTCCTTTGCCCGCGCCATTCTGGCCGACCCGCCCATTTTCGTATTGGACGAGGCCACCTCCTCCATCGACACCGAGACCGAACGTCTGATACAAAACGCCATTTGGCATATACTGAAAGGGCGGACATCCTTTCTCATCGCCCACCGGCTTTCCACCGTGCGCCACGCCGACATCATCCTGGTGGTCGACGGAGGCCGGATCATCGAAAGGGGCAGCCACGACGAGCTGATGGCCCTGAACGGCCGCTACGCCGACCTTTATCGGGCCATGGAGATCCGCGAAAAAACCAAAACCTCCGGAGGGATCGCTTTTGAAAACTGACGCAAGACCGACCGGCTATCAATGGGCCTTCGCCTATGCCGCCCTATTCGGCGTCCTCGCGCTTTTCTTTTCCACGCCCGCCGAGATCCACAAGGGCTTTCTGAAAATCTTAGTCGCCGACAACCTGCTCATCACCGATTATTTCGCCCTGGCCGGCTACGGCGCCGCCCTGGCCAACGTTTCGGCCGTCACCATGATCTCGGTGGCGCTGATGTACACCTGCCGCATCCCCCTGAACGGCACGGGAATTCTGGCCATCGGTCTGATGTCGGGATTCTCCTTCTTCGGCAAGAGCGTCTTCAACATGTGGTTCATTCTGCTGGGCACATGGCTCTACTCCCGGCACAGCAGGCAGCCCTTTTCCAAATTCCTGCTGATCAGCCTGTTTTCCACCTCGCTCTCCCCCCTCATCAGCCATCTGTTCTTTTACCAGAACACCCTGCACCCCATCAATATGGCGCTGGGCCTGTTCTGCGGCCTGCTCATCGGCTATGTCATGCCCATGATGGGGCCCTACGCCGCCTATCTGCTCAACGATATGACCCTCTACACCAGCGGCTTTTCGGTGGGGCTTCTGTGCCTGGTCATTGTGCCCATTCTCAAATCCTATGGCTACCAGTTCAATCCGGTCACCGTCTGGACATCGGGCAACAACCTGCCCATCGGCATCATGCTGACCCTTTTCTGCCTGTTTCTGATCTGGCGGGGCTGGCGC
Organism: uncultured Clostridia bacterium; assembly: GCA_945947915.1. GTDB lineage: Bacteria > Bacillota > Clostridia > Oscillospirales > Butyricicoccaceae > RGIG1902. The sequence goes on along the minus strand of CAMEZQ010000038.1, from coordinate 2,732 downwards.
CTGGAAGGCCGGCAGGCCCTGCGCAATTATTTTCTGCTGCTGCGGCGGCCGGGCCTGGCTTCTCAGGATTTCACCGATCTGGACGGTATGGGCGCTGCCCTCATCAACATGGGGGTCAACGGTCTGATCGCCACCGGGTATATTCTCATCATCGGCGGCCATCTGAACGGCCCGACCATCGGCGGCATTCTGACCATTATCGGCTTCTCGGCCAAGGGAAAACACGCCTGCAATATCGTCCCCATTATGCTGGGCGTTGCCCTGGGCGGCATTACCAAGCAGTGGGCGCCTTACAGTCCGCCGGCCCAGCTGGCCGCCCTGTTCGGCACGACGTTGGCCCCCATCAGCGGCACCTTCGGCCCTCTGGCCGGCATCCTCACCGGCTTTATCCACTCCTCGGTGGTCCAGCACGCCGGCATGGGCTATTCGGGCGTCAACCTCTATAACAACGGCTTCGCCGGCGGCATTGTTTCCATCGTCGTTTATCCCGTGTTCGTGCGCATTTTCCGCATGAACCGATATGCCGAGCCTTCACCCGGCTCGCCCGCCGCTCTGCGGCAGCAGGCCGAGATGCTGCGGGCTCAATCCCGATCTGACCAAAAAGGAGAAACATCATGCGCAGAAAAGACAGAGAAGTGACCGATCCCGCCGCCATCCGCCAGATCCTCGACAGTGCCAAAGTCATGTATATGGGCCTGTCCGACCTGGGCGAACCATATGTTGTGCCTCTCAATTACGGCTACACGCTGGAGGACGGCATATTGACCTTTTATTTCCATTCGTCCCCTGCGGGACGCAAAATGGATATTCTGAAAGAGAATCCCGCCGTATTCTGCACGGTGGCCGTGGAGGGCGGCCTCAAGGGCGAAGGCGGAACGGCCTGCGCTTATGGCTATGCCTTCGCCTCAGTCATGGGGCAGGGCCGCGCCACCGTGCTGACTGATCCCAACGACAAAAAGACGGCGCTGGATCTGCTCATGGCCCATCAGACCGGCATGGGCGACTTTACATACGAAACCATTTCCAAGGTGGCCGTGGTGCGTGTGACCATGGAAAGCTACACGGCCAAATGCAATCCCCAATAACGCTCCTTGCAATCGGGGCCGGCATCTGGTATAATATTTTCCTGGGCCCCTGCTTTCCGCAGTCCCGAAGTTTTCATCCACAAGCTGCCGAGGCCCATCCCCGGCAGCTTTTTTTATTTTCCGTGCATCGTATATTGACACAGGAGGTTCATCCATGCTGCGCGATACCGTTATCATCGGCGCCGGCCCTGCCGGCATCTTTACCGCCCTGGAGCTGATCCGCAAGGGCGGTCCCAAAAAAATCACCATCATTGAAAAAGGCAGCCCCATCGAAAACCGCCGCTGCCCCAAGTCGATCACCGGTCGGTGCATCAACTGCAAGCCCTATTGCCACATCACCACCGGCTTCTCCGGTGCCGGCGCGTTTTCCGACGGCAAACTCTCCCTCAGCCCCGAGGTGGGCGGCGACCTGCCCGAGCTGATCGGCTACGACACGGCCGAGCAGCTCATCCGGTACACCGACGGCATCTATCTGGAATTCGGCGCCGACCAGCATGTGGAAGGCGTCGGCAACGAGCAGGAGATCAAAGAGATCCGCAAGCGGGCCATCCAGGCCGGCCTCAAGCTGGTCGATTGCCCGATCCGCCATCTGGGCACCGAAAAGGCCCAGGAGATCTATCTGGCCATCGAGCGGTATCTGCAGGACCAGGGAGTCGAAATGCTCTTCGGCTGGAACTGCGTCGACCTGCGTATGGAGGGCAGCCGCTGCACCGGTGTCCTCTGCCAGCGAGCCTCCACCGGCGAGACCCTGGAGATCCCCGCCGCCCACACGGTCATCGCCGCCGGCCGCCGGGGCGCCGACTGGCTCAATTCTCTCTGCGAAAAGCACGATATTCTCCACAAACCGGGCACCGTCGACATCGGCGTTCGGGTGGAGGTGCGCAACGAGGTCATGGAGGAAGTCAACCGGGTTCTCTACGAATCCAAGCTGATCGGCTATCCCCGGCCCTTCAAAAACAAGGTGCGCACCTTCTGCCAGAACCCCGGCGGCTTCGTCAGCCAGGAAAACTACGACAACGATCTGGCCGTGGTCAACGGCCACTCTTACAAGGAGAAAAAATCGGCCAACACCAACCTGTCCATCCTCTGCTCCCACAACTTTACCGAGCCCTTCAACCAGCCCATCGAATACGCCCAGAAGATCGGCGAGCTGACCAATATGCTGGGCGCGGGACGCATCCTGGTCCAGCGCTACGGCGATATTCTCGACGGTAAACGCACCTGGCAGAAGGAACTGGACCACGCCAACGTACGGCCCACCCTGCCCGACGCCGTGGCCGGCGACATCACGGCCGCCATGCCCTACCGCACGATGACCAACATCATCCAGTTCATACAGGCCGTCGACCACGTGGTGCCCGGCTTCGCCTCCACCGAGACTCTGCTCTATTCCCCCGAGCTGAAGTTTTACAGCAATAAGGTCAAAATGGACGACCGCTTCCGCACCAATGTGCAGGGCCTTTACTGCCTGGGCGACGCCAGCGGCTGGACCCGCGGCCTGATGATGGCCTCCATCATGGGCGTCCGCATGGGCCGCGAGCTGGCCGCCCTGCTGGGATAAACGCCGGAAACAATCTTCAAACGCCGGGAGCTTAGCGGGGTGTTCGTAAGACGGTGTTAGCCCAATAACATGAAATCCTATTCCGT
>CAMEZQ010000037.1 GCA_945947915.1 uncultured Clostridia bacterium | reverse complement strand
CAAACGGGGTGGGTGCTTTTTCGTATTCGGCAAAAATTTTAACTTAATGACATTGCTCCGCAGGGAGAGGTCTTTTTTGCCGGTGGGGCTTGTGGATGCAGTCCTCAATAGAGGATTTCGCGGATGCGGCGCATTTCGCGCCAGACGTTGTCGCCGTAGTTGCTGGCCAGCACCGAAAGGGTGCGGGTGCCGGGGTCGTATTCCGAAAGAAAGCTGACACCCGGGTCGCAGCCCTCAAAATAGACGGCGTCCCGGTGCCCCGGCCGGGGCCGGAGCCAGAAGCCATAGCCGTATCAGCCGCCCTTGTCGCTGCCGGCCTGCCGGGAAAATGCCTGGGCCCGCATGGAGGGAGAGAGCAGATGGCCGTCCAGCAGGCCGCGCCAGAAGGCTTCGATGTCGCCCACGGTGATGAATGCGCCGCCGGCGCCGGTGCCCTTGGCGTCGACGCTGTAAATATTGGTGCGGTATTCCCCGGTGTCGGGACAGAAAATATAATGGTTGGCGCAGCCGGCCGGCAGCCGGTCGAGGGCGAAATAGCCTGCGGCCTTCATGCCGCAGGGGTCAAAGACCATGTCCCGAATGGCATCGTCAAAGGGCCGGCCGGTGACGGCTTCGAGGACGAGGGCCAGCAGCACATAGCCGCTGTTGTTGTACCGGAACCGGGCGCCGGGGGGCTCGGCCATGGGCTTGTCCGTAAAGAGGGGCAGCAGGTCGGCGTTTTTGCGGACCCTGTAATTGGGAAAGTCGCGCCAGAGGGCTTCGTAATCGTCCATGACGCTTTCGTCAAAGTAATCGGGGACGCCGGAGGTATGGGTCAGCAGCTGCCGGACGGTGACGTGGGGGTCGATGCGGCCCAGGTCGAGGTCCAGCAGGCGGCCCAGGGTGTCCTCCGGGGACAGCCGCCCCGACTGGATCAGCTGCAGGATGCCCACGGCCACGAAGGCCTTGCCGGCCGAAGCGCTGGCAAAGCGGGTGGCGGGGGTGTTGGGGATCTGATTGGCCAGGTCGGCATAGCCCGAGGCGCGGGTCAGCAGGGGCTGCCCGTCGCGCACGATATGGACGCAGCCGCGGAAGCCGGGAGACAGAACGGCCGGGAGATCGGGAAGCATGGCGCACCTCTTTTCGTTTTTATTCGTTTTCGGTGGTTTTCTGATATTCCAGCGTATAGCCGTTGGGGTCGGACAAAAAGAAGGAATAGACCGGGAAGCGGGGATGGTGGGCCGGCCTGTCGCCCAGGCCGATGACCGGCCGGGTGCGCAGCCTTTCGTACATGGCGTCGACGGCGGCGGTGGAGGGCAGGTTGAAGGAGATGCAGGCGCCGGCGGCCATGGGCCGGTCGGGGCCGTAATCACAGAAGGCCAGATAGCCCCGGCCGCAGTCGAACCAGACGCAGCCGTCCAGGTCTTTATACAGGGGCATGCCCAGCACGTCGCGGTAGTAGGCGGTGGTTTCGGGAAGGCTGCGGCAGGGGAAGAAGATGACCGATGATTCCGGTACGGCCGGCGCGTCTTTTTTCAGGAATTGGCGCAGGGCCTCCAGGTCGGGCAGGATGTGGTCTGCGCCTGCCGCTTCCAGCTCTTCCCGGCTGCCGTAGCCGCAGAGCAAGCCGATGGAGGGCATACCGCAGGCCCGGGCGCCCTCGATGTCGTGGCGGCGGTCGCCCACCATGACGGCCTGGGCGGGGTCGGTGACACCGGCCGTGCGCATGGCGTAGGCGATGACATCGGCCTTGGCCGAACGGCTGCCGTCCATGGTGGCGCCGCAGATATGGTGGAAATACCGGTCGAGACCGAAGTGCCGCAGGATCTGCCGGGCGTAGATCTCCGGCTTGGAGGTGGCCAGCACGACGGTGCGGCCGTCGCCGTGCAGCGCGCGCAGCAGCGTCCGGGCGCCGTCCAGCACAGCGTTTTCAAAAATGCCGGTTTTGGAGAAATAGACGCGGTACTGGTCGACGGCTTCCTGGGCCTTTTGGGCGTCGAAGCCGTAGAAGCGCTGAAAACTGTCGAGCAGCGGCGGCCCGATGAAGGGCACCAGCGTTTCCCGGTCGGCCACCTCGATGCCGAACTGCGACAGGGCGTAGGCCACCGAATTGGTGATGCCGGCTTTGGGGTCGGTCAGGGTGCCATCGAGGTCGAAGAAGATATATTGCGCGTCCATGGCGGACCCTCCTTTCTTTTTTTCGGGTTTTCCTGTAAAATAGAGTGCAGAGCGGCAAAGACGCCGCGGGATCAAGTATATCATGATCGAGTATATCATTCAGTATAGCATAAAAAAACACGGGGCGAAAGGCGGCAAGTATGCGTATTTTGGGCATCGACCCGGGCTATGGCATCGTGGGCTACGGCATCATCGAGCATACCCGGGGCAAAAGCAGATATCTGGGACACGGGGCCATCACCACGGCGGCCGGGACGCCGTTCCCCCAGCGGCTGGCCGAGATCTACCGGGATATGAACACCCTGCTGGAGACCTTCGAGCCGGAGGCCGTGGCCATCGAGCAGCTCTTTTTCAACACCAACGTGACCACCGGCATCCAGGTGGGCCACGCCCGGGGCGTGCTGCTGCTGGCCTGCGCCCAGAAAAACGTGGAGATCGCCGAATATACGCCGCTGCAGGTCAAGCAGGCGGTGGTGGGCTACGGACGGGCCGGGAAGCGGCAGGTCATGGAGATGACCCGCGCCCTGCTGGGGCTGAAAGCCGTGCCGCGGCCCGACGACGCGGCCGACGCCCTGGCCATTGCCCTGTGCCATGCACAGACGGCCGGGTCCAGGCTGTCGGGCGTGGGAAAGGAATGTGAATAATCTGTAAAGGGGCGCGAAAAGCGCTCTTTTTTGCGGAACAAGTTCGGTTGTGCAAGCGTTATAAATATGGTATAATTTTTAAGAATATCAGTATTTTTGCTTTTGGATCTGAGAAAGAGAAACCATCAACGGGGGAATCTATGTTTTATTTCATTCGCGGCAAGGTCGCCGTCAGCGAACCGGGGCTGGTGGTCATCGACGCCGGCGGCGTCGGCTACGGCATCCAGACCTCGCTGACCTCGTCGGGGCAGGCCCGGGTCGGGGAAACGGCGACATTTTATACATATCTTCATGTGCGTGACGCTATATTTGATCTGTACGGCTTTATCAGCCGGGAGGAGCTGGAGTGCTTCCGGCTGCTCATCGGCATCTCGGGCGTCGGTCCCAAGGCGGCTTTGTCGATTTTGGGCGTGACCACCCCCGCAAAATTGGCGCTGGCCGTGCTGACCGACGACCAGAAGGCCATTCTGGCCGCGCCGGGCGTGGGCAAGAAGCTGGCCCAGCGCATCATTCTGGAGCTGAAGGACCGCATGAGCAAGGGTCAGCTGGAACAGGCCGGCGCCGACGGTGGTCTCGATCTGCCGGCCCAGGGCGCGGAGGCCGGTACGGCGGCTGACGACGCCGTGGCCGCGCTGGTGGCGCTGGGCTATTCCCGGGCCGAGGCGCTGGGCGCGCTGCGCGGGGTCGATCTGGCCGGCATGACGGTCGACGAGATCATCCGCGCCGCCCTCAAAAAGCTGTTTTAAGGAGGGAGAAGCGTGGCCATCGCATTCAATAACGACGAGGCGCAGGAAGAGCGCATCGTAACGAGCGCCTTCACCAGAGAGGACGAGGCCGAGGGTTCCCTGCGGCCCCGCACGCTGCAGGACTATGTGGGGCAGGAGAAGGTCAAGGACAATCTTTCCATCTTCATCCAGGCGGCCCGGGCGCGGGGCGACCAGCTGGACCATGTGCTGCTCTACGGCCCGCCGGGCCTGGGCAAGACCACCCTGGCCGGCATCATCGCCGCCGAGATGGGGGTCAATATCCGCATCACCTCCGGCCCGGCCATTGAAAAGCAGGGCGATCTGGCGGCTCTTCTGACCAATCTCAGCCCCAACGACGTGCTGTTTATCGACGAGATCCACCGGCTCAACCGCAGCGTGGAGGAGATCCTCTATCCGGCCATGGAAGACTTCGCCCTGGATATCATCATCGGCAAGGGGCCGGCCGCCCGGTCGGTGCGGCTCGATCTGCCCCGGTTCACCCTGGTGGGCGCCACCACCCGGGCCGGCCAGATCTCGGCGCCGCTGCGTGACCGGTTCGGCGTCGTTTCCCGGCTGGAGCTTTACAGCCCCGAGGAGCTGGCCCGCATCGTCCGGCGTTCGGCCGGGATCCTGGGCATCGAGGTCGACGACGAGGGTGCGCTGGAGATCGCCCGGCGCTCCCGGGGCACCCCCCGTCTGGCCAACCGCCTCATCAAGCGGGTGCGCGACTTCGCCCAGGTCATGGGCGACGGCGTCATCACCCGCGCCGTGGCCGTGCGCGGCCTGGCGGCGCTGGACATCGACCCGCTGGGGCTGGATATGACCGACCGGCGCATGCTGGAGAGCATTATTTATAACTTTGCCGGCGGCCCGGTGGGGCTGGAGACCCTGGCCGCCACCATCGGCGAGGAGGCCGTGACGCTGGAGGACGTTTACGAGCCTTATCTGATGCAGATCGGCTTCCTCAACCGCACGCCCCGGGGCCGCTGTGCCACCCAGAAGGCCTATAAGCATCTGGGCATCCCCTTTGAGGGGCAGCTGGAACTATAAACAGACTGCCCCGAATCCGCTGTGCTGGGTTTCGGGGCAGGTTAGGCTCCGGCCTGCTGGCCGGTTTCACCGCTTTTCTGTGGAGAAACGGCGGTAGGCGGTGTTTTTTCCCGGCACATGTCCGTGAAAAAACGATTTGATAAAGAAAAAGTCCGGCTGTACCGGACTTTGGGCAAGCTGTTTTAAACTTTGGAGGAATTCTTTATGGGTAAATATTTCGGGACCGACGGCGTGCGCGGCGTGGCCAACGTCGAGCTGACGGCGCCCATGGCCTATGATATCGGCGCGGCGCTGGCCTTCAGCCTCAGCCGCCGCCTGGGCCGCAAGCCCCGGGTGTGCATCGGCAGGGACACCCGCATTTCGGGCGATATGCTGGAATGCGCGCTGGCCGCCGGCATCACGGCCTGCGGCGGCGACGTCTGGCTGCTGGGCGTCATGCCCACCCCTGCCGTGGCCTGGCTCAGCCGGGAGGAGCAGATGGACGCCGGCGTGGTCATTTCGGCGTCCCACAATCCCTTTGAACACAACGGCATCAAGATCTTCGCCGGCAGCGGCTATAAGCTGGACGACGACCAGGAGGCCGAGATCGAGGCACTGATGGACCATCTGCCGGGGGAGGCGCTCCGGCGGGACGGCGAACTGGGCCGCGTCTATGACAGCCGCGCCGAGGGCAACGCCCGGTATGCCGCCTATCTGCGGTCGCTGGTGCAGCCTCGGGAGGACGGCATGAAGATCCTCATCGACTGCGCCAACGGCGCGGCTTCCCATACGGCCAGGGAGATCTTCGGCGCCATCGGCGCCCGGTGCGATTTTATGGCCTGCGACCCCGACGGCGTCAATATCAACAACGGGTGCGGCTCCACCCATATGGAGGCTCTGCGGGACGCTGTGCGGGCGGGCGGCTATGACCTGGGCGTGGCTTTTGACGGCGACGCCGACCGCTGCCTGCTCTGCGACGAACAGGGCAGGATAATCGACGGCGACGATATTCTGGCCCTGCTGGCCGTATATATGCAGCAGAAGGGCACCCTCAAGGGCGGCGTCGTGGCCACCATCCTGTCCAACATGGGCCTGGCCGCCTATCTGCGCCCCTACGGCATCGATGTCTGCGCCGTGGGCGTGGGCGACCGCCATGTGCTGGAGGAGATGCGCCGCTCGGGCCGGAACATCGGCGGCGAGCAGTCGGGCCACGTCATTCTTTCCGACTGCGCCACCACCGGCGACGGCCAGCTGACGGCGCTGCAGTTCATTTCCATGCTGCGGGAGAAGGGCTGCCGGGCTTCGGAGCTGACGGCCGGCATCTATCATTATCCCCAGATCATGCGCAACGTGCCGGCGCCCAACAGTATCAAAAAGCAGGTGGCCGGCCTGCCGGCCATCCGTGCGCTGTCGGAGGAGATCACGGCCGCCTTCGGCGGCGAAGGCCGCGTCGTCATCCGCCCGTCGGGCACCGAAGCGCTGGTGCGGGTCATGGTGGAGGGCAGCGACCCGGAAAAGGTGCGGACCCTGTCGGCCTATGCCGAAGAGCAGGTCAAGGCAGCCATCGCGGCGGCCGCGCAGGCATAGTATAAGACAAAGACGCGCTTCCCGTGCCGCCTGCGCGGCGCGGGAAGCTTTATCCGGCGAAAGGGGGAATGCCCGTCAAACGGGGATATCTGGATCGGAAAAGCGCCAGAGCTGCCTTTTGGGGCAGCTGACGAGGAGGAGGCTCATCGAAGATTTCGGCGGATACCTCCTGCCGCGCGCCGCGGCATAAGCGTTCGGGCAAAATCCGGGAGCGATCCCGGCCACAAGACGGACGCAGGCCAAATAAACTGCCCTGAATCCGCTGCGCTGGGTTTCGGGGCAGATCAGGCTCCGTCCTGCGGGGCGGTTTCGCCGTTTTTCTGCGGAAAAACCGGCGGGTATTGGAGTTTTTTCCCGGCACATGTCCGTGAAAAAACGATCCCATAAAAGAAAGAGTCCGGCTGTGCCGAACCTTTTTCGACAAGATGCAATATTTTTTCATTTTGATTTTTAAGGAGTAAAGATATATGTGCGGAATCGTAGGCTATACGGGCAGCCGGCAGGCTGTCCCCATTCTGCTGCAGGGTCTGACCACGCTGGAATACCGGGGCTATGACTCGGCCGGCGTCACGCTGCAGACGGAAAACGGCATTCGGACCATCAAGACCAAGGGGCGCATCCAGGCGCTGCGGGATAAGATCGAGGCGCAGGGCGAGATCCATTCGACCTGCGGCATCGGCCACACCCGCTGGGCCACCCACGGCGCGCCCTCCGACCGCAATTCCCATCCCCACGAGAGCATGGACGGCACCATCGCGCTGGTCCACAACGGCATCATCGAAAACTATCTGGAGCTGCGCAGCATGCTGACGGCCGAGGGCGTCGTCTTCAAGAGCGACACCGACTCGGAAGTCGTGGCCCATCTCTTTGCCCGCAATTACAAGGGCGACGGCGTGGCCGCCATGATGGACACCTGCCGCCAGATCCGCGGCTCTTACGCGCTGGCCGTCATCTGCCGCGACCATCCCGATGAGATGATCTGCACCCGGCACGACAATCCGCTGATCGTCGGCCTGGGAGAAGGCAGCAATATGATCGCTTCGGATATCCCTGCCATTATGAGCATCACCCGCCGCTTTATCGTGGTGGGCGACGGTGAGATCGTCCGGGTCCGCCCCCAGGGCGTCGAGGTCTTTGCCAAAGACGGCAGCCCCGTGGAAAAAGAGGTCCAGACGGTCAACTGGGATATCGAGAGCGCCCAGAAGGGCGGCTATGACCATTTCATGATCAAAGAGATCATGGAGCAGCCCAAGGCCGTGCGGGACACCATCTCCTCCCGCATCACCGACGACCTGATGCCCGACCTGCTGGAGGAGGGCGTGGGCACCGAGCTCTTCCGCCAGATCCGCAATATCCACATCGTGGCCTGCGGCTCGGCCTATTACGCCGGCCTGGCCGGCAAGGTGGCCTTCGAGCGTCTGGCCCGCATCCCGGTGCTGGCCAGCGTGGCTTCGGAATTCCGTTATTCCGACCCCATCATCGACAGCAGCGACCTGTGCATCGTCATCAGCCAGTCGGGCGAGACGGCCGATACCCTGGCCGCCCTGCGGGAAGCCAAGGCCCGCGGCGCCACCACGGTGGCCGTCGTCAACGTGCTGGCCTCCTCGGCCGCCCGGGAAGCCGACCATGTGATCTATACCTGGGCCGGTCCCGAGATCGCCGTGGCCACCACCAAGGCCTATTCGGCCCAGCTTTCGGTCATGTACCTGCTGGCGCTGACGGCGGCCAGGGCGCGGGGCACTCTGGATGACGCATCGATCCGGGAATACTGCCGCGCCCTGCGGGAGCTGCCCGACCAGATCGGGCAGGTGCTGGCCTGCGGCGACGAGATGAAGGCGCTGGCCCAGCTTTATCACGGGCGCAACGACGCCTTCTTCATCGGCCGCGGCATCGACTACATGGCCGCCCAGGAGGGCTCCCTCAAGCTCAAGGAGATCGCCTATGTCCACAGCGAGGCCTATGCCGGCGGCGAGCTGAAGCACGGCCCCATCTCCCTCATCGAGGAGGGCACGCCGGTGGTGGCGCTGGCCTGCGACGCCCAGCTTTATGAGAAGCAGATCTCCAATATCCAGTCGGTCAAGGCCAGAGGGGCCCAGGTCATTCTGATCACCAACGGCGACTTCCCCATCGACGAGAAGATCTGCGACCATGTGGTGCGTATCCCCCGGTGCCCCTATTTCATGGCGGCGTCGCTGTCGATCCTGCCCATCCAGTTTTTTGCCTATTATGTGGGCGTTTTCCGCGGCTGCGACATCGATAAGCCCCGCAATCTGGCCAAATCGGTGACGGTGGAATAAAAGAATGCAGCGGTTGACTGTGGTAAATGGTTAAAATCGCTAATTTAAAGGGTCTGTGCCGGGCGCTTTTGTGACATTTTGCTTGACACAGACCCTCTTTTTGACTATACTTGGTATATAAATGGATGCAAAGCAGCTTTTTCAGAAGGGATGAGGACCTTGAAGGAACGACTTTCCCCCGGACAGGAGGAAGAACAGCTCAAGGCCAATACCCAGCTGGTGCGCAGCTGTATCCGGCCTTATTTCCTGCGGGGCGGCGACTATGACGACCTGTTCCAGGAGGGGATGCTGGGCCTTTTGGCAGCCGTGCGCACCTATGACGAAAGCCGCAGCGATTCTTTTCGTGCCTATGCCGCTTTGTGTATCAAACGCAGAGTCATCGACGCCGTCCGCCGCGACAGCGTGCTGACGTCGCGGGACGTGTACACAGGCGGAACACAGGGCGATCCGCTTGGCGCCGAGGACGCGCTGAGCGATCCCGAAGTCAGTATTCTGGCAAATGAGACCGCAAAAGAGATTCAGGCAAGTCTGTCCGGCATGTTGTCTCCTTTTGAAGTTTCTGTCTTGGACCGGTTCCTGGACGGCTATACTTCTTCGGAAATCGCGGATCAGTTGAAGCGGAACCGCAAGTCCGTCGACAACGCCATCCGGCGTATCCGGCGGAAGCTGGCGCTGTACTTATCCGACCGGCGATAACGGGCACTGTCCGTTCGCATATATTTTATTTCATCCCCGGAGAGGGAAAAGAGAGGAAACGACCATGTACGAAGACAAGACTTTAGTTTGCAAGGAATGCGGCGCCGAGTTCGTATTCACCGCCGGCGAGCAGGAGTTCTATGCCGAGCGCGGCTTCCAGAACGAGCCCCAGCGCTGCAAGGCTTGCAGAGATAAGCGCAAGATGGCTGCCAAGGGCCCCAGAGAGTATTTCACCGCCACCTGCGCCGCCTGCGGCAAGGAGGCCAGAGTGCCTTTTGAGCCCAAGAGCGACAGACCCGTCTATTGCAGCGAGTGCTTCGCCAAGATGAAGGAGCAGCAGTAAGCGCATATGCCCGCAACCAGGCCCCGGCCCAACGGCCGGGGCTTTTTGACTGCCCGGAACCGGAGAATTAAAAAAAAGCTGTCTCGCCGAATAAAGGCGAGACAGCTTTTTGTATTCTGCAGAGGGAGCAGCCTCAGGCGCGGTAGACGACGCGGCCGTCCATCATGGTCATCAGCACGCGGACATTTTTGATCGCGCGGGGATCGATGGTGAAGATATCATCGCTGAGCACGGCCAGATCGGCGTACATACCGGGCAGCAGGCGGCCCTTGACGTCCTCCTCGAAGCTGTTCCAGGCGCTGTCGACGGTGTAGTGGTCGACGGCCGAAGCCACGTCGACGGCCTCCTCCGGCTGCCAGCCGCCGTCCGGCCAGCCGGTGAGGTCCCGGCGGGTGACGGCGCAATAGAGATTCTCCATGGTGTTGAGATCTTCCACGGGAGAGTCCGTGCCGTAGGAATTGTGGATACCCAGGCGGTCCATGGTGCCGAAGGCATAGGAGGAAGCGGCCAGGGCCGGGCCCACGCGGTCTTCCACGATGTGCATATCGTAGTGGAGGAAGATGGGCTGGACCAGGGCGGCCGTATGGCTGTGGGCAAAGCGTTCCAGCAGAGGCCGGTCGGTGATCTGGCAGTGGACGATGGCGCTGCGGCGGGGGTTCCCGCCGTCGGGCCAGGCTTTTTCATAGGCGTCCAGCACCAGCTCGATGGCCCGGTCGCCGATGGCGTGGATGGCCACCTGCATGCCATTTTGGGCTGAAAGGGAGACGAAGGCGTCCAGCTGTTCGGGCGGCACGCACAGAATGCCCCGGGTGCCGGGCTTGTCGCTGTAATCCTGCCGAAGCAGGGCCGTGCGGGCGCCCAGCGAGCCGTCGCTCAGCAGCTTGAGAGGGCCGATGCGGTTCATAGGGCTGCCGAAGCCCGTGCGGAAGCCGTCGCGGAGGAATTTTTCGTAGCCTTCCACGGTGGAGAAGCCGCATTGCTGATAGGCGCGCACGGTGGCCAGGCCGTCGTCGGCCAGCGACTGATAGGCGTTCCAGACCCGCTGGTAGTTGTCCTCGTACATGTCGTTGGTCTGGACAGATGTGATACCGTGCGCCGAAGCGTGGGCCATGGCGGCCTGCAGGATCCTGCGGGATTCCTCAAAGGAGGGATCGGTGATGAGGCGCTGGATCAGGTCCATGGCGTGTTCCTTGAAAATGCCGTTGGGACGGCCGTCGCCATCCAGCTCGAAGGCGCCGCCCGCGGGCTGGGGTGTCTGGGCTGTCACGCCGGCCATTTCCAGCGCGCGGGTATTGCAGACCAGGGCATGGCCGCAGGCGCGGGTCAGAATGAGAGCATGGTCGGTGGTCACCTTGTCCAGGTCGTGCCGGTTGGGCATGCGGTGTTCGTCGGTGAAATAGTCGTGGTTCCAGCCGCGGCCGACGATGACGCTGCCGGGTTCCGGCCGGTTTTCCGCCAGATAGGCGCGGCAGCGGTCCAGCACCTCGGCCAGGGAGCCGGCGCCATGGAGCCGCACAGCGCGCAGGGTGCGGCCGACATTGAAAAGATGCATGTGGGAATCGATCAGGCCAGGAATGACCGTCTTGCCCGCCAGGTCGATCTTTTCGGCGTCTTCGGCGCCGGCCAGCAGTTCGGTGTTTTCACCGACGGCGGCGACGCGGCCGCCGCGGATGCGGATGGCCTGGGCAAAACGGCCCTTTTCCAGATAGATCTTGCCGTTATAGAGCAGGATGTCGTTGGTATCCATATATAACCTCCGTTGGTTGCAGGCTTGGGGCCTTTTGGGTACAGTATAGCATACCGGCCGCTGTGTGACAATTACGCGGTGCCCGGAAAAATGCTGAATAAACCGTAAACTTGTGCGTGAAAAGCAACACAGATGCATAGATCTGTGGTATAATTAAGCATCTATGGACGGCCGCTGTGCGCGGGCAGGCTTTTTGGAACTTCCTGTTTGCCTGGATCGTCCAAAGGTGTATAATGGGACGCGGCAGCCAAAGGCTGCCGGCCGGCACGCCGATCCGAAAAGCGGCAGGCCGGCTTTGCAGGAAAGGAAAACGGCTATTATGGAAGGGAACAAGCTTTTATTGATCATCAATCCCGTTTCGGGCCGAATGAAGATCAGCTCGGCGGCCTTTGAGATCATCCGGGTCTTTTCCGACGCCGGCTGGCTGGTGACGGTGCAGATGACGAACGGCCGGGGCGACGCCACCCGGATGGTGGAGCGTCTGGGGGCCGGATTTGACCGGATCGTCTTCTGCGGCGGCGACGGGACGCTGAACGAAGGTATCCTGGGCTTGCTGCGGGCCGGGCTGGACATGCCCATCGGCTATATTCCCTGCGGTACCACCAACGATTTTGCCGCCGGCCTGGGGCTGGAACGGGAGAATCTGAAAACGGCGGCCGAGCGCATCGTCACCGGGACGCCCCGGCCCATCGATGTGGGGGCCTTTGGGGCCGACCGCAGCTTCAGCTATATCGCCTCCTTCGGCGCTTTTACCGGCACGTCCTACAGCGTGCCGCAGGCCAGCAAAAACGCCCTGGGCCACCTGGCCTATATTCTGGAGGGCGTGCGGGATCTGCCCCATATCCGGCCCATTCACGCCCGGGTCATTCTGGACGACCGCACGGTGGAGGACGACTTTATTTTCGGTTCGGTCAGCAACGCCACCTCCATCGGCGGCGTCGTCAAGCTGGATTCCGACAAGGTGGATTTCAGCGACGGCATTTTTGAAGTCATTCTGGTGCGCAACCCCCGTTCGGCCATGGAGATCAGCAAGGCGCTGCTGGCGCTGCAGACCGGGCGGTATGAGGACAGCTGCATCCGGTTTTACCATACCACCGGCGCCGTGGTGGAGATGGAACAGCCGACGGCCTGGGCGCTGGACGGCGAATACGGCATGGGCAGCTGCCGGACCGAGATCCGCGTGCTGCACAACGCGGTGCGCATTCTGGTATGACGCCGCGCGGCAGGGCTGCGGAAAACGGGGGGCACGGTATGGAAAACGGGATCGGGTATGAAAAGCTGCTGGCGGCGGCGGACCAGTTGTACCGCTTCGTGATGACGGTGGGAGACGACCTGGGCGCCGTGCATGATTACGGAACGGGGAAGATCCTGAACGTGGTGGAGATGCACACGCTGGCGCTGATCGCGGAACAGCCGGGCATCTGCGTCACCGAGGTGGCTTCCCTGTGGAACCGGACACGCGGCGCAGCCAGCAGGAATGTCAACAGGCTGGCCTCCAAGGGCTATGTGGTCAAGCGCAAGCTGCCCGGCGACGACAAGCGCATCCATCTTTATCCGACGCAGGCGGGGTGCCGGCTGGCCGAGCTGCACCGCCGGTACGACCGGGAACGGCAGACGGCCACGCTGACCCGTCTGCTGGCCTGCCATACGCCGGAGGAGCTGGAGATTTTTTTCCGGGTGCTGCAGACGCTGCAGGCGGAATACGACCGGGCGGCGCCGGAAAGGGAAAAATAAGCGGAAGCGGCCTTCTGCGGCCGTTTCCCGGCAGAGTTGAAAGAGAAAACAGGGGCCTGGATCCTATGCGGGGTCCGGGCCCCTTTGTCTGCCCGCGCACGGTGGCATCTTTTTGTTGCCGGCCGGTGCCGGGGATGCTATGATAGGGGCATGGAGGGATGCGTTATGCAAAAGATCATTCTGGCGCCCGATTCCTTCAAGGGCACCATGCGTTCCATAGAGATCTGCCGGATCATGAAGCGGGAGGCGCAGAAGGCCTTTCCCGGCTGCGAGATCCTGTCCATCCCCGTGGCCGACGGCGGCGAGGGGACGGTGGAATCCATGCTGGCGGCTGCCGGCGGCCGGCGGGTGCGGGTGACTGTGCAGGGGCCGCGCTCCGAGCCGGTGGAGAGCTTTTACGGCCGTCTGCCGGGCGGAAAACGGGCCGTGATCGAAATGGCGGCGGCTGCCGGCCTGCCCATGGTCAAGGGCTGCGAGGACCCCACCGTCACCACCACCTACGGCGTGGGCATGCTGATGCAGCACGCCGTGCGGAAAGGGGCGCGGGAGATCCTGCTGGGCCTTGGCGGCAGCTGCACAAACGACGGCGGATGCGGCGCGGCGGCGGCGCTGGGCGTGCGGTTTCTGGATAAAAAGGGCAATGCTTTCGTGCCCTGCGGCGGCACGCTGGAAAAGATCGCCCGGATCGATCCCGAGCCGGCCCGGCAGGCCCTGGCCGGCGTGCGCATCCGGCTGATGTGCGACGTGGACAATCCCCTGTACGGCGAGCACGGCGCCGCCTTTGTTTTCGGGCCCCAGAAGGGGGCCGATCCGGCCATGGTGCGGCGGCTGGACCGGGGCCTGCGCCATCTGGGCCGGCTGCTGGAGCCCCTCTGTCCCGGCATCAGCCAAATGCCGGGCGCCGGCGCGGCCGGCGGCATGGGGGCCGGCATGTGCGCCTTGCTGGGTGCCGAGCTGGTGTCGGGCATCGACGGCGTGCTGGATACCGTCGGCTTTGAAGAATTGCTGGAGGGCTGCGATATGGTCTTTACCGGCGAAGGCCGCATCGACGGCCAGAGCCTGCGGGGCAAGGTCATCTTCGGGGTCTGCCGCCGGGCGTCGGCCCGGGGCGTGCCGGTCTGCGCCGTGGTGGGCGACGCCCTCGACCGGGAGCTGGGGGAGGCAGCGGCCCGGGGGCTGTGCGCCGTCTTTACCACCAACCGCCGCGCCGTGCCCTGGAAAGAGGCCAGAAAGACGGCCAAAACCGACCTGACCCATACGGTGCGCAGCATTTTCGCTTTTGCCGCCGCGCTGGGGAAATAAAAACAGCCGCCCGACGGGCGGCCTGGGGGACCGGTGCTGAAAAAACGATCCTATGAAAAAAGTCCAGCCGAAGCTGGACTTTTTTGCTGCGTATCAGGCTCAGACCATGGGACGGTCGACGGTGATGACGGCAAAGCAGGGGCCTTCCAGGACGGATACGGCCTTTTCCATGGAGTCGCGGGCCTCTTTGGGAGAAAGACGGGAATCCATGGGCAGCACCATGTCGAAGATCAGATTGGTGTGGGAGGGGCCGGTGACCATGCGGAAATCGTGGATGGTGATGCCCGGATCGATGGCGGCGGCCAGGCAGGCCACCTTCTGGCGCATGTCGTTGGTCTTGGCGTCGTCGCACTCCACGGGGTCCATGTGGATGACGGCGGCGCAGTTGAATTTGGCCGCCAGCTCACGCTCGATATTGTCGATGGCGTCGTGGAGAGGCAGAATGTCGCCGTTGGCGTTGACCTCGGCGTGGAGGGAGATCATGACCCGGCCGGGGCCGTAATCGTGGACGACCAGGTCGTGGATGCCGATGACCTCGGGATGGGCCAGGACCGTTTCGGCGATATTGTGCACCAGCTCGGGATCGGGGGTGGTGCCCAACAGGGGGGTGATGGTGTCGCGGGCGGCCTCCCAGCCGGCCCGGAGAATGACCAGCGCCACGCAGACGCCCAGCCAGCCGTCGATGTTGATCTCAAAGAAGCGGCCGATGAGGGAGCCGGCCAGCACGGCCGAGGTGGCGATGGCGTCACCCATGCTGTCGGCCGAGGTGGCCTGCATGGAAACGGAATTGATGCGGCTGCCCAGGGTGCGGTTGAAATGGCACAAAAAAAGCTTGGCGGCGATGGACAGCGCCAGAATGACGGCGGAGAGCAGGCTGAAATCGACGGCGGAGGGGTGGAGGATCTGGCTGACAGCGTCGCGGGCCAGCTCAAATCCCATGAGCAGGATGGCCATGGCGACAAAAAGGCCCGATATGTATTCGATGCGTCCGTGGCCGAAGGGATGGTCCTTGTCGGGCTTCTGTCCCGACAGGCGGAAGCCGATGAGAGTGACCACCGAGGAGCCGGCGTCGGAGAGATTGTTGAAGGCGTCGGCCGTGACGGCCACCGAGCCGGTGATCAGACCGGCGAAAAATTTGGCCGCGAACAGCAGCACGTTGACGGCGATGCCGACGCCGCTGCCCAGCAGACCGTATTGCTGCCGCACGGCCGGGTCGCCCACGTCGGCGCTGTTTTTGATGAAAAGACGGACGAGAAGATCTGTCATGGCAATGCCTCCTGAAATTGGCGGAGCAGGGTGTATTCTTGCGTTGAAAAACGGGCAAAGTACAGATATAATAAGAAACGAGGAAAACCCTGTGATCCACTTTGAAAATATTGTAAAAACATATAAGGGGCAGGGCGGCACGGTGTGCGCCCTGCGGAACGTGACGCTGCATCTGGAAAAGGGCGGCTTTCTGGCCGTGACGGGCGGCTCCGGCTCGGGCAAGACCACGCTGATGAACATGGTGGGCTGCCTCGACCGGCCCGACAGCGGGCGCCGCCTGCTGGACGGGCAGGATCTCGCGCGCATGGGCGACCGGAAGCTCAGCCGGCTGCGCAACGAGAAGATCGGCTTTATTTTTCAGGGCTTCAACCTGCTGCACGACCTGACGGCGCTGGAAAACGTCATGCTGCCGCTGGCCATCCGGGGAACCGACCTGCGGCGGCGGCGGGAAGCCGCCGCGGAGGCGCTGGCCCGGGTCGGGCTGGGCGACCGGCTGGGACACAGGCCGGGGCAGCTTTCGGGCGGACAGCAGCAGCGGGTGGCCATCGCCAGAGTCATCGCCTGCCGCACGCCGCTGATCCTGGCCGACGAGCCCACCGGCAACCTCGATCCCGAGGCGGCCGGCAGCATCATGGGCATCCTGCAGGCCCTCAACCAGGAAGGGGTCACCATCCTGCTGATCACCCACGACCCGGCTGTGGCCGCCCGGGCCGAACGACGCGCCCGCATGTGTGACGGGGTGCTGCTGGCAGACGGCGCGGCCGGACTATGCTAATGCGAAAGAGGAAAAGATATGAGCAGAAGAGACAAGCATAATTATTATCTGGACATCGCCCAGAGCGTTCTGGAACGGGCCACCTGCCTGCGCAACAACGTGGGGGCCGTGATCGTCAAGAACGACGAGATCATTTCCACCGGCTACAACGGCGCGCCCCGCGGCCGGGCCAACTGCTGCGACCTGGGGATCTGCCGCCGGGAGCAGCTTGGCGTGCCCAGAGGCCAGCGGTATGAGCTGTGCCGCAGCGTCCACGCCGAACAGAACGCCATCATCGCGGCGCCCCGGGGGGAGATGCTGGGGGCCACGCTGTATCTGGTCATGTGCAATTCCCGCACCGGCCAGCTGGTGCCCGACGCCAGCCCCTGCAATATGTGCCGCCGCATGATCATCAACGCCGGCATCGAACGGGTAGTCATCCGCAATACGACCGATGAATACACCATTCACGAGGTGCGCGAGTATATCGAGCAGGACGATACCCTGCCCGAGGAGCAGCTCAAGGGCACGTATTAAAACGTCCGGCGGCGGCTCAGATGACCATGCCGCCGTTGACGCCCAGCACCTGCCCCGTGATGAAGCCGGCCCCATCGTCGGCCAGAAAGAGAACGGCGCGGACGACGTCGGCAGGGGTGCCGATGCGGCCCACCGGGATATCGTCCAGCACCAGGGCCATGGTCTCCGGCCCCAGCATCCGGTACATATCGGTGTCGATGACGCCGGGGGCCACGGCGTTGACCGTGATGCCCGAGGGGGCCACTTCGGCGGCCAGCGCCCGGGTCATGCCGATCAGCCCGGCCTTGGCGGCGGAATAATGGACCTCGCAGGAGGCGCCGCACACCCCCCACATGGAGGAGATATTGATGATGCGGCCCTGCTTGCGCCGGATCATTTCGGGCAGCAGCGCCCGGGTGAGGTAAAAGGGGGCGCTGAGATCGACGGCCATCATCTGACGCCAGTCGTCGTCGGTGATGTCGGTAAAGAGCTTCTGCTGGGAAACGCCGGCGTTGTTGACCAGGATATCGATGTGGCCGAAGGCATCCAGCGCCTGCCGGGCGGCCTCGGCGCAGCCGGCGCCGGAGGACAGGTCGGCGCAGATGGGCAGGGCGCGGTCCCGCATGGCGAGGGCGGCCTCTGCGCTTTGATGATATGTAAAGCAGACCCTGCAGCCGGCCGCCGCAAAGGCGTCGACCAGCGCGCGGCCGATGCCGCGGGCGCCGCCGGTGATCAAGACGTGCTTTGGCACGAAGGATCCCTTCCTTTCCTGTGTGCATCCGGCCCGCGGGCCGGATGGCTCGGCTGACTTTGATTGTATCACAGGGGGCGGCCGACTGCAAGGCGCTTTGGGTCACATGGCGCGGCGATCGTCAAAAAGCAGCGCGATGCACCACAGGCCGGCCAGACCCACCAGCGTGAAGATGATGCGGCTGGGGGCGGTCAGCTGGCCGCCGAACAGCCACCCGACGATGTCGAACTTGAAAAGGCCGATGGCGCCCCAGTTGATGGCGCCGATGATGGCCAGGCTCAACGCGATTTTATTGATCATATGACAGACCTCCTGTTTTGTCCGCGGAGAAATTGGGAATACCGGGCTGCATTCAGTATGCCCAAATACGGCGGGATTATCAGGCGGTGCGGAAATGGGGGATAAAAAATGGTGGAGCTTTGCGATCTGCACACCCATACGGCATTTTCCTTTGACGGCCATGTGCTGCCCTTTGCCCTTTGTAAGGCGGCCAGGCGGCACGGGCTGTTTGGTTTGGCTATGAGCGAGCATTTTGATTTTTATGCCGATGATTCTTATATCTATTACGATCTTTTCCGGCGGGAACGGGCCGAGGCCGTCGAACGGATGCGGGGCCTGTTCGGCGGCAGCCTGCGGATCTGGAAGGGCATCGAGCTGGGGCAGCCTCATTATAATCTGAAAAAATGGCGGGAGGTCATGGCGCGGGAGTCCTTCGATCTGGTCATCGGCTCCATTCACGATCTGCCGGAAAAGGAAAACATCTACCGCATCCCTTACCGCAGCCAGGCCGACTGCGACCGGGTCTTTGAAAGCTATTTTCATGAGATGCGCCGGATGATCGAATGCTGCGGCATGGATATTCTGGCCCATCTGGATTATCCCGTGCGGGTCATGGGCGGCGTCTTTGAGGGCAGCCCCGATCTGCGTCGCTATGAGGGTATGATCCGGCCCATCCTGCGGCAGTGCGCCGAAAAGGGCATCGCGCTGGAGGTCAACACCGCCGGCATGGACAAGTGGCAGCGTTGTCCGGGCCCGGGCGTCTGGGTGCTGGAGGCCTTCCGGCAGTACGGCGGCGACAAGCTGACGCTGGGCAGCGACGCCCATCGGGCCATTCACTGCGCCCGGGGCTTCGGCCGGGCGCTGGCCATGATCCGGCAGGCCGGCTTTGACCGGATCGTCTATTTTGAAAATCGGACGCCCCATTTTGTTCCTATCGGATAATGGGAGAAAAGGGCGCTTTGACGAAAATGACAGGAGGGGCCATGGGTATGGACAAAATGAAACTGGACGCCTGCGGAAAGATCAATCTGATGCTCAATATCTCCGGCGTGCGGGAGGACGGCTATCATACGCTGGAGACCGTGATGCAGACGGTGTCGCTGCACGATGTGGTGGAGGTGCGGCGGCGGGCCCAGAAGGGGATCGCGCTGCGCTGCAATCTGCCCTATATTCCCACCGATGGGCGCAATATCGCCTGGAAGGCGGCAGACTGCTTTATTGAACGCACGGGATTTGACGGCGGCGTTGAGATCGACATCCGCAAGACCATCCCGGTGGGCGGCGGCATGGCCGGCGGCAGCACCGACGCGGCGGCCGTACTGCGGGGTCTGAACGAGATGTGCGGCTGTCCGATGAATGAAAAGGCGCTGGAGGAAGCGGCGCTGACGCTGGGCGCCGACGTGCCCTTCTGCCTCAAGCGCGGCACCTATCTCTGCGAAGGCATCGGCGAGATCATGACCCGCCTGCCCGATCTGCCCCGCTGCTTCATCGTCGTCTGCAAGCCCAGGGCTTCGGTGTCCAGCCGCAGCGCCTACGGCGTTTACGACGCCTGGCCGTCGCCCCGGCATATCGATGCCGGACAGATGATCGCCGGCCTGCAGGCAAAAGATCTCAGGGCCGTGGCCGCCGCTGTGGGCAATTCCTTTGAAGACCCCATCGGGGCCGAATGTCCCGAGATTCCGGCCATCCGGCAGCGTCTGCTGGAGATGGGGGCGCTGAACGCGGCCATGACCGGCTCGGGCTCGGTGGTCTTCGGACTGTTTGACGATGCCGGCCGGGCCCACAAGGCCAAGGCGGCGCTGCGCGCTTCCAGATACCGCACCTTCTGCGTGCGGCCGGTGCGCCGATAGGACCGATGGAAAGATGCCCTGCACAGGGTATATTTACGGGGATCTGTTGAATAAGAAGAAAAACACCTGCCGATACTCTCTTTGCAAGATGGAGCAAGCGAGTAACCGGAGGTGTTTTTTTCTATGCTGCGCAGACGTAAGATGGCCTTGGCCATGGGGCTGGGGCTGCTGCTGGCCGTATCGGTCTGCTTCGGGCAGGCCTGCGCCCAGAAAAAGCTGAGTGACAAGATCGTGCGCCTGCACGTCCTGGCCAATTCCGACGGCGCCGGGGATCAGGCCGTCAAGCTCAAAGTGCGCGACGCCGTGTTGGCCTGCGCCGACGGCGGGATGCCCGGGGAGGACGATCTGGAACGCATGCGGCAGGCGGCCGAGACCTGCCTGCGGGAAAACGGATATGACGATCCCGTTCGGGTGACGCTGGAAAAAACCTATTTCGACACCCGGGTCTACGACGGCTTTGCCCTGCCGGCCGGCCGGTATCGGGCCGTGCGGGTGGTCATCGGCGCCGGCGCGGGGCATAACTGGTGGTGCGTCATCTATCCGGGCCTCTGCACCGGCTTTGCCGAAGCCGCCCATTCCGGCGTGCTGACCGAAGACGAGCTGGCCTTTATCCGGCGGGACGGGCAGACCTATGTGGTGCGCTTCAAGCTGCAGGAACTGCTCTCGCAGGCCGCGCACATGGTATGGGGATAAGCTTTTGCGGAGCGGGGTTCAGCGCTTGCTTTGTGAAAAATCGTATGCCTGCCGCAGCCAGCCCAGCAGTTCATCGTCGATCTGGCTTTCGTCGGACAGAACGATGTGATGGGTCCAGCGATTGGGGTAAGGCTGCACGGCCACGGCGATGCGGGGAGAATCCAGCCTGGCTTCAAGGCCGAAGGTCACGAGAAGGCAGGCAGCGGGCCAGTCTTTTTTGCGGCGCACCGGCAGGGAAGCGGCGGCGAAGAGATGACGGTTGTAAAAACTGATCTGGCTTTTCTGCACTCTGGCGGACATCCCGGGCAGACTTTCGTCCATTCGGCGGACAAGCTGCCGGTACAGGGAGAATTCAAAAGGCTTGCCGTGAAAATACAGCAGCAGGTCGTCCATATAGGAATCGGAAGTTTGCATAAGGGCCTCCTTTTGGGTGGTTGGTCTGTCACTGCTATGATAACACAGATGGGGGATCGGGAAAAGAAGGGCACGATCCGGCAGAAAAAAATAAAAACCTGAAAAAAGCGAAAAAAAGGTGTTGACAATGGGGTAGGAGGTGTGGTAATATAATCAAGCGCCAAGGAGAGCGGCCACTGAGAAGCGGGTAAGACGCTTTGTCAGCGAGGAGCTTGATGAGAGGGCGTGGACTGAGAAATGGCTCGGTCAGAGAAAAAGCACTTTGTAAATTAAACAACACCAAGAACAAACAGAACCCTGAGATTTATTTGAGGTTTGAAAAGGTACTTTTCAGACAGTGAAAAAATAAAAGTCAGATTAAGCTTTTATAAATGGTTTTAACTCCCTTTGGGGAGTTGAGATACAATTTATCAGAGAGTTTGATCCTGGCTCAGGACGAACGCTGGCGGCGTGCCTAACACATGCAAGTCGAACGGAGTTATGCCGGAAGTTCCTTCGGGGACGGAAGGTATGACTTAGTGGCGGACGGGTGAGTAACGCGTGAGCAACCTGCCTTACAGAGGG
>CAMEZQ010000036.1 GCA_945947915.1 uncultured Clostridia bacterium | reverse complement strand
GTTGCCCTCACTAGCACCTGAAGCTAGCGCGTCTGCCGATTCCGCCACATCCGCAGCTGACATTTATGTATTATATTCATATCCGGGGCGTTTGTCAAGAATAAAAAATAACTTTTGGAGAAAAAGTTTTCATGGAAAATGAAAAAATCCCCTTGCATTTCTGAAAAACCTGTGGTATTATAAACAAGCCGCAGACAGCGGCATAAATTTGAATATGCGGTTGTGGCGGAACAGGTAGACGCGCACGTTTGAGGGGCGTGTGGAGCATTCCATGTGGGTTCAAGTCCCATCGACCGCACCAGAAAAGAAAAGCACCGACAGTTCGGTGCTTTTTTCGTATGTTCTGCGCTTGCGTTCGGGTAGAACATGAGATACAATAAAACCCAGAAGACCATGTTTTCAAGCGGAGAAGGGAGGCGGCGCGGCATGGAGAAGCATCTGGCGCAGGCGCCGGAAGGGAAGCGCCGCTGTGCCGGCATTGATGTGATCAAGCTGCTGTCCATGCAGATGATCGTCGTGCTGCATGTGCTGGGGCAGGGCGGCATCCTCAGCTGTCTGCCTGTTTTTTCGGTCCGGTACGAAGTCATGTGGCTGCTGGAAACGGCCTGCTTCTGTGCCGTCAACTGCTTTGCGCTGGCCACCGGCTATCTGATGGCCGAATCGCGCTTCCGCTACAGCCGCCTGCTGGAGCTTTGGCTGCAGGTGGCCTTTTATACCGTGGGGCTGACGGCGCTTTTTGCCTTGCTGGTGCCGGGCAGCGTGACGCCGCTCTATTGGAAAATGGCTTTTTTTCCGATGACCACTTTGCAGTATTGGTATTTTACGGCCTATTTCGCCATGTTTCTTTTTATCCCCTTTTTCAACCGGCTGCTGGAGGGGCTGAGGCAGCGGGAACTGGAACGGCTGATCCTTTCGACCGTGCTGCTCAGCATGCTGACGGTGGCGGCCGGACAGGATATTTTCCGCCTGCATAACGGATACAGCATGCTGTGGCTGTCGGCGCTGTATTTTATCGGCGCGTATTTTAAGAAATATCCGTTCAGAAGAAAAATCCCCACCGGCCTGTGGCTGCTGGGCTACGGCGCCATGGTGCTGGTGAGCTGGGGCGGCAAGTGGATCGCGCAGCGGCGCAGCTTTGCGCTGACCGGTGAAGCAAGCCCCGGCGGCGCGCTTATCAATTATGTATCGCCCACCATGCTGCTGGCAGCTGTCTTCCTCTTTCTGGCCTGCCTGCAGCTGGAATTTAAAAGCCAGAAGCTGCCGCGCCTGTTTTCCCGGCTGGCGCCGGCCGCCTTCGGCGTATATCTGATCCACTGCCAGGTGCTGGTCTGGCACCGGCTGCTGGCCGACCGGTTTGCCGCGCTGGCCGCGCTGCCGGCGCCGCTGCTGCTCGTAGCTGTGCTGGCCGCGGCCGCAGGCATCAATCTTGTCGGCCTGTGCGTCGATCTGGTGCGCATCCGGATCTTTCGGATACTGGGGGTCAGCCGCCTTTGCCAAAAGGCCGAAGCGCTGTGCGGCAGCCTGCTGGGACGTTGGCGGGACAGGATGGACACCGGCCGGAACGAACCGGACGACCGGCAGGACCGCAGAGGATCAGATCCAGATCATCAGAACAACAGACCAATAGATAACCAATAAATAAAGGACAGGGTAAAGAAAATGAAACGAATCCGGATCACAAACAGCAGCGACCCGTATTTTGACGCGGCGTGGGCGTTGTATCAGAAGAGCTTTCCGCTGTATGAGCAGCGGCGCCTGCCGGAGCAGGAGGCGGTTTTGGGAGAGGAAAGCTATCACTTTGAGGCGCTGACCCAGGGCGGACGCTTTGCCGGCATCATGCTCTATTGGGAGAATGCCCGCTTTATTTATCTCGAACATCTGGCCATCTGTCCCGAGCTGCGCGGCGGCGGACTGGGCACCAAGGCCCTGGATCTGCTGATGGGGTCCGGGAAACGGGTCATTCTGGAGGTCGATCCCATCGTGGACGACGTTTCGGCCAGCCGGTTGAATTTTTACCGGCGGGTGGGGTTTGCCGAAAATCCCTTCCTGCATATCCATCCGCCCTACCGGCAGCAGTTCAGCGGCCATAAGCTGCTGCTTCTGTCCTGGCCCGGGCAGCTGTCCAACGACACCTATAACGCCTTTGCCTTTTATCTGACCAACAAAGTGATGGTCTACGCCGAATAGGGCGAAGCCGGTTTTGCCGAAAGAGGTGTATTTTGATGTGCACTACTGTATATTTCATCCGTCACGCCCAATCGGACGGAAGTGTCAAAAATGAAATGACCCGCCCTCTGACCGCGCAGGGTATGGCCGACCGGATGACGGCCGTGGAATACCTGAAGGACGTGCCCGTCAGCGCCGTCTGTTCCAGCCCCTATCTGCGGGCGGTGACGACGGTGCAGCCGCTGGCCGACTGTCTGGGTCTGCCGGTGGTGCCCGTATGGGATTTTCGGGAAGGGGAGACGGGCGACACGGCCGGCATCGCCGATCTGCGGCAGCGCCAGTGGCACGACCGCACCTTTGCCGCGCCCGGCGGCGAGAGCTTTGCACAGGTACAGCGGCGTGTGGTGCAGGCCCTTTTGGCGCTGGTCGATCAGTATCCCGGCGGCACGGTGGCCGTGGGCTGCCACGGGATGATGCTGTCGACGCTGGTGCAGTATTTCCGGCCGGAATTTGATTACGCGGCATATCAGAAGGTCCGGGGGCTCATGCCTTGGATCGTCGAGGTGGTTTTTGAAGGGACGGACTTTTGCAGCCTGCGGTCCATCGATCCCTTTACCGGGCTGGAGATCTGACGGCGCGGCAGCATAGCGCCCGAATGTCGAAATAACGCGATAAAGTGTTTTCATCTTTTTATACAAAAATATGTACCGTCCGGAGCAAGAATGCTTCGGACGGTACTTTCACATACGAAAAAAAGTTGTAAAAAGAACACTTTTTGCGCCAAAAGAATTGACTGATTTCTTTGCAGACACTATAATGTTTACAGTACCGACAGGATCGTCCGGTATATCATTTGGATTGTATAGGAGAAAGAAGAATGATTTACATCAATGGCAGAGACCTGACCCTGGATCAGGTCATCGCCGTCGCCAGAGGCGGCGAGCAGGTTGAAATGACGGCCGAGGCCAAGGCGGCTGTCAACAAAGCCAGGGCTTATGTGGAAAAGAAGGTGGAAGAGAAGGCCATCGTCTATGGCCTGACCACCGGCTTTGGCGAGTTTTCCAAGGTCTTTGTGCCCACCGAGGAAACGGCTGCGCTGCAGCGCAATCTGATCATCAGCCATTCCTGCGGTATGGGCAATCCGCTGCCCACCGAGGTCGTCCGGGCCGCCATGCTGCTCCGGTGCAACGCGCTGTCCCGCGGCAATTCCGGCATCCGCCTGTCGACCATCGAGACCATGCTGCAGATGCTCAACGCCGGCGTGCATCCCGTGATCCCCGAAAAGGGCTCGCTGGGCGCCAGCGGCGACCTTGCGCCCCTGTCCCACATCGTTCTGGTCATGCTGGGCGAGGGTGAGGCCGAGTATCAGGGCGTGCGCATGACCGGCCGCGAAGCCATGGAAAAGGCCGGCATCTCCACCATCGAGCTGGCCGCCAAGGAGGGCCTGGCCCTCATCAACGGCACCCAGATCATGACGGCCGTGGCCTGCAACGTGCTGTGGGACGCCATCGACCTGATGAAGACGGCCGATATCGCCGCCGCCATGACCACCGAAGCCCAGCTGGGCATCAAGAAGGCCTTTGACCATAAGATCCACGACGTCCGCGGCCACAAGGGCCAGAAGGACACGGCCGAGAATCTGCTGCAGATCCTGGAGGGCAGCCAGCTGGCCTTCGATCTCAATCCCGACAAGGTGCAGGACGCCTACGCCATCCGCTGCACTCCGCAGATCCACGGCGCCAGCCGCGATGCCATTGAATATGTTTACGGCGTCATTTCCCGCGAGATCAACGCCGTCACCGACAACCCCATCATCTTCCCCGATGACGATGAAGCCATTTCCGGCGGCAACTTCCACGGACAGCCTATCGCGCTGGCTATGGACTTTTTGGGCATCGCCCTTTCGGAGTATGCCAACGTTTCCGAGCGCCGCATCGAGCGCATGGTCAATCCGGCCCTGTCCAACGGCCTGCCGGCCTTCCTGACCAAGCACGGCGGCGTCCATTCCGGCTTTATGATCGCCCAGTATTCGGCGGCCTCCATGGTGTCGGAAAACAAGGTCTACGCCCATCCCGCCTCGGTCGACTCGATCCCCTCGTCGGCCAACCAGGAGGACCACGTCAGCATGGGCACCACCGCTGCCCGCAAGGCGGCCATGATCCTGGACAACAGCCGCAAGGTGCTGGGCATCGAGCTGTTCACCGCCGCCCAGGCGCTGTGGCTCCGCGGCGAAGAGAAGCTCTCTCCCGCCACCAAGGCCGTTTACGACCATATCCGCAAGACGGTCGATCCCATCGAGAACGACGTCGTTATGTATCCCCGCATGGCCGCCTGCGAGCAGATGATCAAGGATCACGAGATC
The DNA here is from genome assembly GCA_945947915.1 of uncultured Clostridia bacterium. GTDB lineage: Bacteria > Bacillota > Clostridia > Oscillospirales > Butyricicoccaceae > RGIG1902. The sequence goes on along the minus strand of CAMEZQ010000036.1, from coordinate 17,300 downwards.
ACCGCTGCCGCCGAGGCTGTCTGCGGCGCACTGAGATAAAGCGTTTTAAAAATAAAAATACAGAACAGGAGTGTGCAAGCAAATGTTGTCCAATACCGAGATCGGCAAGGCCATGACCATCAAGCTGGACGCCGAGCTGCCCGAATACCCCGCGTTTGTCGAGGGTATCCGCCGCGCGCCGGACAGAGGCTACCGCCTGACCCCCGAGCAGACCAAGATCGCCCTGAAAAACGCCCTGCGCTATGTCCCTGAAGAGCTGCATGAGCAGCTGGCACCTGAGTTCCTGGAGGAGCTCCGGACCCGCGGCCGCATCTATGCCTACCGTTATCGTCCCGAAGGCCGCATTTACGGCAAGTCCATCGACGAATACAAGGGCAAGTGCACCGAGGGCAAGGCCTTCCAGGTCATGATCGACAACAACCTGGATTTCGACGTGGCCCTCTATCCCTACGAGCTGACCACCTACGGCGAGACCGGCCAGGTCTGCCAGAACTGGCTGCAGTATCGTCTGATCAAGAAGTATCTGGAAGAGCTGACCTGCGACCAGACCCTGGTCGTCGAGTCGGGCCATCCCGTCGGCCTGTTCCCCTCGCGTCCCGAATCGCCCAGAGTCATCGTCACCAACGCGCTGATGGTGGGCATGTTCGATAATCTCGACGATTGGGAGATCGCCGAAGAGATGGGCGTGGCCAACTATGGCCAGATGACGGCCGGCGGCTGGATGTACATCGGCCCCCAGGGCATCGTCCACGGCACCTTCAACACCATTCTGAACGCCGGCCGCAAGTATCTGGGCATCGATCCCATGGGCGACCTGCGCGGCCATACCTTCGTTTCCTCCGGCCTGGGCGGCATGTCGGGCGCACAGCCCAAGGCGGCCAACATCGCCAACGCCGTCGGCATCTTTGCCGAGGTCGATATGTCCCGCATCGAGACACGTCACAGCCAGGGCTGGGTCGATGTGGTCAAGACCGATCTGGCCGATGTTTTTGCCACGGCTCAGGAATATCTGGATAAGAAGGAAGGCATCTCCATTGCTTATCACGGCAATATCGTCGATCTGCTGGAGTATGCCGACGCCCACGATTTCCGCATCGATCTGCTGTCTGACCAGACCTCCTGCCATAACGTTTACAACGGCGGCTACTGCCCGGTCGGCATGACCTTTGAAGAGCGCACCGAGATGCTGCACACCGACCGCGCCCAGTTTATCAAGCGGGTCGACGAGACCCTGCACCGTCACTTCAACGTCATCAAGAAGCTGACGGCCAAGGGCACATATTTCTTCGATTACGGCAACTCGTTTATGAAGGCTATCTACGACAGCGGCGTCCAGGAGATCTCCAAGAACGGCGTCGATGAAAAAGACGGCTTCATCTGGCCCTCCTATGTGGAAGACATCATGGGCCCCATGCTCTTTGACTACGGCTACGGTCCCTTCCGCTGGGTCTGCCTGTCGGGCAAGCCCGAGGATCTGCACAAGACCGACGCGGCAGCCATGTCCTGCATCGACCCCGAGCGCCGCTTCCAGGACCGCGACAATTACATCTGGGTCCGCGACGCCGAGAAGAACCATCTGGTGGTCGGCACACAGGCCCGCATCCTTTATCAGGATGCCGAAGGCCGCTGCAACATCGCCCTCAAGTTCAACGAAATGGTCCGCCGCGGCGAGATCGGCCCCGTGATGATCGGCCGTGACCACCACGACGTTTCGGGCACCGACTCGCCCTTCCGCGAGACCTCCAACATCAAGGACGGCTCCAATGTCATGGCCGATATGGCTGTGCAGTGCTTCGCCGGCAACGCGGCCCGCGGCATGAGCATGTGCGCGCTGCACAACGGCGGCGGCGTCGGCATCGGCAAGGCCATCAACGGCGGCTTCGGCCTGGTGCTGGACGGCAGCCGCAGAGTCGACGAGGTCATTCGTTCGGCCATGATGTGGGACGTCATGGGCGGCGTTGCCAGACGCAGCTGGGCAAGAAACGAAGCGTCCATCGAGACCTCGATGCTGTATAACAAGAATTACAGCGACGTCGGCCACATCACCATTCCGTATCTGGCCGATGACGAACTGATCAATAAGCTTGTGGAGGGCAAATAAAATGGCGAAGATCGTAGAATGCATCCCCAATATCAGCGAGGGCAGAAATCAGGAGGTCATCGAGGCCGTTCTGGATCAGGTGCGCAATACAGCCGGCGTCACCCTGCTGGATTACAGCTCCGACCCCAACCATAACCGCACGGTCATCACCTTCCTGGGCAGCCCCGAGGGCGTGGCCGACGCCGCCGTTGCCCTGGCCAAGAAGGCCGTCGAGCTGATCGACCTCAACAAGCATCAGGGCGAGCATCCCAGAATGGGCGCCGTCGACGTCATCCCCTTCGTTCCCATCAAGGAAGTCAGCAAGGAAGAGTGCGTCGAGCTGTCCAAGGCTGTGGCCCAGCGCGTCTGGGACGAAGCCGGTCTGCCGGTCTTCCTCTATGAGGATTCCGCTACCTCTCCCGGCCGCGTCAACCTGGCCAAGATCCGCAAGGGCCAGTTCGAGGGTATGGCCGAAAAGGTCCAGCAGCCCGAATGGGAGCCGGATTTCGGCGGCCGCACCATCCATCCCACGGGCGGCGTCGTCGCCGTCGGCTGCAGAATGCCGCTGGTGGCGTTCAACATCAACCTCAGCACCTCCGACCTCTCCATCGCCTCGGCCATCGCCAAGATCATTCGCCGCAGCAGCGGCGGCTTTGACTGCGTCAAGGCGCTGGGCGTCATGCTGGAGGACCGCAACATCGCCCAGGTCTCCATCAACATGACCAACTTCAACAAGACGCCCCTCTACCGCGTGCTGGAGCTGGTGCGCGCCGAGGCCAGGCGTTGGGGCGTATCGGTGGTCGGTACCGAGATCATCGGCCTGACCCCCATGAACGCCCTCATCGATTCGGCCGAGTATTATCTGCAGATCGAGAACTTCGACAAGAACAAGCAGGTTCTCGAGAATTACATTCTCTGATCCTTACAGCGGGTGAATGATATGCTGCTGATCAAAAATATCGGCACGCTGCAGACCCCGGTCGGCGCCTTCCGGCACGGCGGGGAAAAGCAGGGTGAGAACATCAAGCTGAAAAATGCCGCCCTCCTCATCGAGGGCGGCGTCATCCGCGCCGTCACGTCCGACGGCGAGCTGCCCGCGGGCGCCGAACAGGCCGACCAGGTCATCGACGCCGGCGGACGCCTGGTCACGCCCGGCCTCATCGACTGCCATACCCACATGGTTTTCGGCGGCTACCGGCAGGGAGAGATCCCCCTCAAGCTGCGCGGCGCCGGGTATCTCGATATCCTGCGGGCCGGCGGCGGCATTCTGGACACGGTGGGCAAGACCCGCGCGGCCAGTGAGGATGCGCTCTTTGAGAAATCCATGGCCTTCCTGGACGAGATGCTCGACCTGGGCGTCACCACCGTCGAGTCCAAGAGCGGCTACGGCCTGGATCTGGAAAACGAGCTGAAGCAGCTGCGGGTCAACCGCCGGCTGCAGCAGGCCCATAAGATGGACGTGGTCTCCACCTTCCTGGGCGCCCACGCCATCCCCAACGAATACAAGGGACGGGCCGACGAATATATCGATATGCTGTGCAGCCAGGTGCTGCCGGTGGTGGCGGAGCAGAAGCTGGCCGCCTTTGTGGACGTTTTCTGCGAGGACGATGTCTTCGACGTGCTCCAGAGCCGCAAAATGCTGGAAGCCGGCAAGAAGCTGGGCCTGCGCGCCCGCATCCACGCCGATGAGATCGAGGAGATCGGCGGCGCGTCGCTGGCCGGCGAGCTGGAGGCCGTATCGGCCGAGCATCTGATCGCCACCGGCGAGACCGGTATGGCGGCCATGGCCAAAGGCGGCGTCATTGCCGACCTGCTGCCGGCCACTTCTTTCTATCTCAACAAGACCTTCGCGCCGGCCCGGCGCATGATCGAGCTGGGCATTCCGGTGGCCATCGCCTCCGATTTCAACCCCGGCTCCTGCCCGTCGCTCAACCTGCAGCTGGCCATGAGCATGGGCTATATCAAATACCGCATGACGCCGGAAGAGGTGCTGACAGCCGTTACCATCAACGCCGCCTGCTCGGTGGGCATGGAAGAGACGGTGGGCAGCCTTGAAGTGGGCAAGCAGGCCGATCTGGTCATCTGGAATGCGCCGGATATGGAGATGCTGGTCTATCGTTTCGGCAGCAATCTGGCTGGAACGGTCATCAAGAAAGGAGAGGTGGTCAAGGCATGAAACTAGTAGAAATGTCTGTTGCTGCCTATATCGGCACGGTGGCTTCCGATGCGCCGGCGCCCGGCGGCGGCAGCGCTTCGGCCCTCTGCGGCGCGCAGGGCGCCGGTCTGTCGACCATGGTGGCCGGTCTGACTCTGGGCAAAAAGAAGTATGCCGACCGGCAGGCGGCCTGTGAGGCCATCCGCGGCGACGGCATGCCGCTGGTGGAGGCCCTCAAGGCCCAGGTGGACAAGGACACCGAGGCGTTCAATCTGGTCTCGGCGGCCTTTAAGATGCCCAAGGAGACCGACGCCGAAAAGGCTGCCCGTTCGGCGGCCATCCAGCAGGGGACGCTGGTCTCCACCGAGGTCCCCTTTGAGACCATGAAGCTGGCGCTGGAGGCGCTGCGCAACGCCCACAAGCTGCTGGAAGGCTTCAATACCAACGCCGCCAGCGATCTGGGCGTGGCTGCTCTGGATCTGCTGGCCTGCGTCAAGGGCGCGTGGCTCAACGTGCTCATCAACATCGGCAGCCTGAAGGATACCGAAAAGGCCGCCGCCTTCAAGGCGGAGGGCCTGGCCATCGTTCGGGAAGCGGAAGAGCTGGCCGGCGCCATCTACGGCGCTGTGGAAGAAATGGTCAGCCGGTAAATCGTTTAAAAAATAAGCCCGCCTGTCACTGCGCAGGCGGGCTTTGTTCTTGACTGAAACAGGGGAGGCAGATGATGCAGAAAGGATTTGACCCGGTCTATTCCGGCAGTTCACGGGCGCTCATTCTGGGCACCTGGCCGTCGCCAAGATCCTTTGCCATGGGTTTTTACTACGGGCATAGGCAGAACCGGTTCTGGCCGCTGCTGGCGGCTCTGGGCGGCTGCGCGGTGCCCGGGACCATTCCGGAACGGCGGGCGCTTATTCTGGAGCATGGGCTGGCATTGTGGGATACCATCGAACAATGCACCATCACCGGTTCTTCCGACGCGTCGATCCGGGATGTATCGGCCCGGGATATCGCCTGGCTGCTGCGGGAAGCGCCCATTGAGGCCGTTTTCTGCAACGGCGCCAAAGCCTATGAGATCTATATGAAATACCAGTACCCCCAAACCGGCCTTGCGGCCGTCCGTCTGCCCAGCACCAGCCCGGCCAACGCCGCCTTTTCCTTTGAAAAACTGAAGGCATGCTGGCAGCCGGTGGGGGCCTATATGAAGCGGTAAATTGCGCCGCGGCAGATGCCGCGGCGCTTCTGCGTCCTTTTGGCACTGCATAAAAACACCCCCGGAAGCCGCGCTTCCGGGGGTGAGAAAATCGAAAATCGGATCAGGATTTCAGCTTTGTCCAGAACTGGTTGTAAAGCTCCAGTGTTTCTGTGGGCAGGTTGATGTAGGTCTCGCAGTTGCGCAGCACTTCCTTGGAGGGGAAGAGGACTTCGTTGCTGCGGGTCTCTTCATCCAGCTCGGCATAGGCTTCGGCCGAAGGCGTGGCATAGCCGGTGACATCCATGTTGCGCAGGCAGATATCGGTCTCGCACATGAAGTTGATGAACGCTTCGGCGTTGGCCTTGTTGGCCGCACCCTTGGGGATGCACATGGCGTCGATGAAGAAGTTGGAGCCTTCCTCCGGCACGCAGAAGCGCAGGTCGGGATTGATGTCCATCATGGTCAGGGCATCGCCGGCGTAGTAGGCGCCGATGGCCGCTTCGCCGCTCTCCAGCTTGTCAAAGATCTGGTCCATGACATAGCTCTGGAGGATATCCTTCTGCTCGACCAGCAGATCGAAGGCTTCCTGCAGCTGGCTCTCGTCGGTGGTGTTGACCGAATAACCCAGCGTGAAGAGGGCGGTGGCCAGCGCGTCTCTCGAGTTGTCAAACTGGAGGATCTGGCCGGCATACTTTTCGTCAAACATCACCTTCCAGCTGGTGATCGGCTCGTCTACCATGGTCGAGTTGTAGATGATGCCGACGACGCCCCAGGTGTAGGGCACCGAGTACTCCTGCGCGGGATCAAACTCGGCATTGAGATACTGGGGGTCGATCTTGGAGAGGTTGGGGACATTCTTCATGTCGATCTTCTCCAGCATATCCTCTTCGATCATACGCGAGATCATGTAGTCAGAGGGAATGATGACGTCGTAGTTGACGCCGCCCTGCTTGAGAACGGAATAAAGCTGTTCGTTGGATTCGTAAACCTTGTAGTTGACCTTGATGCCGGTCTGTTCCTCGAAATCATCAAAGATCGATTCGTCGATGTTTTCGCCCCAGTTGTAAACGTTGACGACCTCCTGGTCGTCGTTGCCGCCGCAGCCGGTCAGGAGCAGCGCGCAGGACAGAAGCACGGTAAGGAATACAAGTGTTTTTTTCAATTTTCTATCTCCCTTCAAATTAAAAAATGACAAATGAGAGCCGCCCTGTGCGCCGGTCAGTTTTTGCCGGCCGCCTTTTTTTCCTGCCGGACCTCACGGACATTGATAACGACGAGCAGCAGCAGGATGGTCAGGAACAGGATGGTGGATATGGCGTTGATCTCGGGGCTGATGCGCTTCTTGGTCATGGCGTAAATGCGCATGGACAGGGTTTCCACCGAGCCGGCTGTGAAATAGCTGATGACGAAATCGTCGATGGAAAGAGTAAAGGCCATCAGCAGGCCGCTGGTCACGCCGGGCCAAATCTCGGGCAGGATGACTTTGAAGAAGGCCTGCATCCACGAGCAGCCCAGGTCCTGGGCCGCTTCAAACAGGTTGTTGTCCAGCTGGCGCAGCTTGGGCAGGACCGAGAGGATGACATAGGGGATATTAAATGTGACGTGGGCGATCAGCAGTGTGCCGAACCCCAGCTCAAAGCCCAGCATCTTGCCCAGGAAAACGAAGAGGATGCACAAGGAAACGCCGGTGATGATATCGGCGTTGACGACCGGGATGTTGTTGACCTGCAGCATCAGCTCGCGGTTGCGCCGCTTCATGTTGAAGATGCCCACGGCGGCAAAGGTCCCGGCGACAGTGGCCAGCACGGCGGCCAGCACGGAGACCAGCAGCGTCGTGTAGAGCGCCGACAGGATAGCGTCGTTGTTGAAGAGCTTGACGTACCAGTCAAAAGTAAAGCCGGTCCACACCGTGCGGCTTTTGGTGCTGTTGAAGGAAAAGACGATGAGCACCAGAATGGGCGCGTAAAGGAAGAAGAAGAGCAGGAAGGTCAAAAGCCTTCCGCCTTTGCCGTTTTTGGGTTTCATAACATCACCGCCGTATCTTCACCGTCACCGAAGTGATTCATAATGGACATGCACACCATAACGACCAGCATCATGATGAGGGAAATGGCCGAGCCGAGATGGGGATTATAGGCGCCGCCCATGAACTGCATCTCGATGAGGTCGCCCAGCAGCATGGTCGTGCCGCCGCCCAGCAGACGCGAGAGGATAAAGGTGCTGACCGAGGGGACGAAGACCATGGTGACGCCCGACAGAACGCCGGGCAGGCTGAGGGGAAAGATGACCTTGCGGAAGGTGGTCTTGGAATCGGCGCCCAGGTCGCGGGCGGCTTCCAGCATGGAACGGTCGATCTTGACGATGACCGAGTGGATGGGCATGATCATAAAGGGCAGATAGTTGTAAACCATGCCGAGAACGACGGCGCCCTGGGTGTTGATCATATTGAAATGCTCGATGGGTACATACTTGCCAGGATCGGAGGCCAGATGCAGGCCGATCCAGTTGATCAGGTCAAAGAGGCCGATCTTGTCAAACAGCGTATTGAGCAGGCCGGTGTTTTCCAGAATGGACATCCAGGCGTAGGTCCGCAGCAGGAAATTGATCCACATAGGCAGCATGATGAGCATCATGGCGACGCGCTGGAACATGGGCGTTTCTTTGGAAAGCACATAAGCGATGGGATAACCGATCAGCAGGCAGATGGCCGTTGCGACGGCCGACAGGCTGAAGGAACGGGCAAAGACTTTGGTGTAGCTGCCCATCTGGGAAAAGTTGGCCAGCGTGAAGCCGCCGGCCTCGTTGGTGAAGGCGTAAAAAACCACCAGGATCAGCGGCACGACGACAAAGATGGCCATCCAGACGATATAGGGGACGGCGGGGAGGACGCCCAGCTTATTCTTTTTCATCCGAAAGCCCTCCGTTTCAGGATCTGTGCATGATGTGGATGTCGTCGGGGGTGAGGTACAGCCCGACACGGTCGCCCACATCGGCACGGTTGATGGAGTGGACGGTCCAGGTGAACTGCTCGGTCTCCACCATGATCTCGTAATGAACGCCCATAAAGAGCAGGGAACGGACGGTGCCGGTCAGCTGGCCTTCTTCGGGGGGGACCATTTCAAAGTCCTCGGGACGGACGACCACATCGACCGGCTCGTCGGGGGCAAAGCCGCCGTCCAGGCAGTCGAAAGTGCGGCCGCAGAAGCTGACCAGCTTGTCCCTGTGCATAACGCCGGGGACGATGTTGCTTTCGCCGATGAAGTTGGCCACGAAGGCGTTTTTGGGCTCGTTATAGATATCCACGGGGGTGCCGATCTGCTGGATGCGGCCCTTGTTCATCACGACGATGGTATCGCTCATGGTCAGCGCTTCTTCCTGGTCGTGGGTGACGAAAACGAAGGTGATGCCCACCTGCTGCTGGATGGCCTTGAGCTCGCGCTGCATCTCCTTGCGCAGCTTGAGGTCCAATGCGGCTAGCGGCTCGTCGAGCAGCAGGACACGGGGATGATTGACCAGCGCGCGGGCGATGGCGATGCGCTGCTTTTCGCCGCCCGAAAGGCGGTCGATGGAGCGCTGACCGTAATCGGGCAGGCTGACCAGCTTGAGCATGCGGTTTACCCGGTCTTTGATCTCGCTTTCCCGGACCTTCTGGATACGCAGGCCGAAGGCGATGTTGTCGTATACGTTCAGATGGTTGAAGAGCGCATAATTCTGAAAAACCGTGTTGATGGGACGCTTGTTGGGTGGTACGTCGTTGATATTTTTTCCATCAAAATAGACCACCCCAGCGCTGGGCGTTTCAAAACCGCCGATAATGCGCAAAGTAGTGGTCTTGCCGCAGCCCGAAGGCCCAAGCAAGGTTACAAATTCCTTGTCCCTTACATATAAATTCAGATTGTCAAGGACAGTTTTGCCCCCATAATCTTTATGGATGTTTTCAAGATTGATCAATTTTTCAGACATTTCTTACCCTCCCATGGATATAACAGCATCAATATACATAAAAAGACGGAAAATGTCAACGGTTTTCCGCGAAAAGTTGCAAAAAAACTGACACAACCCCAAGCAAAATCAAAAAATCTTTAAAATCCTCAAAAATCCTTGATTTTTCTTCGATTTTCTTAAAACGCTTTTGTTGTGTCTTTTTGGTTCAGATAATCGGCAAAGGGAATGTGCTCCACCGTGAAGACCCGGCCGCGCAGATACTCCAGGCATCCGGCCGGCGTTTCAAAGGCAAAGACCAGCTTGTAGGAATAAAGGGCCTGGTAGCGGAAAGGGAGGTCCCGGTTGTCTTTGATGCGGCCGTATTTGGTGTCGCCGGCCAGCGGATGGCCGAAATGGGCCATCTGCGCGCGGATCTGATGGGTGCGGCCGGTATGCAGGCGGCATTCGACCAGCGACAGCCCCTTGCCCGAGCGCAGCACGCGGTAATCGGTAATGGCGGTCAGCCCATCTTTGGTGCGGGTATCGCTGACATAGACCCGTTTTTCGTCGGTGTTGCGGGCGATGTAGTTTTTCAGCGTGCCTTTGGGCGGCTGGGGGGTGCCGTGGACCAGGCAGAGATAATATTTGTCGATTTCCCGGCTCTTGATCTTTTCGTTGAGGACCCGCAGCGCTTCGGCCGTTTTGGCCGCGATGACGATGCCGCCCGTGTTGCGGTCGATGCGATTGCAGAGGGCGGGCGCAAAGCTGTTTTCCAGATCGGGATCCCATTCTCCTTTTTTATACAGATAGGCCTGGATGCGGTTGATGAGCGTGTCGGCCGAATGGCTTTCGTCTTCGTGGACCACCATGCCGGGCTTTTTGTCGACCAGCAGGATATTGTCATCTTCATAAACGATGTCGATCTCCGGGCTGGCCAGCAGGAATGTGCGCGCGCTGTCGGAGGCCTGAAAGAATTCATCGTTGATATAGAGCTGCAGCAGATCGCCCTCCACCAGCTTCTGGCCGGCTTCGCAGCGCTTGCCGTTGCATTTGATGCGCTTCAGGCGGAGATATTTGTGCATCAGTCCGCCGGGCAGCAGAGGAACGGCTTTGGCCAGATATTTATCCAGACGCTGGCCGGCGTCGTTTTTATTGATCCTGAATTCTTTCATATGGTGTACTCCAGAAATTACGTTATATTTCTTGATCTGTTGAATTTCTTTGTTTTTCTCATTGTAACACAAGGCTGCACAAAAATAAATAAAAAGGCAGCGGCGCGGCAAAATCATCGAAAGGTATTGTAAAGCACCTTTACAATGTGGTACAATCAAGTCAATGGGCGAAAGCATAAGGCGGGAACCCGATCCAGGAAGAATCAGAAAGGAAAAGACAGATGAAGTATAATTTTGACGAATACGTCGAGCGGCGCGGCACCTACAGCATGAAGTGGGACGCGGGCGAAATGATCCAGCGCATGGGTCTGACCAAGACTTTCGACGAGAACACCATTCCCATCTTTACGGCTGACATGGATTTCCCTTGCCCCCAGCCGGTCATCGACGCCCTGCACAAGGTCGTTGACCAGCGCATTTTCGGCTATACCAGCCAGAGCGCGCTGCCCGACTACAACAATGCCATCATCCGTTGGTTCCGCGACCGGCATCAGTGGGAGATCGACCCCGAGTGGATCAGCTATGTCGACGGCACGGTCACCGGTGTCAACGTGGCCATCCGCGCCTTCAGTGAGCCGGGCGACGGCGTCCTGATCACCCGTCCCATCTACGGCCCCTTCACCTCGGCCATCGTGGGTAACGGCCGCCGGGTGGTCAACAGCCAGCTTTTGGAAAAAGACGGCTATTATACCATGGACTTTGCCGATATCGAAGCCAAAGCCAAGGATCCTTCGGTCAAGATATTCATCCTCTGCTCTCCCCACAATCCCTCGGGTCGTGTCTGGACAAAGGAAGAGCTGCAGACCCTGGCCGACATCTGCCAGCGGAACGACGTCGTGCTGGTCAGCGATGAAGTCCATTGCGACCTGATCCGCCGGGGCAACAAGCATTATCCCGTCGCCGCTGTGGCCGACAACCAGAATATCGTCATGCTGACAGCCCTCAACAAGACCTTCAACACAGCCGGTCTCAAGTGCAGCAACGCCATCATCGCCAACCCCGACCTGCGCGCCAGGTACAAGAAGGCGTTGGGCTTCAAGACGGCTTCGCCGTTCACCATCGCCGCATTAGTTGCCGCCTATACCCAGGGCGACGAGTGGCTGGAGCAGATCATCGATTATATCGACGGCAACATCGACTGGGCCATCGATTTCCTGCATACCCATATGCCCAAGGTCAAGTGCCGCCGTCCCGAAGGCACCTATGTGCTGTGGATGGATTTCAGAGATTACGGCCTGACGCCGGAAGAGATCCACGAAAAGATCTACGAGAAGGCCAACGTCCTGCTGGAGGGCGGCAAGATGTTCGACCCCGACCAGGGCGCCGGTTACGAGCGCGTCTGCCTGTCGTCGCCCCGTCCGCTGCTGGAGGAGGCCTTCACACGCATCGCCAGAGAGTTTGAAGGGCTTTGATCTGAAAATATCAAAAAGGGGCCGCAAGGCCCCTTTTTTGACGGTGTGGTTTGCCTGAATTGGCGGAAAAACAGAAAATCTCTTGACAAACGGGCGGTCAAACGATAAAATCATCTGGTATGCTTTCGGAATAGCGCAGACGGCGGAAGGGAGGCGTGCCGGGTGGCGGAATGCGGCCTGCTGCGGGGGTGGGACCCCATGGAGATCACGAATCTGGAATTTGAGTTTGCCACACGGTATTTTGAGTTCAGCCGGGTGCCCAGAGATTACGGCACCGGCGCCGCTTACACGCTGTCGGAGGCCCACGGCGTCACTTACATTGAAGAGCATCCCGGCGTGACGGCCAGCGAGATGGCCGATGCCTTCGGCCGTACGCGGAGCGCGGCTTCCCAGACGGTCAAGCGGCTGGAAGCACTGGGGCTGATCGTCCGGCAGGCCGACAGCGAAGACCGGAAAAAGAGCCGGCTTTTCGTCACGCAGAAGGGGATGGAGCTTTCCCTGGCCCATAAGGCATACGATCTGAAAAACACCGATGCCTTCGTGCGGTGGCTGCGGACACAGTTTTCCGAAGCGGAACTGGATTGTTTCTATCGCGTGCTCAAAATGCGCACCGAACGGATGCGGGCCGTGTCCGGCAGCGGCGGGAGCGCCGCCCATCGGAAGGACGGGCAGGCGGCAAACGAAAGAAAAGCTTGACAAAACGCCGCTGTGTGTTATAATGATATTCGGACTATTTTGAGAGGACTGTATCCATGAAAATCAGCCTTGGCGAGGTCATGGCCTCAAAGGACGGAAAGATCGATTTTGATTACGAGATAGATCTCAGCCGGGAGATCGTTGGCGGAGAAGCTGTTTTTCAGGATCCGGTGCGTCTGTATGGTTCTGTCGAGAGCCGGAACGAGGCGTTTATGCTTGAAGGTACGGTCGAAACGACGCTGACCGTGGCCTGCGCCCGCTGCCTCAAGCCGGTGCGGACCGAGCAGCACACCGAAGTTTCCCTGATCCTGACCCGCAAGGTGGCCAATGAGGAACTGGAGGACATGATCGTCGTGGACACCGACGAGCTTGAACTGGACGATATCCTGATCCCCGAGCTTTTTCTGGATCTCAACACCGTTGTCCTGTGCCGGCCCGACTGCAAGGGGATCTGTCCCCGGTGCGGCAAGGATCTCAACGAGGGGGACTGCGGCTGCAGCCGCAAGGAAGTCGATCCGCGGCTGGCCAAGCTGGCGGAGCTTTTGAAATAGCGTTTGATGAATCAAAGAATATATTGACGATACAGCGAGGAGGCGAAAATCATGGCAGTACCCAAGGGGAAAATTTCCAGACAGAGAAGAGACAAGAGACGCAGCGCACACTGGAAGCTCGATCTTCCCAATGTTTCCAAGTGCCCCAAGTGCGGCGCGCCCGTACTTTCTCACAGAGCCTGCAAGGCCTGCGGCACCTACAACGGCCGTACGGTCATGGCTGTTGAGGCCTGATCCAACTGAAACTTAAAGTAGAGAAGAGGGGAGTTCCCCGCTTCTCTATTTTGCTTTTTGGGGGATTTTGACGCTTTTTTGAACTTTGCCGCCGTCTGTCTGCTTTTGCATTGACGGCGGCAGCAAAAAATGCCATAATTTATAAAGCGCGAAAGAACGGCAGCGCAGAACGCCGGCACCGCAAACGGCGCCGGGGATTCAGAAGCAATGATATAATACAAATACAGAAAGGATTGGTTTACCATGAGCAGACCCGTAGTGGCCATCGTCGGCAGACCAAACGTGGGCAAATCGCTCCTCTTCAACCGTCTGGCCGAGCGCCGCAACGCCGCCATCGTGGAGGATACGCCCGGCGTCACCCGCGACCGCATCTATGCCAAAGCCGAATGGCGCGGCCGGGCTTTTGACATCATCGATACCGGCGGTATCGAACCCAAAACAGACAACGAGATCCTGCGCTTCATGCGGGAACAGGCTTATATTGCCATCAGCCATGCCGATGTTGTCATTCTGGTGACGGATATCCGCACCGGTGTTACGGCGGCTGACGCGGATGTGGCCGCCATGCTGCAGCGGGCCAAAAAACCGGTGATCCTCTGTGTCAACAAGCTGGATACGCCGGGCGATCCGCCTGCGGAGTTCTATGAGTTCTACAATCTGGGCATGGGCGATCCCGTGGGCATTTCGGCTATGCACGGCTACGGTACGGGCGACCTGCTCGACCGCTGCTTTGCCTATTTCCCGCCTGCCGAAGCCGATGAAGAGGAAGACGAGAACATGATCAAGGTGGCGCTGATCGGCAAGCCCAACGCCGGCAAAAGCTCGCTGCTCAACCGGGTGACCGGTGAGACGCGCAGCATCGTCAGCGACGTGGCCGGCACGACCCGCGACGCCGTCGACAGCATCGTCGTCCGGGGGGAGGACAAGTATCTGTTCATCGACACGGCCGGCATCCGCAAGCAGTCCAAGGTCAACGAGGCCATCGAGAAATTCTCGGTCATGCGCGCCGTCATGGCCATCGAACGGGCTGACGTCTGCCTGCTGATGATCGACGCCCAGGACGGCGTCACCGAGCAGGATACCAAGATCGCCGGCATGGCCCACGACAGCGGCAAGGCCGTCATTATCGTCGTCAATAAATGGGATCTGGTGGAAAAGGAAACGTCCACCCAGGCGGAATTTGAGAAAAAGATCCGGGTCGATCTGGCCTATATGCCCTATGCGCCCATTCTGTTCATTTCGGCCAAGACCGGCCTGCGGGTCGAAAATATCTTTGACAAGATCAAAGAGGTCTATGCCGCCAACAATTTCCGGGCGACTACGGGCATGCTCAACGCCATTCTGGCCGATGCCACGGCCAGAGTCCAGCCGCCCACCGACAAGGGCCGCCGCCTCAAGGTCTTTTACATGACGCAGGTCGGCGTGCGTCCGCCCACCTTCGTCTGCTTCTGCAACGACGCCAAGCTGTTCCATTACTCCTACCTGCGTTATCTGGAGAACCGGCTGCGCGACGTTTACGGTTTTGTCGGCACCCCCATCAAAATGATCGTGCGCCAGCGTGGCGAAAAAGAATAGGGGGCGGGCAGGGTGTATGCTTCCAAAATGTGGGCCTGGGTGCTGACGGCCGTCATCGGCTATCTGCTAGGCTCGATCAGCGGCTCCATCACGGTCTCCAGATTCTTTTATAAAGACGATATCCGCAAGTACGGCAGCGGCAACGCCGGCACGACCAATGTGCTGCGCACTTACGGCAAGGGCAAGGCGGCAATGACTATTCTGGTCGACTTCGGCAAGACCATGGCGGCCATCGCCGTCGGGCGGCTGCTGATCGGGGAATTCGCCGTCTGTGTCGCCGGCATCGCCGTCACCATCGGCCATGCCTATCCCGTTTATTACGGCTTCAAGGGCGGCAAGGCGGCTGCCTGTTCGGCCGCCTGCATGCTGATGCTGGATCTGCGGGTTTTTGCCGTGGCGGCACTGCTGTTTTTTGGCAGCTTTTTTATCAAAAAGACTGTTTCCATCTCAACGCTGCTGGTAGCGGTCACATTCCCGCTGGTCACAGCCTTTTTCTTCCGGGATATTCTGACGACGCCCACAGGCATCAGTTATCTGATTTTTTCGGTTTATATCTGCGTATTTGTCGTTTATCTGCACAGGGGCAATATCCAGCGCCTGCGCAGCGGCACCGAACTGAGCTTTGACAAGAAAGGCAAGGGTGAAAAATGAAATTTGCAGTGATCGGATGCGGCGGCTGGGGTCTGGCTGTCAGCAGCCTTTTGGAAAGCAACGGGCACGACGTTACTGTCTGGTGCTTTTTGGAGGAAGAATACAAGCTTCTGAATGAGACCCACGGCAACGAGAAACTGCTTCCGGGTGTCCGGCTGGATGAAAAGATCCGGTTCACCACCGATATTTCCTGCGCCGCGGCGTGCGATATCGTCGTTGTGGCCGTGCCGTCTTTTGCCGTTTATTCCACGGCTGTGCAGCTGCGGGAGCATATTGGCAAGGATACGGTGGTCGTGCTGCTTTCCAAGGGATTTGATAAGTCCAACGGCTACTGCCTGCTGTCTGACAGCCTGCGCAGGGCGCTGGGGGACAAGGGACGCATCGTGGCGCTGACCGGGCCTTCCCACGCCGAGGAAGTGGCCCGCCGGGTACCGACGGCCGTGGTTGCCGCTTCGGAGGACCAGGCAGCCGCCGAAATCGTGCAGAACGCCTTTATGAACGGCTTTTTCCGCGTGTACACCCACGACGATATCGTCGGCGCCGAGCTGGGCGGCGCTATGAAGAATATCATGGCGCTGGCGGTCGGCATCAGCGACGGCGCCGGCTACGGCGATAATACCAAGGCCATGCTGATGACCCGCGGTATTGCCGAGATGTCCCGCTTCGGCGTCTGGCTGGGGGGACGCAACGAGACCTTCAGCGGGCTTTCGGGCATCGGCGATCTGATCGTCACCTGCACCTCCCAGCATTCGCGCAACCGCCGCGCCGGACTGATGATCGGGGCCGGTGTCGCGCCGGAAGAAGCCGTCAAGCGGGTCGGCGCCGTGGTGGAGGGCTATTTTGCCACCGAGGCCGTTCATCATCTGGCTCAGGGCAGCGGCATCGAGCTGCCCATTTCCGAGGCCATGTATGATCTGCTTTTTGAAGGAAAAAAGCTGGATGAGGTCGTACAGGCGCTGTTCAGCCGGGCCAGCAAGCCGGAATTCTGGCAGAGCAGCCGCGCCTGAGGGCGTGGATAGCACGCATGTCAAAAAGATATGAAATCAAAAAAGCCGCGTCGCCCGGCAGAACGGGCGGCGCGGCTTTGCTTTTGGTCCTCAAAACAAAAAATCCCGACCGAAAAATCGACCGGGATCTCGTTTGGTTGCTCTATTCAGAAAACGGAAAAGCAGGGCAAGAGAGATCAGATAGCTCTTGTAACCTTACCCGAGCGCAGGCAGCGCGTACAAACGTTTACATGGGTGGGAGTGCCGTTGACGATAGCCTTAACGCGTCTGACATTGGGCTTCCAAGCTCTGTTTGTTCTTCTGTGCGAATGGGAGACCTTGATGCCGAATGTTACGCCCTTTTCGCAGAAATCACACTTTGCCATTTCTCTGCACCTCCTTATAATAAGTTACATAACAAAGATTATAATAACACAGACAAGACCATAAAGCAAGAGAAAAAACGATTTTTCACAAAAAAGTTTTTTGCATACGCTTCCGCAAAGGCGGAGGCCCGCAATGTGCCGCGGCAAAACCGCATTTATTATAATACATAGAAATCCTGCTGTTGTAAAGAAAAACTTTTTTGTTTTTTTCAGGAAAGCCGGGCGCCGGATTGTGTAGGATTGTCAAACATATTGGACAGAGAACTCGGAGGGAGATAGCCAGCCG
>CAMEZQ010000035.1 GCA_945947915.1 uncultured Clostridia bacterium | reverse complement strand
GGCCTCTTGAACCCCATTCAAGCGCGCTACCAAACTGCGCTACACCCGGTCGGCAAAAATTATGATAGCATATCTCATTGGGAATTGCAAGCTTTTTTTTGAAAATATACGCTTTTTTTCTGTAAGGGATTGTGGTACACTGTAAAATATAAAAAGACACAATCGATCAAGGGAGGAAAAAGTATGTTCAGGATCGGATGCCATCTTTCATCAGGCAAGGGGTATCTTGCCATGGGCAGGCAGGCGGTGGAGATCGGAGCCAACACCTTTCAGTTTTTCTCGCGCAATCCCAGGGGCGGCGCGGTCAAACCGCTGGATCTGAAAGATGTCGAGGCCTATCGGGCCTTTGCGGAGGAACACGATATCCGGCATATCCTGGTCCATGCCCCCTATACCCTCAACGCCTGCGCTGCCGATCCCGGCCTGCGGGAATTTGCGCAGAACACCATGCTGGACGACCTGCAGCGCCTGGAGCATCTGCCCGGCAACTGCTATAATTTCCATCCGGGCAGCCACGTCAAGCAGGGCGCCGAAGCCGGCATACAGATGATCGCCGATATGCTCAACCGTATTCTGTGGCCAGAGATGCAGACGACGGTGCTGCTGGAGACCATGGCCGGCAAGGGCAGCGAGGTCGGACGCAGCTTTGAAGAGCTGCGGGCCATTATCGACCGGGTCGAGCTCCGGGACAAGCTGGGCGTCTGCCTGGATACCTGCCACATCTGGGAGGGCGGCTACGATATCATCGGCGATACCGACGGCGTGCTGCGCAGCTTCGATGAGATCGTCGGGCTGGAACGCCTGCGGGGCGTACATCTCAACGACAGCAAAAATCCCATGGGCGCCCACAAGGACCGCCATGAAAAGATCGGCGAGGGCAGCCTGGGCACCGAGGTCCTGGCACGGATCATCAACCACCCGGCGCTGCGGGAATTGCCTTTTTATCTGGAAACGCCCAACGAGATCGACGGATATGCCCGGGAGATCGCGCTGCTCAAGCAGCTGTATCAAGACTGAATGGACAAAATCTGCCGGAAACACACTGGAGCAATATAGGCAAAATGCACAAAAAATAACGTGCTAATGTGCGAAAGTGACAAAGTTCTATCAAAGTTTCAAAACTTTGTTTCCTTTTTTGCAGTCTTGTGCTATGCTGAATCTATACTTTTAATGGTATAATTTTGAAAGCAGGTGTATCATGTATCAAAGCAAATTGCAAACCCCGGAAGTAGATCAATTTCTGAAGGGTATCCTGATGCTGGAGGATCTGGAGGAAGCCTATCGCTTCTTTGAAGATATCTGCACGGTCAGTGAGCTGCGTTCCATTGCGCAGCGCTTCGATGTGGCAAAGATGCTGCGGGAAGGGATGACCTATACGTCCATTGCTGAAAAGACCGGTGCTTCCACAGCAACGATCTCGCGGGTCAACCGCGCACTGCAGTTTGGCTGCGACGGTTACAGGCTGGTTTTTGACAAGCTGGACGGCCAGAAATGATTTTTGCGGGGTGTGGGAACCTTGGCAGAAAAAAACAGACCCGATTCCGGGCCTGTTTTTTTATTCCTGATCAACATCGGGCGGGTCGCCGGGTGAGGTGAAGGCCCGGGGCGTCGTCTTGAAGATCTGCTTGAAGGCGCGCAGAAAAGCCGAATAATCGGCATAGCCGCAGCATTCGGCGGCCTTGGTCACCGGCATGCCGCCGGCCATCAGCTCGGCCGCGCGCAGGATGCGCCGCCGGGTGATATACTGATGCAGGGTATATCCGGTCTGGGCCTTGAAGGTGCGCATCAGGTGATAGCGGCTGAGAAAAAAGGCCGCCGAGATGGCGTCGACCGACAGGTCGCCGGAAAGGTTCCGGTCGATATAGGCGCAGATCTCCTGGATCTTTCCGTCCGGCGCCGGCCCGGCGGCATGCGGGCGGCTGCCCAGATAAAGGCGGCAGACGGAGATCATAAACAGCAGAAACAGTTGCTCGGTCATCAGTTCGGCGGCGTAATCACCGGAGATGGACGACGCCTGGATCTGGTCCAGCCGGCGCAGCAGGTCCAGCCGTGCCGCTGGCGGCAGGGAAAGGTGGGTGCCGCCGTTCCGGGGATCCAGACAGACCGAAAGCTCCTGGCCGGGCCGTCCGGACCGCCGGAGAAAGTCGGGGGAGGTCCAGACAACATAGCGTTCGTAGGGCTCGCCGGAGGCGATGACCGGCTTGTGGATCTTGCCGTGGGGCACCAGGAGCAGGTCGCCCGGCCGCAGGGTGTACGCGACGTCTTCAATGAAATATGTGACGCTGCCGGAGAGCAGCAGCACCAGCTTGTCAAACTCGTGGTAATGATAGCCGACCCGGGTCGCGCAGGTATCTTTCAGATGGAAGATGCGGAAATCTTCGCGCAGATAGCCGCGGCGCTCGCCGGCAGGGGTCCCGATGGGAGAATCCATGTGTGCCTCCTTAAAAAACAGAGCGTAGTTGAGCAAAAGGCAGTGTAAAAACGGGAAAACAGATCATATTTTTTAAGCATACAGCATTTTCGGTGTGGAAGCAAGGGCAACAATGCGGCTGGACGAAAAAATGGGCGTAAATAAGCCCCGCCGGGAGGCGGGGCCGGTTGTGTTTGAATTTGGTTGATTTGTGATTTGTCGAAAGAGAAAAGAATTTCTTATGAATAGAAAGCGTGATCTCCGATGGTGGTGACGTAGCGGCGGTTGCGGCAGACCCAGGAAGAGCCGCTGATGCGCGGATTCAGAAAGTAGAGGCTCTCGTCGGTCACCGAATAGCCCTCCAGACAAAGCTTGGCGGCCACCAGGCATTCCTCGGTGGGCTTTTTGTTCAGGCTGCCGTTATAGGCCGTGGTGAACTGCACGCCGCAGCTGCGGTCGTAGACGACGTCGGAGATGGTGTCGGGGAAGGCGTCGCTGCGCACCCGGTTGAGGATGACGTTGCCCACGGCGATTTTGCCCTCCAGCGACTGGTTGCCGCTCTCGGCGCGGATGACCCGGGCCAGCAGCATGTAGTCGTCGTAATCGTAAAAGGCCTCGCCGCTGAGGAAGGCTTCGGCGCTTTCAAACAGCGTGGCCGTCTGGGTGTCTTCATTCCAGGCGACGTCGTAGGCGTAGATCTGCGCCAGCGTGCGGATAGGCACATAAAAAGTGTCTTTCTGCTCAAAGCAGGGACGGGGCAGCGGAAGAATGCGGCCGTTGGCGTAGCAATAGATCTGACCGGGCCGGAATTCCATATACATGCTGTCGTGAGAAACGGTGACCATACCGGATTTATACCCGAACACGGCGTCGGAGCGGATGGCTTCGATAAAATCACGGATGGAAACATAAGTGGTGTCTTCAATAAAAATTGTGCGGATCTCCGGATCGTCCTCTGCGGGAACGCCGCTGATGGAAGAAGCAGCCGTTTCTTCCAGGGCAGTCAGGGCAAAAAAGCCTTCCATGACGGCGTACCAGCGGTCGGGATCGGCCGCGGATGCGGCGCCGGCGGCGACGGCCAGCGGACGGTCGGCGTCTGGGGTGCTCTCGTCGGTTGGGGCGGCGAAAACGACCTTGGGGGAAACGGGGGCGGACGCCTGTACGAAGGTCAGCGTGAACGAACAAATCACAATAAAAGCCGCGATAAAGCGGAACTTTTTCATGGACTCACTCCCTTTCTCGGTTATCTTACACGAATTGTAACCGTTTTGCAACTTTTTGACCCTTCTATTTTGCCCCGAAAAATCCAAAAGTTTCTTGTGCAAAACGCACTATTGAAAAGAACCAATAAAGGAAAATTACTTATAAATTCACCAACAGAATCGGAAATGTGAATATTTTCGGAAAACCGATTTTGTGCATGTTTTACAAAAAATAGGGCCGGTTTTTCTCGAAAATGACAGAAACCGCAAGAAAAGGGAATATTTTGTGTTGCATTGGGATATCGATATGTGTATAATATCATTATTCTAAGTCCCATTAGATGTTACGGTTCTGCAACAAATTCGAAGCAGAGCCCGGCAGGGGCCGTGCGTGGCTCATCTGTCCGGGCCGGAGACTGTGGTGGGTCTCTTCTGCCGGGCTTGATGCGGGAGCGGGCGGATAAGGGGACGGATGCACTGCCCGTGAAGACGCGGACAGTGTTTATTTTGCCGAAGGAGCCGGCCGCGCTTGCGGCGGGCGGCGTCGGCGGAATAATTATCTTGCGCGGCGTGTTCGCGCAATGAAAAACTCAAGGAGGAAACATGTGGAAATTTATTGTTAAGCGAATCGTAGCAATGGTTCCTGTTCTTCTGGGTGTCACGCTGGTCATTTATCTGATCATGAGCATGGCGCCCGGCGATCCCGCCAAAGTTATCCTTGGCGAACAGGCGACACCTGAGCAGATCGAGGAACTGAGAGAGCAGATGGGTCTGAACGATCCCGTTCTCGTTCAGTATGTCCGTTACATCTGGGGTCTGCTCCACGGCGATATGCAGACGTCCTACAACTCCGGTCTGCCCTGCCAGATCGAGATCTTTGCCAGATTCCCCAACACCCTGCGCCTGACTGTTACAGCCATCACGCTGTCGGTCGTCTTGGCTCTGCCCATCGGCGTCTGGGCCGCTGTCAAGCAGAACACCATTTTTGACGGCGTTTCGATGTTCATCGCTCTGATCGGTCTGTCGATGCCTGTTTTCTGGCTCGGCCTGCTGCTGATCCTGTTCTTCTCGCTGCGTCTGGGCTGGTTCCCCTCTTCGGGTGCCGACAGCTGGAAATCGCTGGTCCTGCCCGGTGTTACCCTGGGCTTCCAGCACATGGCCTCGGTCGCCCGTGTCACACGTTCTTCCATGTTGGAAGTTATCCGTGCCGACTACATCAGAACAGCCCGCGCCAAGGGCGTTGCTGAATCCAAGGTCATCACCAAGCACGCTCTGAAGAACGCCCTGATCCCCACCGTCACCGTTATCGGCCTGCAGTTCGGCGGCATGCTGGGCGGCTCGGTCATGACAGAGTCGGTCTTCGCATGGCCCGGTATCGGCCGTCTGATGGTTCAGTCCATCAACAAGCGTGATATCCCCATGGTCCTGGGCTGCGTCATTATGTTCTCGGTCAGCTCCTCGGTCGTTAACCTGCTCGTCGACGTTCTGTACGGTTTCATCGACCCCAGAATCAAGTCGCAGTATAAATAATCGGAGGTGTATCTAAAATGAGTGAGAATAAGAATGTCGCCACCGTCGACGTCGCAAAGAAATATAAGAAAAAGAGCCAGACAGCGGATATCGTCAAGCGTCTGTTCCGCAATAAGTCGGCTGTTCTCGGCATGATCATCTTCCTGTGCATCATCGTTATCGCCCTGTCGGCTGACTTCCTGTTTGACTATGAGCAGGACGTCATCAAGCAGGACATCATGAACCGTCTGCAGGGCCCCTCCTCCGAGCACTGGTTCGGCACCGACGAAATGGGCCGTGATATCTTCGCCCGTGTTCTGTACGGCGCCAAGTATTCGCTGAAGATCGGCTTCTCCGCCTCCATTGTCTCGCTGGCCATCGGCCTGGTCATCGGCGCTGTCGCCGGTTACTACGGCGGCTGGATCGACATGGTCGTCATGAGAATCATGGACGTTCTGCTGGCTATCCCCGGCACCCTGCTGGCCATCGCCATCGTCGCGTCCCTGGGCTCCAGCGTCAACAACCTGATTATCGCCATGTCGGTCTCCGGTATCCCGGGCTTCGCCCGTATCGTTCGTTCTTCGGTGCTGACCGTTAAGGACAACGAGTACATCGAGGCTGCCCGTGCCATCGGCGCCACCGACAGAACCATCATCTTCGGTCACGTTCTTCCCAACGGTATGGCTCCTCTGATCGTTCAGGCCACACTGCGTGTCGCCAGCGTTATTCTGTCGACCGCCGGTCTGTCCTTCCTGGGCCTGGGCGTTCCCGCGCCGCATCCCGAATGGGGCGCTCTGCTGACCAACGCCAGATCCTATATCAGAGACTACAGCTACATGTGCTTGTTCCCCGGTCTTGCCATCATGACCACCATCCTGAGCCTGAACCTGTTCGGCGATGGTCTGCGTGACGCGCTTGACCCCAAGCAGAAATAAGGGAGGGCATGAATCAAAATGAGTGACAAGAAATATGCTGTTGAAGTCAACGACCTGGTCGTTGAGTTCAAGACCGATGAAGGTATCGTTCATGCGCTGAACGGCATGGACCTGAAAGTAGAAAACGGTAAGACGCTGGGCCTCGTTGGTGAGACCGGCGCTGGTAAAACCACAACAGCTCTGTCGATCCTGCGGCTGATCCCCAGCCCTCCGGGAAAGATTGTCGGCGGTCAGATCAAGCTGGCTGGCGAGGACCTGTTCTCCAAGACAGAGGACGAAATGCGCAAGATCCGCGGCAAGGCCGTGTCCATGATCTTCCAGGACCCCATGACCTCTCTGAACCCCGTTCTGACTGTCGAAGAGCAGATTGCCGAGGTTATCGAGCTGCATGAAGACATCAATCACGCCGGCGCCATTCAGAAGGCCAAGGAAATGCTCGAGCTGGTCGGTATTCCCGGCGAGCGCGGCACCGAGTTCCCCCATCAGTTCTCCGGCGGCATGAAGCAGCGCGTCGTTATCGCCATCGCGCTGGCATGTAACCCCACCCTGCTGATCGCAGACGAGCCCACAACCGCTCTGGACGTTACCATCCAGGCTCAGGTTCTGGACATGATGAGAGGTCTGCGTGACAAGTACGGCACGTCCATGATCATGATCACACATGACCTTGGCATCGTCGCCGAGATCTGCGACACCGTCGCCATCGTTTACGGCGGCAGAGTCGTTGAGTACGGCACGCTGGAAGACGTTTACAACAACACAAGACATCCCTACACAGAGGGTCTGTTCAATTCGCTGCCCAATCTGGATGACAGAGCGGCCAAGCTGAAGCCCATCCGCGGCCTGATGCCTGACCCCACAAATCTGCCTGAAGGCTGCACATTCTGCGACAGATGTGACTATGCCACCGAGATCTGCAAGACTGTCAAACCCAAGCGCGTTTACAGAAACGAAGAGCACTATGTCGAGTGCCACCTCTATGATGAGGAAAGTGTAAAAACAGGAGGTAAGATTGGCAAATGAGCGAAGTATTACTTGATGTAAAAGGCTTAAAGAAGTATTTTACTACTAAGAGAGGCCTTCTTCACGCTGTAGACGATGTTACCTTTACCATCGAAAAGGGCAAGACCCTGGGCGTCGTTGGCGAGTCGGGCTGCGGTAAGTCCACCACAGGCCGTGCCATTCTGCGACTCCACGAGCCCACTGGCGGCCAGGTCCTGTTTGAGGGCCAGGATGTCGCCAAGCTGAACGCCACCGAGCTGCGCCATAAGAGAAAAGAGATGCAGATCATCTTCCAGGATCCGTTCTCCTCTCTGAACCCCAGAAAGACCGTCAGCCAGACCATCGAGGAGCCCCTGAAGCTCCACAAGCTGATCCCCGATAAGCAGAAGCGTCTGGAAAAGGTTCTGGAGACCATGGAGACCGTTGGTCTGGCCGAGCGCTATATCAATACATATCCGCACGAGCTGGACGGCGGCCGCCGTCAGCGTATCGGTATCGCCCGCGCGCTGGCTCTGGACCCCAAGTTCATCGTCTGCGACGAGCCCGTTTCGGCTCTGGACGTTTCCATTCAGGCTCAGATCCTGAACCTGATGAACGAGATCCAGGAGCAGCGCGGTCTGACCTACATGTTCATCACCCACGACCTGTCGGTCGTTAACCACTTCTCCGATGATATCGCCGTTATGTACCTGGGCAAGCTGATCGAGAAGGCTCCCTCCGAAGTCCTTTTCGCCAACCCTGTCCATCCCTACACACAGGCGCTGCTGTCGGCCATTCCTCTGCCCAAGCTGGGCGCCAGAAAAGAGCGCATCCTGCTGAAGGGCGAGATCACCTCCCCCATCAATCCCGCACCTGTCTGCCGGTTTGCCAACCGCTGCCAGTATGCGACGGACAGATGCCGCAGCGAGGAGCCGCAGCTCAAGGAGATCGAAACAGGCCACTTTGTTTCCTGCTTCCTCTGCGAATAATTTCCACATTTTCACCAAAGCCGGCACAGGTTTACTGTGCCGGCTTTTATTTGTTCTTTTCCGACCGCGTGACGCATAAAGATCAGCGAGAAATTCTGCATCATGGAGGGCATGGTATGAAAAAGATCGAAGGATCCCTGACGGCGCTGGTGACACCTTTCCGGAAAGACGGGTCGGTCTGGTACGAACGGCTGGAAAAGCTGATCGACTGGCAGATCGAGCAGGGAAGCGACGGCATCGTCGTTCTGGGCACCACGGGAGAGGCGGCTACTCTGCGTGAAAATGAACAGCAGGAGGTCTGCCGGTGCGCCGCGCGGCAGGCGGCGGGGCGGGTGCCGGTGATCGCCGGCTGCGGCTCGAACAATCCGCAGGTCATGCTGGAAAGGGCTCTGGCCTGTCAGCAGGCCGGCGCCGACGGGCTGCTTCTGTCGGCGCCCTATTATAACAAAGGCAATCCGGAGGGCATCTACCGTCATTTCAAATATGTGGCCGACGGTGTGGAGCTGCCCTGCATCCTGTATAACGTGCCGGGGCGGACGGCCTGCCCGATCCCGGAGGAAACGGTGGCGCGGCTGGCGGTCCATCCCAACATCTGTGGCATCAAGGAAGCCTCCGGGGATATTGCCTATGCCGCGCGCATCGCCCGGCTGGTGGGAGAGGATTTCGCGCTGTACAGCGGCAACGACGATCAGATCCTGCCCATACTGGCCCTGGGCGGCAGCGGCGTGATCTCGGTATGGGCCAATCTCATGCCGGCGGCCTGCCACCGGCTGGTCGAACGGTTTCTGGCAGGAGATCTTCCGGCAGCGCGCAAGCTGCAGCTGGATCATCTGGCGCTGATCCGGGGACTGTTTCTGGAGGTCAATCCCATTCCGGTCAAGGCCGCCATGAACCGCATGGGGCTGGAGGTGGGCGGCTACCGGCTGCCCCTTTATCCCATGTCGGAGGAAAACAGCCGCCGGCTGACGGCGCTGCTGCGGGAGTACGCGCTGATCTGAAAGCAGGTGACTTTTTTACACCGGTGGGCTATAATAAGTAAAAACGAAGAAATTGAATACAATTTGTATTATTTATAATTAAATTGCAAACAGTAATCATAAATTGTCGAAGAAAGTGGTGTCATGCGGCTGAGCCTCTACCCGTTTGCCAGTACGGCGAACATCGAAGAAAACACCGGACATATTCTGGCCGGTATGCGGCAGGCAGCCGGGCAGGGCGTCGATCTGGTCTGTTTTCACGAATGCGCCCTTTGCGGGTATCCGCCCATCGAAAGCCGTAGGACGGAGATCGATCCGGCTGCCCTGGCGGCCGCGGCGCGGCCAAAGCCTATGGGATCCACGCGGCTTTGGGAACGGTCCGCTTTGACGGGGACCGGCGATATAATTCCATTCTGTATATTGACCCCGGCGAAAAACCGACAGGAATCTACGGTAAGCAGGCGCTGTGGGGGTGGGACGCGGAGAATTTCACCTTTGGCACCCTTCCGGGCATCGTGGAGATCGCGGGTTTGCGCATGGGCTTCCGCATCTGTTTTGACGTGCGTTTCCCGGAACCCTTCCGCGCGCTCTATGTGCAGGGGACAGACCTGTGCGTGGTGGCTTTCTCCGACAGCGCTGAACAGCCCGACCCGGCGCGGTATGATCAGATCTGTGCCCATCTGATGACCCGCGCGGTGGAGAATGTGATGACGGTGGCGTCGGTCAACACCCTTTCCCGGCAGCAGACGGCGCCCAATGCCGTCATCGATCCGTCGGGGCGGGTGGTGCTGGAAGGGAGGCCGGGCGAAGAAAAGCTGCTCGTATGGGACGTCCGGCCGGCGCCGGATACATTCGGCAGCCGCGGGCGAAGGGTCAACAGCGACCGGCTGATGGCGGCCTGGAAGCAGCAATAAAAAAAGACCCGGCGATGGCCGGGTCGATGCGGCGGGCGATGCATCAGCAGCCGCCGCGGCGCAGCATGGGGATATGGGGGATGCCGTCTTCCAGATAGCCTTCGCCCGACTGGACGAAGCCGCGGCTCTCGTAAAAGGCCTGCAGATAGCGCTGGGCCGAAATGCGGGTGGCCGGCAGGGCCAGCGTGTGGTCGATATACTCCAGCGCGCGGTCGAGCATCTGGGAGGCCAGGCCGCGGCGGCGGTGGGCAGCGCTGACGCACAGGCGCCCGATGGCGGCTGCGTCGGGATAGACCACCCCCTTGGGGAAGATGCGCAGGCAGGCGATGACGGCGCCCCGCTCGTCCTGGGCGAAAAGATGCCAGGCCTGCTGGTCGAGGCCGTCGATGTCCTGATAGGCCACCTGCTCGACAATAAAGACCTCGCAGCGCAGGCGCAGCAGGCCGTAAAGCTCGTTTAGGGTGAGCTGATCAAATGGTTTCAGGGTCCAGTTCATGGTATGCTCCTTGGCCGTATACGGCAGATATGGATTTGGATAAGCCGGTCGGTTTTATTATAGCATACCGGCCGCGGGAAACAAGAGCCGGCGCGCAGGTTCGGGCAGCGAAAATTTATCTGAAAAAAAGTATTGACAAAGAAACACGTTTGTGTTTTAATAGAGCCAAGTTCATACGAAAGATGTTGACGGAGACAGTAGATCGTCATTTGAAATTCCCAGCGAGCCGGGGGCGGTGTGAGCCCGGCATGAGTAGAAACGGTTGAAGATCCCTCCCGAGTCGCGGCCCGAAACTTGATCTTTTATAAGCAGGTAGGCGCCGACGGTTTTCCCCCGTTACAGGGAACGCATTTGTTGGAATGTCGTAACAGGTGGTTGTGAATGCTTTTTTTAGCCTTCATCCTTTTACGGATGAAGGCTTTTTTGTATTTCACCAGGGTTTTGACATTCCCGGAATGTAATCTAAACTGAGGTGAAAGAAAATGAAAAGCACAACCAAGAAGTTCCTGGCTCTCCTGATGGCCGCCCTGATGACCTGCGCTCTGTTCAACGCCTGCGCCAAAGCCAAAGCCGACGACCCCGCCGCCGATGTGCCGGATGAAACACAGACCGACGTGAAAGAACCGGAGGATACGCCGGAAGCCGAAAAGCGCACCGATCTGGTCATCGCCATGGAAAGCGAGCCCCCCACGCTGCATCCCTTTGACCATACGGCTGTGACAGCCGGCTATATGAATGCGCTGACCTACAACAGCCTGTTCAAGACCGATCCCGTTACCCTGGAGCCGGTGCCCGACCTGTGCGAGAGCTGGCAGCAGGTAGATGACGTGACCTGGCAGTTCAAGATCTACGAAAATATCCTTTTCCACGACGGCACCCATATGACGGCCGAAGACGTGGCGGCTTCCATGGAATACGCCAGAGAGTATCCCACCACCAAGCAGTATTCCAGCTTCTGGACGTCGCTTTCGGTGGTCGACACCTACACGATCCAGCTGACCACCGACGGCCCCTACGCGCTGACGATGGTCGATATGTCCAGCCTCAAGGTCGTGCCCAAGGCCTTGATCGAGGCCGGCAACGACTTCAATCAGAATCCCATCGGCTCCGGCCCTTACAAGTTCGTTTCACAGACGCTGGGCGACAAGATCGAATTTGAAGCCTTTGACGAGTATTTTGACGCCGCGCATCAGCCGAAGCTCGAAAAGCTGACCTGGCGCATCATCCCGGAAGGCTCCTCCCGCACCATCGCGCTGGAAGCCGGCGAGGCCGATTTCATCATCGAAGTGGAGACCAACGACCTGGACCGTCTGAAGGCATCGGAGAATGTCGAGGTGCAGACGGTGAGCGGCACCCGCATGAATTATTTCCTCATGAACAATGAAGTGGCGCCCTTTGACAACAAGGATTTCCGCAAGGCCGTCAATGCCGCCATCGACCGTGAAGCTGTTCTGACCGTCGCCCTCAACGGCGAGGGCAAGGCCGCAGCGGCCGCCTGCCCGTCGGTATTTGCCGGCACGTCGCTGGAAAACGCCGAAGGCTATGATCCCGCAAAGGCGCTGGAATACCTGGAAAAGTCGGGCGTGGATCCCAGCACCGTCACCTTCAGCTGCATCGTCGCCACCGACGCCACCCGCCGCGCCGCCGAAGTCATCCAGGCTTACCTGCAGGAGATCGGCCTGGAGATGACCATCGAGAGCCTGGACTATGCCGCATGGCTCAATGACGTCATGGGCGGCCACTGCAACACGGCCGTCACCGGCTATACCTCCACGACGCTGGACAGATACCTCAACGGTACCTTCCATACGTCGGCCATCGACGCGGCCAACCAGTCCCGCGTCCGTGACGCCCATATCGACGAGCTGCTCGACCTGGGCCTGACCCAGACCGACGAAGAGGAGCGCAATGCCACCTATCAGGAAGTCACCGCCTACATCAACGAGCTGACTCCCTATGTGCCCCTCTATGAATCGGTGGTCACCCGCGCCTACAATGCCGGCCTGCAGGGCGTTGTCGTCGGCGCCAGCGGCACCGTGCGTTTTGAAGATGTCTCCTGGGCTGAATAAGTCCGTCCCCTTTCCAACGCCCCGCCGGAGCTTCCGGCGGGGCGTTTGCTTTTTGAGAGATTTCTCTGAAAAATTATCTATTTTGCCTAAACGCACCGGCAGGAAAAAACAAATATTGTGCAAAAGAAATAGTTTCTTTAAAATTAACGAAAATTCAGAAAAAGTTCTTGACGGGAGAAGAAGAGCGTGGTTTAATAATACACGAAGTTCATACAAAAAACAGTGACAGAGATCAGTAAGCATGTTTCAGCGCTGCCAGCGAGCCGGGGAGGGTGGAAGCCCGGTGCGATGTGGAAATGCCGAACTCACTCTCGAGTTGCGGCCCGAAAAGCTGGCATGGCCAGCGCCAGTAGGCGTCGCCGGTTTTCCCCCGTTACAGGGAACGCATTTGTTGGAATGTCGTAAACAGGTGGTCATGATCGCGCGCAGGCGTCTTCATCCTATTTACGGATGAGGGCGTTTTTTCATTTTCCTCCAAAACATTGGCATCCGCAAATGCAAAACCAGACAAACTTCCAAAAATCTATTCTGAGGTGAAGAAAAATGGAAAGAATGTTGAAAGGCGCAGCCGCCAGAGGTTTTGCATGTATCATCGCAGTCTGCATGATCATCTCGATGGTGTTCAGCGGATGCACCTCCGCTGACGCGGCTGAAGACAGCCAGGAAAAGGAAGAAGTACAGGATACGCAGGAGACACAGGAGACCCAGGAGCCGGAAGCCGAAAAGCGCGATGATATCGTCATCGTCATGGAGAGCGAACCGCCCACGCTGCATCCCTTCGATCACAAAGCCGTGACGGCCGGCTATATGAACAACCTGACCTTCAACTGCATGTTCACCATCGACATCGATACCCTGCAGCCGGTGCCCGATCTGTGTGAAAGCTACGAGAATATCAGCGATACCGAGTGGATCTTCCACCTGCATCAGAACGTCAATTTCCACGACGGCAGCCATATGACGGCTGAAGACGTGGTCGCGTCGATGGAATGGGCCAAGACCTATCCCACCACCAAGGACTACACCTCCTTCTGGACGGCGGCAGAGGTCGTGGACGAATACACCGTGAAAGTCACCACGGATGGCCCCTACGCTCTGGTCCTGCACAATCTGGCCTCCATCAAGATCGTTCCCAAGGCGCTGATCGACGCGGAGCATGATTTCGGCACCGATCCCATCGGCACCGGCCCCTATAAATTCGTCGAGCAGAAGCTGGGTGAAAGCATCACCTTCGTCAAGAATGAAGATTATTTTGACACCGAGCATCAGCCCCAGATCACCAATATGGTCTGGAAGGTCATTCCGGAAGGCTCCTCCCGCACCATCGCCCTGGAGGCCGGTGAAGCCGACGTCATCATCGAAGTCGAATCCAACGATATCCAGCGCATGGAGGAAAACGAAGACATCACCGTCCTCAAGACCGAAGGCACCCGCTTGAATTTCGTATGCATGAACAGCGAAGTCTTCCCCTTCAACAACCAGTATTTCAGAAAGGCTATGAACGCCGCCATCGACCGTGACGCCGTGATCACCGTCGCCTGCAACGGTCTGGGCGCCAAGTCCATTTCCCAGACTCCCATGGTTTTTGAAGGCGCCACCGAGACAAACGCCCAGGATTACGATCCCGAACAGGCCAAGGCTTATCTGGAGCAGTCGGGCATCGATCTGAGCACCGTCAACTTCTCGATGATCGTTTCCAACGACGCCAACCGCCGCACGGCGGAAGTCATCCAGGCTTATCTGCAGGAAGTCGGCATCAATATGGAGATCGAAAACATGGACTACGCCACCCAGCTGACAGCCATCATGTCGGGCGACTACGAGGCCTCCATCATCGGCTACACCTCCAATAACATGAGCATGTTTCTGACCGGCCTCTATCATTCCAGCGCCATCAACGCGGCCAACCTGTCCCGCATCAACGAGCCGGAGCTGGATGCGCTGATCGAGCTGGGCAAGACCCAGATCGACGAAGCGGTCCGCGGCGAGACTTTCACCAAGGCCACCGAATTCCTGAATGACTGGGCGCCCTTCGTGCCGCTGTATCAGATGGTGGTCACCCGCGCCTGCAGCAGCAAGCTGGAGGGCTTCCAGGTCAGCGCCGCCGGCGGCATGCGGTTCCAGGATGTTTACTGGGCCGAATAAAAGCCATCAAAAGACAGCATTTCAAAGCGTCCGTGCGTCCGCACGGGCGCTTTTCTGTCAAACGGGCAAAAGCGGCCCCAAAAGCCGGAAAATGACAGTTGCGAAATGGGGCCGCATTTAGTATAATTTAGGTTGTATAATTCTATTTAACTCTTTTATTCTATGAAAACAGGGAGATGGTTTTTTTCTATGGACAGTAGCGGTAGCAGTATGACCTTTCTTCTGCTGATTATCCTTGGGCTGGCCGGCGCCTATTTTGCAGCCGCCGAAACAGCCTATGCTTCGATGAACAAGATCCGCATCAAGAAATACGCCGACGACGGCGACAGCCGCGCCAGGCGCGCGATGAAGATCGCAGGCGATTTTGACCGTGCGCTGATCACCATGCTGATCGGCACCAACGTCACCCACATTGCCTTTGCCTCTCTGGTCACCGTGCTGGCTACGCGGCTCTGGGGCACCGGCTCGGTGGCCTGGACCACGGTGGCTTCGACGGTCTTCGTTTTTTTGTTTGTCGAAATGCTGCCCAAGAGCTTTGCCGGTGAAAAGAGCGAGAAACTGGCGCTGGCTTTTTCCGATTCGATGTGCTTTCTGATGAAAGCGCTGACCCCGTTATCCTTTTTCTTCAAGACCATCAGCGATTTTGTTTCGCGGATCTTCGGCGCCGAGGAAGCGCCGACCATGACCGAGGAAGAACTGCATGATATCATCGATACCATTGAGGAAGAAGGCGGGTTTGAGCCGGAAAAGGGAGAGTTGGTGCAGTCGGCGCTGGATTTCAGCGATACCACCGTGCAGGACGTGTTTACGCCGCGGGTAGATATGATCGCGCTGGATATCGAAAGCACCGGGGAGGAGATCCTGGAGGTCATCCGCACCCACAAGTATTCGCGTATTCCCGTCTACCGGGACAGCATCGACGATATTGTGGGGATCCTGCAGACGCGGCAGTATATGAAGGCATATCTGCGGGGGGGTGACGTCCGTCTGGAGTCACTGCTGACGCCGGTACATTTTGTACATAAGAAAACGAACATTCATGAGCTGCTGGATGAGATGAGCCGGGAAAAGACCCATCTCTGCGTCATCACCGACGATTACGGCGGCACTATGGGCATCGTTACCGTGGAGGATATCCTGGAAGAACTGGTTGGGGAGATCTGGGACGAGGACGACGACGTGGTGGAGGATATCGTGCAGACCGGCCCCGACCGGTATGAGGTTTCGGGAGATATGCTGGCCGAGGACGCCTTTGAATTTATGGACGTGGGCTATTCCAGCGAAGCGCTGGAGCACCGCACCATGGGCGCATGGGCCATGGAGGTCCTGGAAAATATCCCCTCCGTGGGCGACAGCTTCGAGCAGGGCGGCCTGCGGGTGGTCATCCGGCAGATCCGCAGCAACCGGATCACCAAGCTGGAGGTTTTGGTGCTGGACCGTGCGGCCAGCCATGAATGATCTGCATTTTCATATTATATAACAGGAGTTGGTAATTAAAAATGGACAGTAGTTACTGGCCATACGCGGCGATCGTTCTTCTGATCGCGCTTTCGGCCTTTTTCTCCGGCTCGGAGATCGCTTTCGCTTCGGCCAACAAAATGCGTCTGAAAAAGGGCGCGGCTGAAAAAGGGCTGCGGGAAAGGGTCGCATATGATATTTCGGAAGATTATAACAACGCGCTTTCTTCCATCCTTATCGGCAACAATCTGGTCAATATCGCCGCCTCCTCGGTGGCGACCGTCATCGCCATGTCGATCTTTGGGGAAAACAGCAGCCTGGGTCCCACAGCGGCGACCGTCGTGATGACCGTGCTCGTTCTGATCTTCGGCGAGATTGCGCCCAAGATCGTCGCCAAGAAAAACGCCGACAGCTTTTCCGTGGCCGTCGCCCTGCCGCTCAGGCTGGTTATGGCGGTGCTGCGGCCGGTCAACGTCGTGGTTTTGTGGGTGCTCCGCCAGTTTGAAAAGCTGTGGGGCAAGACCGAAGAACCGTCGATGACCGAAGAAGAGCTGGCTTCCATTATTGAGATCATCGAAGACGAGGGCGTCATCGACGAGGAGCAAAGCGAGCTGCTGCAGTCGGCGCTGGAGTTTTCCGATATTACGGCGCAGGAGATCTTAAAGCCCAGAGTCGATATGGTGGCCATCGATATCGACGATGATTTTGAAGAGAATAAAAAGCTGATCTTCGACGTGCCTTTTTCCCGCATCCCCGTTTACCGCGGCACCATCGATAATATTATCGGCATCCTGTACGTCGACCATTTCTTTAAAAAGCTGATCGACCAGCCGGATATGACCGATTTTGAAGACATTCTCATGCCGCCCTGCTTTATCCACAAGACCATGAAGCTGCCGGCCGTCATGGCCCAGCTGCGCAGTCATCAGATGCATCTGGCCATCGTCGTGGACGAATACGGCGGCACCATGGGCATGGTGACCATGGAAGACGCCATCGAGCAGCTGGTGGGCGATATCTGGGACGAGACCGACGAGATCGTCAGCGATATCACCCAGATCAGCCCCGACAGCTACCGGGTCAGCGGCGATCTGTCCATCTACGATTTTCTGGAGGCCTTTGAGATCGACGACCACCGGTTCGATACCGAATACGTCACCGTAGGCGGCTGGGCCATCGAGATGTTCGACGGCTATCCCCAGAAGGGCGACAGCTTTGACTATCAGAACCTCCGGGTCACCATCGACGAAGTCGACGACCTGCGCATCACCCAGTTGGTGGTGCAGGTCTTCCCCAAACCCCAGGAAGACGACCAGGAGATATAAGCAGCGCAAAGCGCATATAAAAAATACCCCGCCGCACGGTTGTGCGGCGGGGTATTTTATTTGTGTGTTACTGGCGGGATTCCAGCTGTTGGCTGGCTTCTGCATACTGGTTCATCAGGATCATATTGAGGTAGCGCTCTTCGTAATAGGTCAGCCACTGCTGGCTGTGATTCTGGGCGGCTTCCTCGGCCACACGCCGGTATTCGTGTACGTCAAAGGCGTTGGCGCTGTCGGCATACATGGAAACGTAGATGCCGATGTTGGAGCAGTGGTCGGCGATCTTTTCCAGGTTGTGGATGATATCCAGGAAGGGAATGCCGTTTTTGACGGTGCACTGGCCGGCCTGCAGGCGCTTGATGTGCTTCTCCTTCAGCGTTTCCTTCAGAATGTCGATGACTTCCTCCAGGGCTTCCAGACAGGGCGAATAGGTGCTGTCGGATTTTTCAAAGGACTCGATGGTCAGCGTGATCATTTCTTCGGCGGCGTTGGACATCATGCCGATCTCGCAGATGGCCTCGTCGGAGAAGGTGATCTCGCTGTCGACGATGAGGTTATACTGCTCGTAAAGATTCTCGGCGTAGTCGCCGATCTGCTCAAATTCCCCGACGGCGTGCAGGATCTCGGTGTAGGCGCGTTTGCTGTTGTCGGAAAGATCGCTGTCCTTGAGCCCCAGCAGATAGGTATTGACCCGCGCTTCGCAGGTGTCGATGAATTCCTCGTTGGACTCAAAGGCCTGCGCGTCGAAGGCCTCGTGGTCGACGATGCCGTGAATGACCATGCGGACATTTTCCAGCGCCAGCTCACCCATGCCGCGGATGACCTTGTGGCACTGCTCCAGCGCCACCGAGGGGGTGTCGTAGAAGCGGCGGTCCAGCAGAGCCAGCAGCTTTTCCTGCGGCTCTTCCTGATGGGCGCCGATGGTGCGCTCGGCCAAAGCGACCAGCTGGCTGCGGAAGGGCAGCAGCACCAGCGTGACGGTGATATTGAACAGGGTGTGGAAATTGGCGATGCCCGATTTGGTGACCGGCTCTTCCCAGAAGGAGAAGCCGATGAGGGCGTTGATGCCGTAAATGGCGGCAATAAACAGCACCGAGCCGATGAGGTTGAAGTAGAAGTGGATCATGGCCGTGCGCTTGGCGTTTTTGTTGCCGCCCAGAGAGGAGACGATGGAGGTGCAGCAGGTACCGATATTCTGGCCCATGATGATGGGCAGGGCGGCGGCGTAGGAAACGGCGCCGGTGGCGGCGGCTGCCTGCAGGATACCGATGGAGGCTGCCGAGCTGTGCAGGATGGCGGTGACCACGGCGCCGACGATGATGCCCAGCACGGGATTCTTGAGGGCGGTAAAGGCCTGCTGGAAGGCCGGCAGCTCGTTCAGACGCGAGACGGCGCTTTCCATGGTGGTCATACCGACGAAGAGCAGGCCGACGCCGATGAGGATCTGGCAGACCGTCTGCAGCTTTTTCTTTTTGGAGAAGGTCAGGGTGATGGCGCCGATGGCGACCAGAATGTAGCAGAGGGTCGAGGGCTTGAGAATGGCCAGCAGGCTGCCGGCCGAGGAGCCGGAGTCCAGACTGAGCAGCTGGGCGGTGATGGTGGTGCCGATGTTGGCGCCCATGATGATGCCCACGGCCTGCTGCAGGGTCATAATGCCGGCGTTGACGAAGCCGACGACCATGAC
Organism: uncultured Clostridia bacterium; assembly: GCA_945947915.1. Lineage (GTDB taxonomy): Bacteria > Bacillota > Clostridia > Oscillospirales > Butyricicoccaceae > RGIG1902. The sequence goes on along the minus strand of CAMEZQ010000035.1, from coordinate 3,410 downwards.
CGTCGTGCCCGTGGAGCTCTGGATAATGGCTGTGACCAGCGCGCCGGCGGCGACCGCCTTGAAGATGTTGCCGGTCATGGCCTCCAGCGTTTTCTGCAGCTTTTCGCCGGCCATCTGCTCCAGCGCGCTGCTCATGGTGGACATACCGAAGAAGAAGATGCCCAGGCCGCCCAGGAATTTTATGGCCAGGGTCAGCAGATCAAAAAAACTCAAATCGTTCACCTCTCGTATTTTTCCCGTGCGCCTGCGCACACGCGGGCCGTTTTGGCCCATTCAATTACAGTATAAATTATAGAGAAACTGTCCGGTGAAAGTCAAGTATAAGCAAGAAGAAAGTAAAAAATAAGTAAAAGCCGGCGGCCGCCGGCGCCCGGCCGGTTGAAAAGCCGGCGTATTTCTGGTATGATAAAAACGGTTTGAAGCGGCCCGACATGCTGCCGGGAGGCAGAAGGACGGCCGTTCCGGGCGGATGCCCGGGCATATTGTATGAATGAAGGAGATTATCGTTATGATCTGCGGAAAACCCATCATCTGCATCAGCAATACATCGGACAATACCGTCGCCTATAACGACGGCGCCGGCGTCGCCCAGAATGTGCGTCTGGGCCTGCGCCGCATCGTTTCGCCCTCGGCCTATATCCGCGCTGTCGACGAAGCCGGCGGCGTCCCGCTGCTGACCGGCGAGACCAGCGTCGAGGAATACGCCGAGCTGTGCGACGGCCTGCTGCTGTCGGGCGGCGAGGATGTCAACCCCTGCCTCATCGGCGAGGAAAAGCTCAACGACAGCGTCAAGTGGGACGACCGGCGCGACGATTACGAAATGCGCCTGTTCAAGGCCTTCTATGACCGGGGCAAGCCCATTTTCGGCATCTGCCGCGGCTTCCAGTTCATTAACGTCGCCCTGGGCGGCGATATCTACCAGGACCTGGTGGAGCAGATGGGCGTCGTGCACATGAACGTCGATATCCGCCATCCCATCACCACCAAGGAGGGCAGCCTGCTTGACCGGATGTTCGGCCGGCAGTTCCGCGTCAACAGCACCCATCACCAGGCCGTGCGGCGGCTGGGCGAGGGTCTGATCCCCACGGCCTATTCGGTGGAAGGCATCTGCGAGGCCTACGAGCATGAGAGCCGCCCCATCTTCGGCACCCAGTTCCATCCCGAGCGTCTGACCAATCTGCTCTGGGACGAGCGCACCCCCGATTTCGCACCCCTTTTCCGGCATTTTATCCAGCTTTGTTCCGACCATGAAGAAAAATGAAAACAAAAAAGCTTGTCTGAGTCTTCTTTTATTTCTGCTGCTGTCCAGCAGCCTGCTGACCGGCTGTACGCTGGTGCGCTTTGACGATCCGGTGGAGAGCCAGCAGCAGACCCAGGAGATCGAAAAGCAGACGACGGTGGAATATCCCGACGCCGCAGCCGCCCTGGCGGCCGACCGGCTGGTCATGGACGAAAGGCTGACCGACGACACCGGCCGCGTGCTGGCCGTTTATCAGGCAGCCTTTCCCTGGTTCACAGCCGGCAGCTCCCAGGCGCTGCAGAACATCAACGCCCACTATGAAAACGAGTTTTCCTATCTGGCCGAAGACCAGGCGCGGTTCTTTGAGCTGGTGCGGCAAAAACCTTCGGATACCGTGCGCACGGCCATTTTTACCTACGAGCTGCTGGACGCGCCGGAAGCTTATATCGCCGTGCTGCGCAGATTTGAGAGCGTCGATACCCTGGATGTCAGCGCTGTGACCTATTATTGTGAAGTGTTCAGCGCCGCCACCGGGCTGCAGCTGCGCTTTTCCAATCTCTTCGGCAGCCGTGCGGCGGCGGCCGTGGAGGCGCTGCGGTCGGCGCTGGCCGATTGGTGCGCCCAGCGGGAATACGATACGGGCTGGGCGGAGGCGCTGAGCGACGATGTTCTGACCGAAAATGTCACGCTGGACAACGAGACCCTGTATGTGGGGCTGCCCCAGAGGACGGCGCCGGGCGGAGAGACCCTGGCCGAGCTGCCTGTGGAGCCGTTTTTGGATCTGCTGGGCGGCGGAGAATGATCCGGCCGGCACAGAGGCCAGCACGATATAACGGTATTATCATTTAGAATAATTTAGAGAAGGAGCGTATCTCTGATGAACATGACAGAAAGATTCCTGAAGTATGTGGCGGTGGGCACCAATTCCGACCCCAAGTCGCCCACCTGCCCCAGCACGCCCGAGCAGAAGGTCCTGGGCGCCATGCTGGTGGAGGACATGAAGGCCATGGGCATTGCCGACGCCTTTATGGATGACAACGGCTATGTCTACGGCACCGTCGAGGGCAACTGCAAGGACGCCCCGGTGGTCGGCTTTATTGCCCATATGGACACCGTCATTGACATGCCCTGCGAAAATATCCATCCCCGCACGGTGGAATACACCGGCGGCGAGATCGTCGTCAACGCCGAAAAGGGCTATGCCTTCACGCCCGATCCCGCCCATGTGGGCCACACACTGATCGTCACCGACGGCACCACCCTGCTGGGCGGCGACGACAAGGCCGGCATCGTGGAGATCCTGGAGATGGCCAGGTATTTCATCGAGCATCCCGAAGTGCCCCACGGCACCATCAAGCTGGGCTTCACCCCCGACGAGGAGATCGGCCGCGGCGCCGACAAGTTTGACGTTGCCGGCTTCGGCGCCGACGTGGGCTATACCGTCGACGGCGGCAGCCCTGCCGCGGTTTCCTATGAGAACTTCAATGCCGCGGCGGCCAAGGTGGAGATCTTCGGCACCAATACCCATCCCGGCGGCGCCAAGAACGCCATGGTCAACTCCCTGTGGCTGGCCATGGAATTCCACGGCATGCTGCCGGTCAACGAAGCGCCTCAGTTCACGGAGGGCTACGAGGGCTTTGCCCACCTCAACGGCATGTCGGGCAACGTGGAGCATACCGTTATGGAATACATCATCCGCGACCACGACAAGGCGCTGTTTGAAAACAGAAAGGCCCGCTTTGAAAAAGTGGCCGCCTATATGAACGAGAAATACGGTGAAGGCACTGTCGTGCTGACCCTGACCGATTCCTATTACAACATGCGCGAGCCGGTCATGGAGCACCCCGAGCTGATCGACATCGCCTATGCCGCCATCGAGGAGGCCGGCTTCAAGCCCTATTCGGTGGCTGCCCGCGGCGGCACCGACGGCGCGCGCCTGTCTTATATGGGCCTGCCCTGCCCCAACCTGGGCACAGGCGGCGGCAACGCCCACAGCCGCTACGAATACGTTTCCCTGCAGGAGATGGAGAGCTGCTGTGAGATCCTCAAGAACATCGTGACCAAATACGCCGGCGTTAAGAAATAAGCGCTGACAGCAAAAAAGCGCCCCGACAAAATGGGCGGGGGTCATAAGAAAGTAATATTGTATTTTCTCAGGAACGGCGTGGCT
>CAMEZQ010000034.1 GCA_945947915.1 uncultured Clostridia bacterium | reverse complement strand
ACGCCGTAGCGCTTGGCGAAGGAGCCGGCCGAGATATTGCGGATGATGACCTCCAGCGGAACGATGGACACCTTCCTGACGACGGTCTCGCGGTCGGAGATCTGCTCGACGAAGTGGGTGGGCACGCCGGCCGCTTCCAGCTTCTGCATCAGATAGTTGGACATCTTGTTATTGATGACGCCCTTGCCCATGATCTGGCCCTTCTTAAGGCCGTTGAAGGCGGTGGCGTCGTCTTTGTAATCGACGATGAAAAGCTCGGGATCATCGGTCTTGAAGACCTTCTTGGCCTTGCCCTCGTAAAGCTGTTCCAGTTTTGTGACACTCATACGTTTGCCTCCGTAACACTATACTGTTTTCTGATATTTTCATCCTTTTCCAGGACCTTTTTCTCCTGTTCGAGCTTGAACGCGTGCAGCGCTTCTGCCAGGCGCGGTTCGCTGCCGGCCAGGATCTGCACGGCGAGAATGGCGGCGTTCTCGGCGCCGTTGATGGCCACGGTGGCCACCGGCACGCCGGAAGGCATCTGCACCGTCGACAGCAGGCTGTCCATGCCGTCCCAGGTGCTCGATTTGATGGGGACGCCGATGACGGGCAGGATCGTATTGGCGGCCAGCACACCGGCCAGGTGGGCGGCTTTGCCGGCAGCGGCGATGATGACGCCGGCCCCCTCGGCCTCCGCCGTTTTGGAGAGTGTTTCCGCCGCCGCAGGCGTTCTGTGGGCCGAAACGATGCGGACGTCGAAAGGCACGCCGAACCGACGCAGCATGCGGACGGCGCCCTCCATGACCTGCAGGTCGCTGTCGGAGCCCATGACTACGATGACTTTTTTCATAATCCCAATGATCCCAACCTTTCTTCTTTCGATTTCTTACTGTTTTTTCACTCTTTCAGCGCTTTTGGACCAATTTATTTTTCCAGAAACAGTAAACGGACAAAAAAGCGAAAAGCACCCCCTGCGAGGTGCTTCCCTATCTTCCGTTCTGCCTGTGCAAAGATGCAGAGACCCCGCAGAAACCCCTTGCTGTGCTGCGGCAGTCAATGATCACACCTTCAACAAACAGGGCCATACGGAAGCCTCCTTGCGCCTTATGAATTCACGTTTATCATACAATAAAAACGCCCTTTTTGCAACCAAAAGGTGAAGCCGGCGCCTTTTTTTGTCGTTTTAACCATATTTTTTCCGAATCCTTCCGCGAAAGATAGACGCTTTGCATTTTGTTTTTCAATTTTCTTACATTTTCCAGTTCACTTTCCGCCGGCCGCATAAAAAAACCGGCCGCACGCTGCCGTGCGGCCGGGTAAATGCACATGTGCCGGCAGCTCAAAAATCATGCCTTTCCGGCCGGGGCGGCTTTGGGCCTGCGCATGAGGAAAAAGCGCAGGGCAAAGAAACCGGCTGCGCACAGGCGCAGCGTGCTGGAAAGATACATGGTGCGCACCGAACCGATCATGCTGTAAAGGGCCGTGCCGCACAGAGGCGCCACGAAATTGGAGATCTGCATGACCAGGTTGTAGATGCCGATATAGAGGGATTTGTTTTCGTCGGGCAGGTTATCCAGCATATCGTTGAACAGTCCCAGCTGAAAGCCGGGGGCTGTGGCGCCGCTGAAAATATAGCTGACCAGAATGACCCAGTAGTTGCCGGTGCAGACCGTCCAGGCCGGCACGGTGGCCGCCCCCAGCATGCCCAGCACCGTCGAGCCGCGTGGGCCGTATTTGTCGATGCGCCTGCCCCACCAGGTGGAGGTCAGGGTCAGCGCCAAGTAGGAGGCCACGTCCAGCACGCTTTTGGCGATCTCGTTGAAGCCGGTCTCGCTGACCAGATAGATAAAGAACATGGGCCAGGCCATCTGCCACGCGAAATAGAAGCAGAAGAGCAGCAGCAGGAACAGGCAGAACCGCGGATGGCGCCGCAGGTTGCGGATGGCGCCGGCAAACTCCCGCAGGATAGAGCCCCCTCCGCCCGCGCTCCCGGCCGCCCCGGTCTCCGCCGCCGGAGGACAATGGGTGTGCCGGATGGCTTTGCGCTGCAGAATGGAAGCGCCGAAGGCCGTAAAGTAAAAGATCTGATAGGCCAGGATCTTGGCCGACTGGGTGGTGCAGAGGCAGCTGAGCACCAGACCGCCCAGCAGCATGGTCAAGACCGGTACGGCGTTATAGACCATCTGGCGCCGGGAATAGGGCAGCGCGCGATGGGCCGGCGGATAGAGGTCGGAAAAATAGCTCTGCCAGGCGACGGTATAGCAGATATAGGGGGCGTTCCACACCGAGATGCCGATGATGAAAAACCAATAGCCCCGATCACCCAAAAAGGGCGAGAGCGCCACCAGCGGCAGAATGACGCCGCAGACAGAAATGACCGTCATCAGGAATTTTTTCTTGTCCCGCACCCGGTCGATCATCAGCGACGAAGGCAGCAGCACGAACAGGGCGCAGAAGGAAGGCAGCGACGAGATCAGGCTGATGGCCACCTCGTCGGCGCCCATGGCCGCGGCGAAAAACTGATAGTACGGATTGGTGATCTGCAGTACGATGCCGGCGAAAACGGCCTCTGCCATGAGCAGCAGGGTATTTTCTTCCTCAAATGCCGTATGCTTCCGCAGACTGCGTTTCATTTGTGCGATCAGACCCATGCGCGCACCTCACCGGTCCCCTTTTTAGATCCCATCGGCCGACCCCGCGCTTTCCCGTTCACGCAGCAGCGCGCGGACGATGCCGATGGCTCCGTCGATCATTTCAAAGCAGTGCTGTTCCTTGAGCTCGGGATGGTCGTGGAAATAGGCCTTGCCCTCCGGCGTCGACGTATCGACACCCAGCAGGCCGCGGCAGGTCAGCGCGCCGTATTTTTCCTTGAACCGCCGGTCGAACTCGATATAGAGGGCATATGCCTTCTGCTGGGTCTCTTTGTCCAGCCGGTCGGTGTTGCCGGTGACCATGCCCAGGGCCAGCAGCGCGCCGGTGGCGGCGCCGCAGATCTCGCCGGCCCGGCAGCCGCCGCCCAGCGGACAGGCCAGCTTCATGGCCATCTCCCGGCTGAGGCCGACCTCCCCTGCCAGCGACACCAGCACCGACTGGGCGCAGTTGCAGCCGTTTTTCATCCATTCTCTGCCGAACATATCTTCCATAACGCTTCTCCTTCCGTAAAAAGCGGCCGGCGGCCGCTCGTCTTAGCCATATTTAAGCACAGAACGGCGCTTTTTTCAATCCCCCGCCGGCACAGACACGTCAAAAGGCCGCCCCGAAGGGCGGCCCTTTAGAAAGCCGGTCCCGGTCAGGCTGCCTCCTGCACGGGCCGGGTCAGAACATAAAAGTCTCCGGCCACGCCCAGAAAGCGCCAGCCGCCGAAATCGTAGACTGAGGCGATATAGTAATTTTTGCGGATCTGGCCTTCGATACCCACGTCCAGCGCCGAACGCAGCCCTTCGGGCATCTGCTCCAGCAGCGGCGTTTCGTTCTGCCATTCGCCGCCCTCGTAATACCGGACGAAATCCCCCACGTCGGGGTTGGTACGGCCCAGCGTCAGGACCAGCACCGCGGCCAGCGCGATGATCACCAGCTTTTTCATTTTCTTGCTCCTTTCTTCCTTACAGCCTTACAGCCGCGCGGCCGGCCGTCAGAATGTTTCCACAGACAGACGGCCCTTGCGGATCAGTGCGTATTCTCCGTCGCCGCAGTCCCGCAGCAGGGCGGGCGTCATGCCGGTCTCGTGCAGCAGATATCTGTGTCCCCGCACCGGTGACGGCAGATCAAACAACGCGCTGAACTGCTCATTGAGCAGGTCCCCGGCGCTGCACGGGCGTTCAAACCAGTGCGGCGAAGGCTCCAGCAGAATCTCCTCCCCCGCCCCGTACACCATAAAGGTGTTTCGCTGGGCGGTCAGCAGCAGCCGCGGCGTCTGACTGAGACTGATCTGGCTCCGGCTGACCAGCGCTCCGTAGCCCAGCTGGTGCTTTTCGTCGAAATATCTGGGCTGTTTTTCCGGCCCACGGACCTCTTCCGCCCGTTCCGGCGGCCGGAAGCCGTCGGATACCGGCAGCTGCTCCTGCGCCGGGGGGATCTCCTCCTCCTTTGCTCCGCCGTCCTTCCGCGGTTCTGCCGCGGCATCGGCCAGCGGGATGATCGGCGGTTCTCCGCGCACGGGAAAGGCCACCGTCCCTCCCTCCCTCGCCGCCGGCTCGGCCGCGGGCCGGTGGGGCTTCGGTTGCCCGGCCGAGCTCTTCCAGCTGTTGATCTCGGCAAAGGTCATTTTCAGCAGCTGCTGCAGGAGCAGCAGCACCAGAAGAAAATTGGTGATGTTCTGCTGTCCGCCGGCCCATTCGCTGATCCGGGGCAGCAGGACCCAGGCCGCCGCGGCAGCAGCCGCCGCGGCGGCTGCTGCCGAAAGCTTGAGGATATTGGTCCGTTTCATGGCATGGCCTCCTTTTCGCCCCAGCTTAAAGCTGTTCAGCCCGCTGGAGACGCAGCAAATTGCGGTTGGCCACGTTGAAGGCGATCAGCCACAGCAGGATCTCACGGCTCTCGGTGCTGCAGGTGCAGGCCAGCGGGAAACTCTCCAGGGTCTCGATCACAATATTCTCAAAAGCGTCGAAGCCGCCCATGGTATCGGCCGAATAAACAAGCAGGTCATAGACGCTGTACAGGCCAAAGGCGTCGGCGGTCGTTTCTTCGTCTGCCACAAGTTTTTCCTCGGTCACGCGGCGGACAAAGGCATCGTACTCTTCGCGGGTCAGGTCTGCGGCCAGGGTATCCCCAACCAGCTGGCGCACATCATGCATGGAGCAGCTGCGCTCTTCGGTCAGAGCGGCATAACGATTCTGCAGACGGACATTATGTTCCGGCAGCATGGGCTTCAGGGCCTGCAGGGTGCGCCGGATCATGGAAGCTTCACTCTCGCCGCCGTCCGGAGAAGCCAGGCCGGCCTGATGGGCGTAGATCATGCCTCTGGCCACTTCGGGCTTATTCGCATCCCCCACAAAGGCCGAAGCGAAGGTGGTCACATGGCTCTTGTCACAAATGTGACGATCGATGCGATTCTTAAAGGCCGGATCGGCCTGGAGCACCCCTTTGAGGAAAATGCTGCCGCTGCCGACAAAGGCGGCAATTGCAGGCTGGTCCTGCAGCTGACCCACGGCGCTGGTGAGAATGTCGATATAGGGCAGGGCCCAAAGCTCATGCCAATGCAGGGTAAAGGCGTCGTGGCCGGACAGATTCCAGTTGACGGTCCGGTAGAGCTGCTCCAAAAGCTTGCGGTTCTTTTCGTCATAGACGGCATCCAGCTGTTGGCTGACCTCTCCGGAGGCCATGGCGTCGGCCAGGCGGCGGGACAGGCTCGCGGCAAGTGCCGCCACATCGGGGCCGCTGCTGGGTCCAATGCGGCCGAAAATGCCGTTGAGGACCCCGTATGCTCCGTGACTATTCCAGTGGCGGCGGGCTTTTTCGTGGGGCCGGCGCATCAGTGCCAGCCCGGCCGACAGCTGGGAGATATTGGAAGCGTAAACCAACGACTCGGAGAGGCAGCTCTCGCCTTCACGGCAGACGTCGATATCCGAGGTGCTGCCGCCGAGATCGATGACAACAAGGCCAGTGCAGCTGCCGATGGCCAGACCATTGGGACGGATCTTGCGGACGTACTCGCCGGCCGCCTGCGCCTCGGTATAGGTCGTGCAGTGCAGATCCTTGTTGGGAATATTGCGCGCCACCATATTGACGGCCTTGCGCAGAGCCCGGGGCTGACGGGCGCCGCCGGGGTATGCCATCAAAATTTCTATTCTTTGCTGTCCATGGGAAGTCAGCCACAGATAGGCCATCTGAACAAACGTGGCCAACGCGATGATATAGGCATTCTCATTCTCATTCTCGTCGGCCATGCGGCGGCTGCTGCTTCCGCCTTTCATATTGAGGAAGAGGTCCAGGCTGCCCTTGCGGTCCTCGGTCAGCTTTGCCAGATCGTCGCTGCTGAAATTCAGCAGACGGCTCATGCCGCCGGGGAATTCCAGATCGCCGGGTGCGCCATCCATGTGAAAACGCTGGACTGCGGTGGGATGCAGCGGTCCGTTGAAATCAGGCATACCGATGGTCCTGCAGATCTCGTCAAAGTTGCCGGGATCCATGGGGCCGACCGGCTGGCACAGCTCGTCGGCCCGGATATCCAGAAGCTGAGGATCCGGCTCGAACAGATCGTCCAGCACCACCTCCAGGTGGCTGGTGGTGGTACCGCCGTCGATGCTGATGTAAGCGGTGCCTTGGAATCGGCCGGGTGTCCAGCGGCAGGACGCAGGTTCGGTCATCAGATTGACGACCGGCGCCCCGTTGATATCGCAGAGGGTGGCGTATTTGGTCTCGATGCCGGTCTTATACAAGGCCCACTCGGCATTTTTGGAAGTGAGCATAAAACGCTCGACATCATTTCGGCCGTTGGGGCGGATGATGCAGCTGTCGATCTCGCCAAACTCGGCCAGCGGGTAACCGACCGATGCGATGTTATTGCGATTGGGCCGGCTGAAGTTGGTGGCGATGAGGAATCTGCCGGTCCAGTCAGCGTCGCTCACGTTGGCCATGTGGAAATTCTGCAGCACAGCGGGCGCGGCCGTAATATCGATGATCTCATTGGCGGCATAGGTCCGGCTGCGGGCCAGGATCTCGCCGTCGCAGCGGATGGTCAGGTCGACACGGACGCTGTCAAAACCGTCGGGCAGGTAGCGGGCCGACAAAACGGCGCAGTCGGAATCCAGCAGCTCAGACGTCATGGGCGGCAAGACGTGCATCCTGGTGCCATTGAGCTCCAGAATATCGCCCATATGCGCGGGGTGCGCGTCATGGCCGCACTGCATGACGGCCAGCTGCGGCATGAAGACCTCAGGCAGGCGGCAGCCGGGCACGGTGAGAGCAGCCATCCGAGCCTCGCCGATGAATTCAACCACCGACCGGGGCTCATCGATACGCACAAGGCCTTTCAGCCGGCTGCGCTCGGCAGCATCCAGCTGCACGCCGCAGCCTTCCAGCCACGCGGCGGCGCCGGGATAGGGACGCGCGGGATAGAGGCGCTCGACCATGAAACGCAGGCGGCGCTGGCAGTCGGGAGACAGGCGGGGCATGGGGTCGCTCCAGCGGGCCTTCGTACCGTCCCACGTCAGGAAAGGCAGATCCAGATCCTCCACCACACGCTGGGGAATGCCGGGCGCAGCAGCCAGCACGCCGTTCTGAGGGTAATACACGGCCAGAAGCTCTTTATCATCTCCGTCATGCCAGAAAAGGCCGCAATACAGGCCGTCCCGGCCGGTGTCATGCTCCAGCTGCTCGACAATGGCCAGCGTCATGTCGTTTTGGGGGAATGTACGGACTTCAAAGGCGGTGCGGTGGCCGCGCAGCATACGCACGGCCAGCAGGCCCACCGTGGCAAAAAAGGCAGCCTGCAAATCGTTGTCCCCCTCCAGGGCCCGGCAGCTCTCGCGATAGGGGCGATTGATGTTGGGGTCGATCTCGACGGCACGGGCCGGGCTGACCGGCTCGGCTTCAGCCCCGTCCCGGAAGGCCTTGGTGAGCATCTCGCTGGTGATCCGGGTGAATCCGCCGGAGTTTTTGAGGGTGTCGCGAATTTCGCGGTCACACTGATCGGTGATGCCGTTAAAAATCTTATGCATAACTCTTCTCCTTCCCTATTACACTCGCAGGATGCGGTAAATGCTCAGCAAATACTCAACGATGGTGTCTCCGCGGCTCAGAGACGCAGTGGCGGTCTGATAGACGCTGTTGACGGTCAGGTCGGTGGTATAGGCCGAACGCCAGCTGCCGCCGCCCACCTCGTAATCGGTCAGTTCGTCCAGCTCGAATTCGTTGACGTCTTCGCCGCGGATCTCCCCACGAAGGATCCGGTCGATCAGGCGGGGGTCGAAGAGGGTGGTCTCTTCGCGGCTGAGGGGCTGGGTCTGTGCCCGCCATCCGGCCCAGTCGGTCCCCGTGGCAGAAATTTCCATGGCCATCTTCAGCACCTCGCCGCTCAGCGCGATCATGGCTTCCAGGGGCTTGACGATCTGCTCCAGATCCGCGGCGCTGGCTTTGCTGCCCAGCATTTTTTTGACATGGGGCGCGACGCGGATCTCATCGTCACCCACCCCCTGTGTCATGGGCCGCAGCTTGAGCCAGACGAAAGCGGCCAGGCGCACGATACTGACGAAGTTTTCTTTAAACTGCGTATCGGCGATCATGTCCCAACGGACCCGGGGATCCTGCTCATCGCCATCGCGTGGACAAAAGACGCGGTATCCGTCGTATTCGGGCGCAAAAGCGGTCTCGGCGCCCTCTTTCATGGCCAGCAGGGTGTAGAGGTCACCCAGCGTGTAGTGCCGGCCCTGGTCGCCGCCGGCGCTGTAAGCGTCGCAGCAGATCTGCTTTTTGGATGTATCGATGAAATAGGTGCGGGCGACATACCGGTCGATGCCCATCGCCTGGCGATTCGCCCACCAGTTGGATACGCGCACAGCGTCTTCGTTGGAATCCAGGTGGACGCTGCTGTCTTCCTGGCTGTCGGCCGAAGGATGGGCGGCATAGCCCATCAGCACGACGGAGTGGATGCGCAGGTTTTCGATCAGCTTGTCGTTGGCCTGCAGGCACATGGTATAGATCTCTCTGGGCAGCGTGTTGTGCATGGTGGCGCCGGTTGCGCCGGTGGCCGAACCGACGATGCGGATCAGGATCTTGCGGCCGTCCAGATACGCACGCTTGATACGGGCCATCAGATCCTGCAGGGTATCGACTTGCAGGATCTGGGGATCCCAGATGCGGGTGATCTTGGGCAGGCCGTAGCCTCCGTATGCACGGGGCCGGGATGACTCGGCAGGCGTCAATACGGCACGGATCAGGGCCTGTGATTCGGAGCCCTGGACCATATCGTCGATGGTCGACTGATCCGTGGATGTCTTCATGCCCTGCGAAATGCTGGCATTGATCACCTCCAGCGGGCCAAGCAGCGCTCCTGTGGTATCGGCCGACGCCAGCGTGTTGATAGCCTCGCCCATGCGGCTCATCACGGCCACGCCGGGGTTGTTGGCATCGAGATCGACACTGGCCAGCAGGCCGTTGCGCAGCTCGGGCCGGCTGTCCGACGCGCGATAAAAGGCGTAGGCCGCCGTCATTACGGTTTCCAGCGCGCCAATGACGTTGCCCTGGCCGCCGGCGAAGAGGTTGATGCACAGCGTATCCTGCGTCGGCTGAAGCGCGGCAGCCGGACGGGGCTCATGACTGCTGAAGATATTGTTCAGTATTCCGATGAATTTCATGATTTTACCTCCTTCAAATCCTTACAGGCTGCTTGTGCCCTGGCGCAGGCCCAGATACAGGCTGACCAGGCTGCCGGCTGCCATAATGACGCTGGCAACCGTCAGTGCTGTGACGTCTCCGAAATTGCCAAAGCCCAGCTTGAAGCAGGCCACGATCACATAGAGGGCGCCCAGGCAAAGGCCGGCGGCGGAAATGGTCAGCAGGTGATAGTCATCCACCGTGCCGGGGTTGACGGCCTTGTCCAAGCGGCTGCTCCGCATTATCAGCCAGACCAGGTAGACGGCCAGGCAGATGGCCACCATTGCCGTCAGGCAGCTGGCGGAAGTGTCGATGGCGGCCTGGCCGGCATCCATCATATTGAGGACCAGGCCGGACATCCACCTCGAAAGCAGGGTCCCCAAAAAGGCTACGCCCAACCCTTTGGCTCCACATACCAAACGTTCATGCATATTTGATTACCTCCTGTATATTTTGATTAATATTGTTATCTGGTCAATGCGATGGCCACACGCTGTACTGTTGCAGCCTCGGGTACGGCCTGCCGGAGCAGCGTGTCGAACTCAGAAAGGCCGACGGTGCGTGTGAGGATGTCGGTAGCCCCGGCCGTCCAAAGCAGATGATTGGGATTGCCGGCCGCCTGGGGCAGCAGGGTGGAAATGCTCTGGTACTCGTAAACGCTGGCGTTGAAGGCTTCGATCCAATCGGCTTTCTCCAGCGGCGCCGTCAGGTCAAAGCGGACGCGGATGGTCTCTTTTTTGTCCGGTTTGGGGATCTGCATCTGCACCAGAAGCACCGTTTCCTGGCTAATGGCTTCCAGCTTTTCGCTGGCCTTACCCTTGGTCTTCCAGGCTTCCAACCCGTCGGCGGCGGTGCAGGTGATCTGAACTGTATCGGCGTCCAGCTGCCTAACCGTGCCGTCGGAGCCGACGGCTTCCACCGTCAGACCGGTGATGTCCAGCTGGCTCGTGCGGAAGGGGCTGTCCGCATCCATCGATGCAATGAGGGAGATCTGTGCCTGGTCGACATAGCCATGGGCCACATAACTGTCGTCGAAAGCGAAGGCAAATGCGCCGTTTTGCGCCTTTTGCAAAAAGGCGTTGACGGTATAATTCAGCGTATCATAGTTTCCCCCCTGGATCTTATGGTCCAGGCTGCTGACGGTCTGAAAAGCACCCACGCCGCTGTTAATATACTCGGCAGAATTGATGTAGGCGGCCCGGTGCAGGTCGACGGCGTCGGGCAGATTCTCGTGCAGGCGGTTGTCGAATTCCTCGACCTCATTGACGGGACCGATCACCAGCAGATACATAGGTGCCTGGCCGCGGTAGCCTTCCACGGTCGACACGACCGAGCCTTTTGTGGTGTAATTAGGGAAGCTCAGATTGCCGCTGAACCCATCACACTCGAAGCCGTAAAGGGCGGCTTCCAGGTCGCTGCGTTCAGTCAGCAGTTGGGTCAGAGCAGCGGCGACCTGGGTTGCACCGAAGTCATTCTCCATCATGTCCGTTACAATAATCGAAAGGTTGCTGGCATCCAGTTTTCCATCTTCAAAGATCAGCGCCAGGGGGCCCTTGTCCTCCAGCTTGGGGATCTCCAGCATGCCGCTGCTCTCGTCGGTCTGGGCAAATGTATAAAGCTTCTTATCGGCAAAGCAGGTGCGCAGGCTGTTATAATCGATCGATTGCCAGTGAAGATAACCTATTTTTTGAAAATCTTTGTTTACTTCGCCGTCCTCGATTTGCAATGTGTAGCAGGCCGGGTCGCGCAGAGCTTCGGCTGCCATCAGCGCGTGGACCACCGAAATAAACTGGCCGCTGGAAGTGAAGCTGAAGATGGTCTGGCTGTTATCAAAAAAGATATGATCACGTCCGGTATAGACATCCGCCGGCTCTTCCGCCTGCGGTTCGCCGGAGGTCCCTTCCATACCATCGGTAGCAGGCGACGAAAGCCCTGTACCGTCTGCCGACGTGCTGCCTGCCGGCGTATCTTTGGGATCGAACAGCGTAAACAGGCTGCAGCCACTCATCCAAAGCATGGCCGGCAGAAGCACAAGGGCCAGAATTCTTTTCATTATTTCCCCTCCTCTTATATCCAGAATAAGTTTCTGGCTGTAATGACAGTCTACCATCGGCCGGCGCAGGGTTCTATGGCAGGCCGGAATTTCAGAGTCGGTTTCTTTGCCCCGGCAGTCTATCCTCTGAATTCTGTAAAAACAGTATAGCATTTGCCGCACAGTCCATCGAACACCCACCGGACTTTTCAAGTCGTGGCACTTTTTCGGCCGGGCCTGCCGCTTTTCCCAAAATACCTGACCTGTACAAAAATCGTGTTAAAAATTTGTCAATATCGCCCATTGAAAACCGTGTCGAAAAATGGTAATATATGTACATCAAAAGGGAGTAGTACAGCAGGCATGCCTGCTGTGTGCACCGTCAGCACAGCCGTGAAGGCTCGGGCCGCACAGAGATCAGATATTGATTTTTACAAGACTTTTATCGCAGCGCAGGCTGCCGGTAAAAGTCTTTTTTGATATCCCGGTCTTTCTTCTCCCCGCTGATCCTGTCGATTCCCGGGAACAAACGACGGCAAAAACAAGTATGATAACCAAAGGAGCAACACGGCAAACCCCTTCCCCAGGTTTCATCACACGGTATTTTTTTACTCAAAGGAGGAAAACAAATGGAATTCTTACTCAGCCCCGCCTTTTTCATCGGCCTGCCGGTCGTGCTGGTGCTGCTGGTCCTGCTGGTGCTCGGCTACCTCAAGGCGCCCCCCGACACGGCCTACATCATCTCCGGCCTGGGCAAAAAGCGCATTCTGATCGGTAAAGCCGGCTGGCGTGTCCCCTTCTTCGAGCGCGTCGACAAGCTGTCGCTGCGCGTCATGCAGGTGGACGTCAAGACGTCCGAAGCCGTGCCCACCAACGAGTTCATCAACGTTTCGGTGGACGGCGTGGCCAACATCAAAGTCTCCAGCGACCCCGAACTGCTGGAAAAGGCATCGGAGGCCCTTCTGGGCATGCAGCAGAGCGAGATGATCTCCATGGTCACCCAGGTGCTGGAAGGCAATATGCGTGAGATCGTCGGCTCGGTGGGTCTGAAGGAAATGGTCCAGGACCGCCAGGGCGTCGCCAAGAAGATCACCGAAAACGTGGTGCCCGATATGCAGAAGCTGGGCATCGAGGTGGTCAACTTCAATATCCAGAACTTTAAAGACAACGCCGGCACCATCGAGAATATGGGTATCGACAACGTCGAACAGATCCGCAAGCAGGCCCAGATCGCCAAGGCCCACGCCCAGCGCGACATCTCCATCGCTTCGGCCAACGCCGAGCAGGAGGCCAACGCCGTCAAGGTGCAGGCCGAAAAAATGATCGCCGAACAGAACGCCGAGCTGGCTATCCAGCAGGCCGAGATGCAGGTGCGGGCCGACAGCAAGAAGGCCGAGGCCGACGCCGCCTACTCGATCCAGCAGGAAAACCAGCGCAAGGTCATTGAGGTCACCCGGGTCAACGCCGACATCGCCCGCCGTGAGAAAGAGGCCGAGCTGGCCGAAAAAGAGATCGCCCTCAAGGAGCGTCAGCTGGACGCCGAAGTGCGCAAGCAGGCCGACGCCATGAAATACAAGGCCGAAAAGGAAGCCGAAGCCGATCTGATCCGCCGGCAGCGCGACGCCGAAGCCGCCGCCTACGAGGCCCAGAAGGAAGCCGAAGCCCGCCGCGCCGAGGCCGAAGCTCTGCGCTTTGCCATGGAGCAGGAGGCCGAAGGTATCCGCGCCAAGGGTCTGGCCGAAGCGGAGGCCATCGAAAAGAAGGCCGAAGCCCAGCGCAAGATGGGCGAGGCATCGGTGCTGGAAATGTACCTCAACGCCCTGCCCGACGTGGTGCGCAATGCCGCCGCGCCGCTGGCCCAGACCGACAAGATCGTCATGTACGGCGACGGCAATTCCACCCGTCTGATCCGCGACGTCATGCAGTCGGCCGGCCAGGTCATGGACGGCATGAAGGAATCCACCGGCATCGACCTGCAGGCATTGCTGGCCGGTGTGGTGGGCGGCAGCGTGGCCGGTCGGTGCACCGCGGCGCCCCAGGCGCCCGTGCAGACGCCGGCACAGCCCGTACAGCCCGTTCTGCCGGAAGATCCCGCGCTCCAGCCTCCCGAAGTTCCCGTCAACTGAGTTTTTCCAAACACAAAAAAGCCCCCGGGATCCATATGGATCCCGGGGGCCTTTTCATAGGGGGGATAAAGGAGATGATGGGATTTGACGTTTACTCAATGGCGATGCGGCTGGGCGCTTCCACCATGCGCGTCTCTTTCTTGGGGATGGTCAGACACAGGACGCCCGACTCATACTTGCCATGTACTTCCTCGGGGCGGACATCGCCCACATAGAAGCTGCGGGTGCAGCTGCCAGCGTAACGCTCGCGGCGGATATAACGGCCGTTCTGGTCGCTCTCGTCCTTGTCGAGCCCCTTGGCGGCTGTGACGGTCAGATAACCGTCCTTCAGATCGACCTGGATCTCATCCTTGCTGAAGCCAGGCAGATCCAGGGAGAGGGCATAGCCGTCACCGGTGTCACGGACATCGGTCTTCATCAGATTGCGGGCGTTCTTACCGTAAAGGGCGCGCTCGGGATCCATGAAGTGCTTTCCGAAAGCATCGTCGAAAAACTCATCGAACAAACTCTCACCAAAAATGCTGGGTAACATGATACATTCCTCCATTCAACTGCGATTCTCTGGTTACCGCACGGAGGTCTTTTGCAGGCCTTCTTGCTCGGGGTCTTTCTTTCAGGCCCTTTCTTTTTGGTACGTCTGTATCATAGCACGCAATATTAGCACTGTCAATATCAGAGTGCTAATATTCACAAATAATTCATCTTTTCGCTGTCTTTTTCTTTGGTGAAAACCCGCCTGTTTTTATCACTCAAAAATAATAAGTGCTATTTTTCTTGCATACCGGCATATGCTCAGCTATAATACAGGTAACAAACTCATTTCAGGAGGTATCCCTATGTCCAAGCGTATTCTCGTCATCGATGGCAGCCCCCGTCCCGGCAAAAACACCGACCGTCTTTGCGACGCCTTCATCCGGGGCGCTGAGACCGCCGGCAATACAGCCGTCAAGTTCCGCGTGTCCGGCAAGAAGATCGGCGGCTGCATCCACTGCATGCAGTGCTACAAGAACGGCCCCTGTGCCCAGAAAGACGATATGATCCCGCTGTATGATGAGATCGAACAGGCCGATATGATCGTTCTGGCCTCGCCTATCTATTTCTGGCAGATCACCGCCCAGACCAAGGCCGTCATCGACCGTATGTACGCCCTCTACGTCGCCGGCCGCTTCAAGGTCAAGGATACGGCCGCCATCTTCGTCTCGGGCGGCGACGCTTCCTGCTGCGACGAGGCCGTCAGCTTTTACCGCAACGTCATCGTGAACCGGCTTCACTGGAACGACAAGGGCCTGCTTCTGGCTCCCGGCACCTCCGCACCCGGTTTTGACCTGGAGGCCGGCGGATTTATCCAGAAGGCCTGCGACCTGGGCGCTTCCATCCGGTAACGCCCCTGTTCTCCATACGCAAAAAGGCAGAAGACCCGGTTCATTCAGGGTCTTCTGCCTTTCTTTCTGTGGATGATATCAGCGCCGCTCCTCTTCCCGGACCCAGTGATAGATGATGCGGGGGCTGCAGTCGGTCACCAGGATCTTGCCGCAGCGGACAAAGCCGCTGCGTTCGCACAGGTGCTGCATGGTCTTGTTGTTGGGATGGGTATCGATGCGCAGATTGTCGATGCGGCTCTTGCAGTAGTTGATGCTCTCGTCAAAGACGCCCTTCCGTGTGCCCCTGGCGGCGATGCGGTGAATGGTGCCGTAGGGCGCGTCGTTGCGCCACCAGCCCTCGATGGGCGAGCAATAGACCGGCTCGGGCCCGAACATCAGCATAAAGACGCCGTAGACCTCGTCGCCGTCACAGCAGACATACAGTTCCTGCCGACCAATGTCTTCGATCAGCCATTCGGTCTTGGGCTTGTCATCTCCCCATTGGGTGGGGTTGCCCGTTTTTTTCATATAGGCCCGGGCATTTGCGTAGATCTCTTCCAGCTGGGGGATGTCCTCCAGCGTTGCCAAACGGATCATAGCTGTATGCTCCTCTCTTTCCCGGCCGCACAGGCGGCTTTTATTCTTCTTCCGGCTCGGCCTCTTCGGGCAGCTCAAAGGAAGGGCCCTGCTCGATGTGCTCCTGAAAAATAGCAAACACGGCCTTCATCGTAGCCTCGTCCTCCACGCCCTCAAAGCTTTCCGCGCCGTCTTCGCCCACAGGCTCGGCCCGCAGGATGACGACCTCCTGCTCCGGCTCGCCGTCGACGATCTCGCTCATGACGGCGTATTCCTCGCCTTCATAATCCACCACGTCCAGGCAGAGGAACCTGACCTCCTCTCCCTCGTCGGTGATCATGGTGATGATGCCGTTCATCTCCTCGTTCTGTGCGTTTTCATCCCACATATGCTGCTTCTCCTTCTCTATCGGATATTTTTTCAGTAAGGCGATTATATGCAAAGTTCTCCATGCTGTCAAGTTTTTTGCCCGCCGCGGGAACAAAAAGCGCCCTTTTCCCGTCAAAACAGCAAAAGAGACCCAAAAAAGGGGATGATCCCATGTTGATCTACGGCCATCCGATCGGCTCGTCGGTCCTGTTCGGCCTGCTTTTTGCCGCGCTTTTTTTCGGCCTGCAGTGCCTCTGCTTCCGCAGCGGGCGGAAATATCTCTGCTTTCTGCCCCTGTGCCTTCTGCCGCTGACGGCGGCAGGGGTCCTGCTGCTCCTGTCCGGCTTCCGTGCGGCCGGCGACCTGCAGGCCCTGACCGCCTGGTTCCTGACCTGCATTTTTCTGCTGGGGCTGGGCGGCGTCGGGCTGGCCTGGCTGCTCTTCCGCCTGCTGGACCGTCACTCCTGTCAAAAATAAACCGCCGGCCCTGAGAGAAAGGAGTGCCCCATGCATTATCAGAAAGCCTACCGCATTTACAGAGTCCTGCTGCTGACCGGCCTGGGCCTTCTGCTGCTGAACGCGCTGCTTGGGCGGATCCTTTCCGAGCCGGTCTTTCACAAATTTCTTTTTCTGGACACGGCCATTGCTTTGGCCGGCATCGCCATCGGAGGGAAATACTGCCGCTGCCCCTTCTGCCGCAAGCCGCTGGACCTACGGAGCAAGCTGCCGGCCTACTGCCCCCATTGCGGCAAAAAGCTGGATTCTGACCGCTGAGCCGCCCGGCGTCTGAACGATCCATATAACACATTCCCGGCCAAATGGGCTTTCCGCCTCATTTGGCCGGGATTTTTTCATCGTGTACAGCTTGCCGACAGAAAATCAGTCGTTTTTGTGGATGGCGTAGAACTCGTCGTAGTCCTTGAGCATCAGCTGCAGCAGGCTGGGCGTATCCAGGCCGTAGGGGCAGCGGCTCTTACAGGCATTGCAGTGGAGGCAGCCCTCGATCTTGTGCATCTTGGCATGCCATTCGTCGGTCATATAGGGCTTATAGGGCGAGCGGCGGATGAGCTGCGCCATACGGGCGGCATTGGGGATCTCGATGCCGGCCGGGCAGGGCAGGCAGTAGCCGCAGCTGCGGCAGAAGTTGCCGGCCAGCTCCTGCCGGTCGTGGTCGATGACGGCCCGGATCTCGTCGGTCATCTGGGCGCCGTTCTTATCCAGCTCCAGCCACTGATCCAGCTCCCACTCATGCTGGATGCCCCAGATGGGCACCACGTTCTCGTGCTGCTGCATAAAGGCATAGCAGGCGGCGGCGTTGTTGAGCAGGCCGCCCGACAGGCCCTTCATGGCGATGAAGCCCATGTCGTGCTCGGCGCAAAGACGCACCAGCTCCAGATCGACGTCGGTGGCCAGATAGCAGAAGGGGAATTGCAGCGTCTCGAAATTGCCGCTGAGAATGGCCTCCTTGGCGATCCAGGGGCGGTGGTTGGTGATGCCGATATGTCGGATATAGCCCTTCTGCTTGGCCTCCAGCGCGGCGGCAAAGGGACCGTCGGGGTCGTTGGGGTCGGGCAGTTCGGCGGGATTGTGGAACTGGAAGAGGTCGATGTAATCGGTCTTGAGCATGCGCAGGCTGTTCTCGATATGGGCCGTTACGGTCTTCTTGTCCTTGCCGCCGCTCTTGGTGGAAATGACCACGTTCTGCCGGATGCCTTCAAAAGCCAGGCCCAGCTTCTTTTCGCTGTCGGTGTAGGCGTTGGCTGTATCGAAATAATTGATGCCGCCGTCGTAGGCGCGGCGCACCAGTTTGACCGCGTCATCCACCGAAATGCGCTGGATGGGCAGCGCGCCAAACGCCGTTTTGGTGACCATCAGGTCGGTCTTGCCCAGTCTTACCTTTTTCAATGCAGTTTCCTCCTTCATGCTCTGCTGCCGCAGATCCACGGGCCGCCGGAAAGCTGCCCGTATTTTTATTTCTTCGCAGCTTCATTATACCACTCCACCGGCCCGGCGCACAATACTAATCGGCCGCTGCCCGTCATATAATATCACTGCGCGGCGGCCGCGGCCGTCCTGACGCACTTCACGGAAGGAGATCTTTATGGACGATCATCTGTTCAAATGGAGCCTGCTGGGCTTTTTCTGCACGGCGGCGGCCGGCACGCTGCTGCATTTCACCTACGCCTGGTCGGGCCGCGCCCCCTGGCTGGCCCCCTTTTGCCCCATCAACGAAAGCGTCTGGGAGCACCTCAAGATGCTCTACTGGCCGCTGCTATTTTTCACGGTACTGGAGTTCTTCCGGAAACACCGCGCGCCGGCCTTTCTGTGGGCCAGGGCCTGCGGCCTCATCATCGGCCTGCTGCTCACCGTCATCTTTTACTACACCTACACCGGCGTCATCGGCCGGGGCTTTCTGGCCGTGGATATCGCCCTTTTCTTCTTTTCCGTGCTGACGGCCTTCGGCATGAGCTATATCCTGCTCACCCGCTATCCGGCGCCCACCCTGCCGGAAAACATCCTCTGGGCGGCGGCCGCCCTGCTGGTGGGCCTGGCTCTCCTCTGCTATACCTGGGCGCCGCCCCGTATCCATCTCTTTCAGGATCCCAAAGACGGCACCTACGGCGTCGTTGCGGATGGCCGCGGCAAATGATATAATAAAGGCAAACTGAAGCAGGAGGCGCGTATCATGTCCCATATCCGTTTGTCTTGCGAAACCGTCCACACCCATTTCGACAAAGCCACTCCCCCGTCCGGCCGTGTCCGCAGCGGCGATATCGTCACGTTCGTCTGCCGTGACTGCTACAACGGCAGCCTGCACACCGACCGCATGGACCCCCGGGACCTCGACCGCAGCTGCGGCAACCCCATCACCGGCCCCCTTTATATCGAGGACGCCGCGCCGGGCGATGTGCTGCGCATCGATATCCTGCAGATCTGTCCCGGCCCCAGCGGCCGCATGTACGTCCGCCCCGGCGCCGGCCTTTACGACCTCAGCGGCACCCTGTGCCGCGTCTTTCCCATCGACGCCCAAAACATGACCTTTTCCTTCGACGGCCTGACCCTGCCCCTGCGTCCCATGATCGGCGTCATCGGAACGGCGCCGGCCGGCGACCGGCTTTCTTCCGAATGTCCCGGCGAGACCGGCAGCAATATGGATATCCGGGATATGTGCGCCGGCAGCACCCTCTGCCTGCCCGTGCAGGTGCCGGGCGCGCTGCTGTCCATGGGCGACCTGCACGGCGTCCAGGGCGACGGCGAGAGCGCTGTCTGCGCCCTGGAAATGGCGGGAGAAGTCACCGTCCGGGTCGTCGTGCTCAAGGACCGGGCCGATATCCCCACGCCCCTTTTGGTCACGCCCACTCATTATATGACAGCGGCGGCCGACCCTTCCCTCGACCGCTGCGCCCAGGCCGCCGCCCGCAAAATGCATCTGCTTCTTCAGCGCCACACCCGCCTGGACGCGCCCCACGCCGCCATGCTGCTCTCCCTTTGCGGCAACCTGCGCATCAGCCAGGTGGTCAATCCTGCCCACGGCTGCGTGATGGAATTCCCCAAGGATATCCTCCCCGTCGATCTTGAGCTGCTTTGAGCCCCACCCCGCCGCAAAATACCGCATCAACGAAAGATCCTCTGCACGGCCGCACTGCGCGGTCATGCAGAGGATCTTTTTTCTATAAAACCATCTCCGGCCGTTTCGACCGGCCACCGTCAGAGCCGGCGGATCATGCCGATCAAAGCCAGCCGGGCGCCGCCGCGCAGATGGATGGCGTCTTCATCCCGGCAGCGCTCCCGGAAGCCCAGCTTTTCATACAGGGCCCGGGCGCGGTCGTTGCCCTCGATGTATTCCAGCGTGACGCACTCGACGCCGGGGCGCGCCTGCGCCTGGGCGATGAGCAGCTCCATCAGCCGGGTGGCGATGCCCTGCCGCCAATACGCACGCAGGATGCCGACCCCCACCGTCGCCCGGTGGCGCAGCTTATCCCGGTGATCAAAGCGGATCTGCGCACTGCCCACGGCCCGGCCGACGTCGAAGCAGGTGATCATCAGGCTGTCGGGCGACTGGGCCTGGGCTTCGGCAAAGGCCCCCTCCTGTTCCGCTGTCAGCGAAAACTCGTCGGGATAACTGAGCACAAACTCGGTCTCGCCGTTGCACTGCAGCTTATAGTCCAGCAGCGCCGCGCCGTCTTCGGCCCGGGGCGTGCGGAGGGTGCAGACCCGTCCGTCCTTCAATGTGATCTCCTGCGGCTCCAGGATCATTGCCCTCGCCTTCCTTTCTTTTCCGGATGCTTACAGCTCCAGCTCGTTGAAATAAAATACGCCGTCGATCATGGTGGCCCGGCAGCGGGTCATGTTATACAACGGATGGCCGTCAAAAATGGCCAGATCGGCGTCCTTGCCCGGCTCCAGCGTGCCCATACGGTGATCCAGACCCAGAATGCGGGCCGGGTTGATGGTCAGTGCCCGGAAGGCCGCCGTCTCCGACAGGCCATAGGCCATGGCCAGGCCTGCCTCCTCGGGCAGCCAGCGTGTCGCCGTCTGGGCGTCGGCCGAAAGGGCGAATTCCACACCGGCCGCCTCCAGCCGCGCCGGATTCTCGATGGTGCAGTTCCAGACTTCCATCTTGCCGGGGATCATGCGCAGGGGCCCGACGACGCACTTGACCTGCTTTTCGGCCAGGATATCGGCCACCTTGAAGCCCTCGGTGCAGTGCTCCACCACAAAATCCAGGCCGAATTCCTCACCGATGCGCACGGCGGTCAGAATATCATCGGCCCGGTGGCAATGGATGCGGCAGCGCATCTCGCCCCGCACCACCGGCACCAGCGGATCCATCCGGAAATCGTGCTTGAAGGGCTTGCCCTCGGCTTGGGCCGCGGCCTGCTCGTCGGCGTACTGTCTGGCATTGAAAAGGGCCTCGCGCAGCACGGCGCCGGTGCCCATACGGGTCATGGGCATCTGCTTGCGGCTGCCGTAAGCGCCCTTGGGGTTCTCGCCCAGCGCCATCTTCATGACCTCGGTGCCCGGAATGACCAGATCTTCCACGCACTTTCCGTCCCGGAGCTTGACAGCAACGCCGATGCCGCCGATGACGTTTGCCGAGCCCGGCAGTGTGCATACGGCCGTAAAGCCGCCCTTGCGGGCCGCCGGAATGCCAATGCTCCAAGGGTCCAACGAATCGATCATGCGGACATGGGCCGTCACCGGCGCCGTGGCCTCGTTGTCGTCGTCGCCGCCGCCCTTGACGCCCGGCTCACCCATGGCCAGATGGCTGTGGGCATCGATAAAGCCGGGTGTTACCCATTTGCCCGTCAGATCCAGCACGGCCGCGTCCAGCGGGATCTCGACATCGGTGCCCACGGCCTTGATGACACCGTCCTCCACCAGAATGGTGGCTTTATCCAAAATGCCGTCGGAAATGGTGACGGCTTTGCAGTTGGTCAAAGCGATCATGGTTTTCTCCTCCTTCAGGCTTGCTCGGTCAGCTCATTGAACCAGAACTGGCCGTCGATCATAGTGGCCCGGCAGCGGGTCAGATTGTGCAGCGGATGGCCGTCAAAAATGGCCAGGTCGGCGTCCTTGCCCGGCTCCAGCGTGCCCATACGGTGATCCAGCCCCAGAATTCGGGCCGGGTTGATGGTCAACGCCCGGAAAGCCGCCGCCTCCGACAGGCCGTAGGCCATGGCAACGCCCACTTCCTCAGGCAGCCAGCGGGTGGCCGTTTCAGCGTCGGCCGTCAGCGCAAACTCCACGCCGGCCGCCTCCAGCCGCGCCGGATTCTCTATGGTGCAGTTCCAGATCTCCATCTTGCTGGGGATCATACGCATGGGGCCGACGACGCACTTGACCTGCTTCTCGGCCAGGATATCGGCGATCTTGTAGCCCTCAGTGACATGTTCCACCGAGAAATCCAGGCCGAATTCCTCGCCGATGCGCACGGCGGTCAGAATATCGTCGGCGCGGTGACAGTGGATGCGGCAGCACATCTCACCCCGCACCACAGGCACCAGGGGCTCCAACTTGAAATCACATTTGAAGGGTTTGCCCTCGGCTTCGGCTGCGGCCTTCTCGTCGGCGTACTGTCTGGCTTTAAAAAGGGTCTCGCGCAGCACGGCGCCGGTGCCCATGCGGGTCATGGGCGCCTTTTTCTGGCTGCCGTAGGCTCCCTTAGGGTTCTCGCCCAGCGCCATCTTCATCATCTCGGTGCCCGGAATGATGATATCTTCGATGCAGTGGCCGTCCTTGAGTTTAAAGGCGATGCCGGTGCCGCCGATGACGTTGGCCGAACCGGGCATGGTGTAGCAGGTGGTAAAGCCGGCGCTGCGCACCGGCGTAAAGGCGATGCCGAAGGGATCCAGGGCGTCCACGATGCGGACATGGGCAGTCACAGGCCCGGTCACCTCGTTGCCGTCGTCGCCGCCGCCTCTGGCCCGGGGCTCGCCCATGGCGGAGAAATGGGTATGGGCGTCGATAAAGCCGGGCGTCACCCACTTGCCCGTCAGATCCAGCACGGCCGCGTCCAGCGGGATCTCCACATCAGTGCCCACGGCCTTGATGACGCCGTCCTCCACCAGAATGGTGGCATGATCCAGAATACCGTCGGAAACGGTGACAGCTTTGCAGTTGGTCAATGCGATCATATACAGCACGCTCCTTTTCAGATTGGTAAATACCGTTTGCTTCAGTATATCATATCCCGCGCCGCAAGGAAAGGGCCGGTTTCTCCGGACTTCCGCGCATAAAACCGCCGCCGGAAAAACAGCCGCAAAGCGCCCGAATTTGCGGAAAACAGAAAAAGACGGACTCCGAAGAGTCCGTCTTTGATTTGTTTTGAAAGAACAGGAAATTACTCCTGGATGTCGATAACGACGCCCGAACCAACAGTTCTGCCGCCCTCACGGATAGCAAAACGCAGGCCCTTCTCGATAGCGATGGGGGTGATCAGCTCAACGTTCATATCGACGTTGTCGCCGGGCATGCACATCTCAACGCCTTCGGGCAGAGTGATGACGCCGGTAACGTCGGT
>CAMEZQ010000033.1 GCA_945947915.1 uncultured Clostridia bacterium | reverse complement strand
GCTGGGCGGCCGCACCGGCCGTGACGGCTGCGGCGGCGCCACCGGTTCCTCCAAGAGCCACAGCAGCGAATCGCTGGAGAGCTGCGGCGCCGAGGTGCAGAAGGGCAACGCCCCCGAGGAGCGCAAGCTCCAGCGCCTTTTCCGCAACGGCGAAGCCACCCGCATGATCAAGCGCTGCAACGACTTCGGCGCCGGCGGCGTTTCGGTGGCCATCGGCGAGCTGGCCGACGGCCTGGAGATCGACCTGGATAAGGTGCCCAAGAAGTACGACGGCCTGGACGGCACCGAGCTGGCCATCAGCGAATCCCAGGAGCGCATGGCCGTTGTCCTCGACCCCGCCAATGTGGAAGCCTTCTGCGCTCTGGCGGCCGCCGAGAATCTCGAAGCCACCATTGTCGCCCGTGTCACCGAGACGCCGCGTCTCCGCATGACCTGGCGCGGCGATGTCATCTGCGACATTTCCCGTGAATTCTTAAACTCTAACGGCGCCGAGAAGCACGCCGAGGTCTTTGTTCCCGGCCAGACCATTGCTGCCCGCCCGCTGCCCGAGGGCGACGTGGGCCAGGCGGTGCTGGATCTGCTGGCCGACGAGCGCTTCTGCCTGCAGAAGGGCCTCGGCACCCGCTTCGACGGCTCCATCGGCGCCGCGTCGGTGCTCATGCCCTACGGCGGCCGCAATCAGCTGACCCCCACCCAGGTCATGGCCGCCAAGCTGCCCGTGCTGGAAGGCCAGACCAATACGGCATCGGTCATGGCCTACGGCTTCGACCCCTATCTGATGGAGCAGAGCCCCTATCACGGCGCTGCTCTGTCGGTGGTCTCGTCGGCCTCCAAGCTGGTGGCTGCCGGCTGCGATCCCAAGGGAGTCTACCTCAGCCTGCAGGAGTTCTTTGAAAAGCCCCACCGCGAGCAGCCCGAGCGCATCGGCAAGCCCTTTGCCGCGCTGCTGGGCGCTCTGGACGCCCAGCGCGTTCTCAAGATGGCCGCCATCGGCGGCAAGGACTCGATGAGCGGCAGCTTCAACGACATCGACGTCCCGCCCACCCTCATCTCCTTCGCCATCACCACCCTCAGCGCCGGCAAGGTGCTGTCGCCGGAGTTCAAGGAGAAGGGCAGACCGGTCTATTACTTTGAATGCCCTGCCGACCTCAACGAAGTGCCGGCCTTCCTCGGCCATTTCCACGAGCTGACCGAAAGCGGCCGGGTGCTGTCGGCCTGGTCGGTGACCGGCGGCGGCCTCATCGAAGGCATCTGCAAGATGGCCATCGGCAACGACATCGGCTTTGAGCTGGCCGAGGGCGTCGACGAGCGCAGCCTCTTCGGCGGCAGCTTCGGCGGCATCATCGCCGAGATGGATGACGAGTGCGAAGGCGTGCTGCTGGGCTATACCGGCGGCAGCTCCATCCGCCTGGCGACGGCCGAACTGGATCTTGGGCAGGTCAAGCAGGCACTGATGGCCACGCTGGAGCCCATCTATCCCACCCGCACCGGCCAGACGGCCCGCGAGGTGCCGGCCTACAGCTGGAAGATCCGTCCCCAGAAGGCGGCCACCCACGTTGCCCGTCCCCAGGCCGTCATCCCGGTCTTCCCGGGCACCAACTGCGAATACGACACCCTGCGCGCCGTCGAGCGCGCCGGCGGCAAGGGCAAGATCGTCCTCATCCGCAATATGTCCCCGGCCGCGCTGGAGGAATCGGCGGTCCAGCTCATCGAAGCCCTGCGGGAGAGCCAGATGCTCATTATCCCCGGCGGCTTCTCGGGCGGCGACGAGCCCGATGGTTCCGGCAAGTTCATCCAGGCATTCTTCCGCAATCCCGCCGTTTCCGACGAGATCCACGAGATGCTGTACAACCGCGACGGTCTGGCGCTGGGCATCTGCAACGGCTTCCAGGCCCTCATCAAGCTGGGCCTGCTGCCCTTCGGCCGCGTACAGGCGCTGGACGAGAGCTGCCCGACCCTGACCTTCAATACCATTGGCCGCCATCAGTCGATCTACACCCACACCCGGGTCGCCTCGGTCAAGTCGCCCTGGCTGCTCAAGTGCAATGTGGGCGACGTCCACAACATCGTCTTCTCCCACGGTGAAGGCCGCTTTGTGGCCGACAGCCATATGCTCAAGCAGCTGGCTGCCAACGGTCAGATCGCCTTCCAGTATTGCGACGAGAAGGGCCGTCCCAATATGGACATCGACGTCAACATCAACGGCTCGGTGGCTGCCATCGAGGGCATCACCAGCCCCGACGGCCGCGTCCTGGGCAAGATGGGCCACTCGGAGCGCAGCGGCAGCAACATCGCCAAGAATATCCCCGGCGACAAGTATCAGCCTCTCTTCGAGGGCGGCGTCGAATACTTCAAATAAGCCGTCTGACCCACCGGTCGGCATAAAAGAATCAAACCGGCGTCCGGATTTTTCCGGACGCCGGTTCAGTTTATCCAAAAAAAACCTGCCCCATGGCAGGTTTTTTCTATGTTAATCTATGTTATGTGTTTTTTCACGGACAAAGGCCGGAGGGTCAGTCCTCCCGGCTCCCGGGCCGCTGCATGCTGTCCACATAAACGGCTTCCCCGGTCTCGATGCAGTAGGCGGCCAGCGCGCCGCCGAACACGCAGCCGCAGTCGATGGCGATGTGGCCGTTTTCGGTATAGACCCGGGGCTGCCGGTCCGGGCGGATCAGCGCCGTGGGCGTATGGCCGGTGACCAGGAAGATCCTGCCGCCCGGGAAATACGGCTTTCCATAATCAGCCCGCGCAAAGAGAAAGTCTTCGGCCGCGTAGTCCTCCAGTTCCTTTGCCGGGTCGAAACGGTCAAGCCCGGCATGGACAAGCACGAACAGCCGGTCCTCATGCACGATGGTCTCATACAGGCTGGCTTCCTCCAGGTAGCTCAGCAGATCTTCCTGCTCGGCCCGGGGCAGTGCCCGGAATTGCCGCAGGGTCACCGCGCCGCCGTTCTGCATCCACTCGGTGTAACGCAGAAAAAGGTCTTGCGGCAGGTTCTCAATGCTGTCGTCGGTGATCTCGGCCAGCAGCGGCCGCAGAACAGACAAAGCCGCCATATCGTGATTGCCCAGAATATAGCGGATATTGGGGCAGCGCATCAGGCTTTGCAGCGTGCGGATGGGGGCGGGGCCGCGGTCCATGGCGTCGCCCAGGACGAAAAGCTCGTCGGTCTCGCTGAAATCGATCTTTTTCAGCAGCGCGCAGAACTCCTGAAAACAACCGTGGATATCTGCAATGAGGTATGTCAAAGTCCGTTTCTCCTTCTCTTTATGCAGAATCACTCTATGGCAATATTAACAGACAGACGGCACCTTCGTCAACCGCCCGCATGCCGGTCATCCGTTCCGCATAAAAAAAGCCGCCTGCGGCAGCAGGCGGCATATACGGGCAGGGTTTACTTTTTCAGGTCTTCCAGCAGGGCGAGGTAGCTTTCCTTGGTCAGAGGCGCCTGGAAGTTCTTGCGGATGTCGATGACCTTTTCGGCGCCGTTGGCCAGCAGGTCGACAACCGTCATGGCCAGCATCTTGGACGAAACGATATAGGCCAGGTTCTTGTCGGCGATCTCGTAATTGGAGCTGTGGCCGATGCCGACCGAGCCGCCGATCATGGCGTGGACGGTGGGGATCAGGTTGGAAACGTCGTTGGCTTCGGTGGTGAAGCCGGAGGGGGACTTGGCGACGTTTTCGGGACCGACCAGTTCGGCCAGGTTGTCCTCGACCAGCGACTTGAGGGCGGGAGCCTCCACCGAGAAGAGGTAGCCGGGCAGGTTGTAGATGTCGCAGGTGGCGCCCATGGCGTCGGCGCCGGCCCGCAGGGCACGGTCGATCTTGAAGCTGGCGTCCTTGATGGCCTCGATGGAACGGCCGCGGACGAAGGTCTCGATCTGGACGAAGGCCGGCACGACGTTGACCAGGTTGCCGCCCTTGGTGATGATGGGATGGAAGCGGATGCCGTCTTCATCGCGGAAGGTGGTGCGCTGGGCGTCGCAGGCCACCAGGCCGATCTTGGCGGCGTCCAGGGCGTTGATGCCCTCATGGGGCGAAGCGGCGTGGCTCTCCTTGCCGTGATACTGGACGATCTTGGCCACGAAGCCCATGCCGCCGGGGCCGCCGGCCGTGACCTTGTCGCCGCCCACCGTGTGCTGCATGATCATGGCGTCGACGTCGTCAAAGGCGCCCAGCTTGATGAACTCCTGCTTGCCGCCCAGATAGGAGATCTTGCCCTGCTGCATCATTTCGTTTCTCCACTCCAGCTCCACGCCTTCCTCGGCGGGAACGGCCATCAGAGCCACGTCGCCGCCCAGATAGGGCATGACGCCGCTCTCCTTGAGGGCATAGGCTACGCCCATCAGCGAAGCGATCTGGGCGTGGTGGCCGCAGGAGTGGGCAGCGCCGGTGACGGGGTCGGCGCAGCGGTGGCCGGGGCAGACAACGGCATCCAGCTCGCCCATAACGGCGACCTTGGCATTGTGCTGGCCGCCGGGTACGGTGGCGATGACGCCGGTCAGCGCCACTTCGTCCTGATAGCTGTAGCCCAGCTCGTCGAAAACGGCCTTGACCTTGGCGGCTGTTTTGTATTCCTTGTAGCCCAGCTCGGGCTCCTGGAAGATGCTTTCCGCGATGTCCATGATCTTATCGGCATTTTTGTCGACGGCGTCACAGACCAGCTTTTTCATTTCCTGAACAGTCATGGTGGTGTTCTCCTTTTCTCTTTTGATCGCACAGCGGCGGGCGGTGTGCAGGGTGACCAGGAAAAGCGGGCGATCGTGCCCCAAATATGGTCACAGCCATTATAACACGAAAAAGGTCGGTTGCAAAGAGGCACGAAAAAAAGTCCAATTGGCTCTTGCATTTGCACATTTTGTGTGTATAATAGAGATTGAACACTAAATGTTGTGCCGATATTTGGCATAGTATTCTGATAAAACAACAATATCTTGTATGGAGGAAACGATCATGACAGTTACAGTCCAGGGCGGCGAGCTGAGCCAGCGCGAAGTACAGGCCTATATCGATCATATTCAGGAAAAGAACCATCAGAAGGTCGACGATCTGACCATCACCGTCGACGGCGACTATGTCGACCTCAACTACACCCTCGCGTCCGTTCCCTTCGAGCGCATCCGCCGCATCACCGGCTATCTGGTGGGCACCATGGACCGTTGGAACGACGCCAAAAAGGCCGAAGAGCGCGACAGAGTCAAGCATAACGTCTGATTTGGCGATTTTTTCCCGCCTGGCACGCGGAACCGGCCGGGCCGCATGCAGCAGTAGAGAAGCAGCGCATCTGATGCGCTGCTTTTATTATTTTTATCATCTTTTCTTTGACCGGTACAGGGGAGATGTGGTAGGATAGGCTTAACAACAAACAGGTGATAAAGGAGAGAAGAATGTGTCGAGATCCAAAGAATTCAATCTGATCGACGACCGGCGCCGTCCGATACACACCATTCTGATGCTGGTCTGGCCCATCGTCCTCGAACAGATGCTGGTGACGCTGGTACAGTCGGTGGATACCGCCATGGTGGGGTCCCTGGGGGCGGCGGCCACGGCCTCGGTGTCCATCAGTCACTCGCCTATGTTTCTGATCAACGGCGTGATGATGGCTTTCGGCACCGGTTTTACCGTGCTCATCGCCCGTTCGGTGGGCGCGCGGGATTTTGTGCGGGCCCGTTCGCTGATCCGGCAGGCCATGACCACCATCCTCCTGCTGGGCGTGCCCGTCGCCCTGATCTGCTTTGCCCTTTCCTATCATATCCCGCTGTGGATGGGCGCCGAGCCGGATGTCCTGGCGCTGGCCACGCAGTATAACCGGATCATGGCGCTGGGCGTGCTGTTCCGCGGCATGACCATGGTGCTGACGGCCATTTACCGCGGCTTCGGCGACAGCCGGACGCCCATGTATATCAATATGGGCGTCAACGCCGTCAACGTCATCGGCAACTATCTGCTGATCTACCCGACACATGCGGTGCGGCTGCCGGGCCGCGTGTACACGGTGTGGGGGGCCGGCTGGGGCGTGGCCGGCGCGGCCGCGGCCAGTGCCGGCTCCATCATTCTGGGAGCGCTGCTGCTGCTCGGCATCACCATCCGCCGGCCTTCCCCCATGCAGATCTCCCTGCGGGAGGATTTCCGGCTGCGGCCCGACGATCTGCGGGAGGTCTTTCGCCTCAGCCTGCCGGCGATGTTTGAGCGCTTTACCATGAGCGGCGCGTCCATCGTGATCGCCAGCACGGTGGCCTCCCTGGGGACCGTGGCCATCGCCGCCAATTCTCTGGCCTCCACCGGCGAGTCTTTCTGCTATATGCCGGCGTTTGCCTTCGGCACGGCCGCCACCACGCTGATGGGCCAGGCGCTGGGCGCCCGGCGGCCCGACCTGGCGGAAAAGTATATCCGGGAATGCGTGCGCCTGGGATCGGCGCTGATGGGTGTGCTCTGCTCGATCCTGTTTCTTTTCGCGCCCCGGATCATCGACCTGTTCACCAACGACGGGGAGGTCATCGCCATCGCCGGCGTGCTGCTGCGCATTCTGGCCACCATCGAGATCCCCTATCTGATCGCCTTGGTCCACGCGGGCGCGCTGCGCGGCGCCGGGGACACCCGCAGCGTGTTCGTCATCACGCTGATCTCCATGTGGGGCGTCCGCGTGCTGGGCGCCGTTGCCTGTGTGCGGCTGCTGGGGCTGGGCGTCTATTCCGTCTGCGTCTGCATGTGTACCGACAATGTCACCCGCATGCTGATGTTCGCCTGGAAATATCACCGGGGCGAATGGAAGGCCATAGCCGGTGATGTGCCGCCGGCCACAGAGAAAAAGAAGTAAATTTTGTGCAGAAGTGATAAAAAATTCAGCAGTTTTTATAAAACAGCGCCCAAAGGATTGACAGACGGCGCGCGGGCGCGGTATGATAGGCACAGTTTTTAATACTTTAGAGAGGAAAAGCGCAGCGATGACAGGTTTTGTTTTCGGTATGATGATGTGCGGCATGATGTGCGAAATGTACACCATGTGCATGTGCATGCCCGAAAATAAAGATGACCGCGTCATCAGCAGTTTGATCTGAAGAAAACAGGTCCTGTAAAGGGACCGAAAAACAGATAAACGTGTTTGCATCAACCGGTCATCATTGGATGGCCGGTTTTTTTATTGCATTTCAAGTCGCAGCACAGGAAGGATGGATCGGGGTATGCAGCAAGGCGGGACCCTTCGGGAGCGAATGTGACGCTTATTTGCAGCAAAATAAGCAGAACAGGAGCAGAACTATGATCAGATTGGAAAACATCAACAAAACATTTCATGGAAGCGGAGGCACGGTGGAGGCCGTGCGGGACGTCAGCCTGCATATCGAAGCGGGGGAGATCTTCGGCATCATCGGCCTTTCGGGAGCCGGAAAATCCACCCTCGCGCGGTGCATCAACCTGCTGGAGCGTCCCGACAGCGGCAGGGTCGTTGTCGACGGCACCGAACTCACCGCCCTGCCGGAAAAGGCTCTGCGGCGGCAGCGGCTCAGCCTGGGCATGATCTTTCAGCACTTCAACCTCATGCCCTCCCGCACCGTCTATGAAAACATCGCCTATCCCCTGAAAAAGCAAAAGCAGACGGCCGGCCAGATCGAGCGCCGGGTGACCGAGCTGCTGGAGCTGGTCGATCTCCGCGACAAGCGGGACGCCTATCCCAACCAGCTTTCGGGCGGGCAGAAGCAGCGCGTGGCCATTGCCCGGGCCATTGCCGGCCAGCCCAAGGTGCTGCTGTGCGACGAAGCTACTTCGGCGCTCGACCCGGCCACCACCCTCTCCATCCTGGACCTGCTCAAGCGGATCAACCGGTCGCTCGGCATCACCATCGTGGTCATCACCCACGAGATGGCCGTCGTCAAGGAGATCTGCGACCGGGTGGCCGTCATGGAAAAGGGCCGCGTGGTGGAAAGCGGCCGGGTGGTCGATCTTTTTTCCATACCGGCTTCTCCCGTGACCCGCAGCTTTGTGGAGAGCACGGCCAACACCTGCAGGGTCTTTGATCTTGTGCGGGAGAGCGCGCCCATCGTGGCCATCGAGCCCGGGCAGGTGCTGGTGCGGCTCAAGTATCTGGGACACAGTGCCGACGAGGCACTCATCTCCCGGGTGTCGCGGCAGTACAACATCGACTGCAACATTCTTTTCGGCAACATCGATATCGTTTCCGATACCGCCATCGGCACGCTGGTCCTGGTCCTGAGCGGCGAAAAAAACAATATCGAAGCCGCCATCGGCTACCTCAGCCGCAATAACGTAGTGATCGAGGTGATCGACAGATGAACATTCTGACCACACTTTTCCCCAACACCATGGATAAGCTGCCGCAGTTTACCGAAAGCATTCTTCAGACGCTGCAGATGGTGGCGCTGGCCGGCGCCGTTTCCTTCGGGATCGGTCTTGTGTTCGGCGTCGTTCTCACCGTCACCCGGCGGGGCGGCCTGCTGGCGCATCCCCTCTTTTACAGCGTGCTGGATAAGCTGATCAATATTTTCCGCAGCATTCCCTTTGTCATCCTGCTGACGGCGCTGCTGCCGCTGACCCGCGCCGTGGTCGGCACGGCCATCGGCACCCGGGGCGCCATTATCCCGCTGATCTTCGGCACGGTGCCCTTCTTCTCCCGGCAGGTGGAGGCGGCGCTGGCCGAGCTGGATCCCGGCCTCATCGAAGCCGCCCAGAGCATGGGCGACGGCCCCTGGGAGATCATTTTTAAAGTCTGCCTGCGGGAGAGCATCCCGGCGCTGGCCCGGGCCACCACCATCACCACCATCAGCCTGATCGGGCTGACCGCCATGGCCGGCGCCATCGGCGGCGGCGGACTGGGCAACTTTGCCATCATGTGGGGTCATCAGCGGCAGCAGACCGACTGCACCTACGCCGCCATGATCGTCATCCTGGCCCTGGTCTTCGCCGTGCAGGCCATCGGCAACTGGATCATCCGCAAAACAACACACTGATTCAATTTGAATCAATCCAATTCGGAGGCTGTATTATGAAAAAGTTATTTGCTGTTTTCTGTATTTTGTCCGTTCTCTTTACACTGACCGCCTGCGGCGGCAAAAACGATGCCCAGGCCGGTGACCAGGAGGAAACCGTCATCAAGCTGGGCGTGGTCGGCGAGGCCAACGAGGCCTGGCAGCCGGTGGTCAAGCGCCTGGCCGAGGAAGGCGTCACGCTGGAATTCGTCACCTTTTCCGACTACACCCTGCCCAATCAGGCCCTGAGCGACGGTGACATCGACCTCAATTCCTTCCAGCATTACGCCTATCTCAACAACGACATCGAAAAGAACGGCTATGAACTGACGGTCATCGGCGAGACCCTCATCGCGCCGCTGGGCCTGTACAGCCAGAAGATCGAAGACATATCCCAGCTGCAGCAGGGCGACAAGATCGCCATTCCCAGCGACACCACCAATGGCGGCCGCGCCCTCAAGCTGCTGGAGGCCGCCGGTCTGATCGAGGTCGACCCCGAAGCCGGCTATACACCCTTTGTCACCGACATCACGGAAAACCCGCTGGATCTCGAGTTCGTCGAGGTGGAAGCTTCGCTGACGCCCGGCCTGCTGCCCGACGTGGCGGCGGCCATCATCAACGGCGGCCACGCCGTCGACAACGGTCTGACCCCGTCGGAGGATGCCATTTATCTGGAAGAGGTCAAGGAGGGCGCCGACAACCCCTATATCAACGTGATCGTCGCCCGCACGGAAGATAAAGACAGCGAGCTGCTGCACAAGGTCGTTGAGTATTATCAGTGCGACGAGGTGGCGCAGATCATCCAGGAGCAGTACAAGGGCTCTTACATCACCGTTTGGTAAACGGATAAAAACAAAGCCGTGGGCAGATGCCCACGGCTTTGCTGTCTGAAAACCGCTTCGCTGGGTTTTCTTCGACAGAGGGGGAGCCGGCCTGCGGGCCGGTTTCACCGTTTTTGTGCGGAAAAACGGCGGGTTACGGTGTTTTTTCCCGGCGCATGTCCGTGAAAAAACAATTCCATAGAGAAAAAGCCGTGAGCAGATGCCCACGGCTTTTCGTATTTGTATGTGATCGTGCCGGGATCAAAGGCCGGTCTTTTTGCCTTCCATATTGTCGGAGACCGTATGGAGCAGGCTGAGCAGG
The DNA here is from genome assembly GCA_945947915.1 of uncultured Clostridia bacterium. Lineage (GTDB taxonomy): Bacteria > Bacillota > Clostridia > Oscillospirales > Butyricicoccaceae > RGIG1902. The sequence goes on along the minus strand of CAMEZQ010000033.1, from coordinate 12,973 downwards.
GAGGGGGCCAGCTGGGGATATCCGTCCTGCAGGCGGGCCGGGCTGAGATCGGCCATCGGCTGGCTGTCGCTTTTTCCCTCGCCCGACAGCCGCCGGAGCGCCAGCTCGCTCTTTTTCAGCTGCATGTCGCACAGAGGGTCGACATGGTCGAAGGGAATGGGGAACGCGCTGTCGGGATTGGCGGCGCCCATGGCATAGACGTGGCGGAAGATCTTGTAAACGGCCGTATAGAGATAAAGGCTGCATTCGGTGATCAGCCGGCGGTCGCCGTGGCGGCCCAGAATGTCGTAAAAAAGAGAAAGGGAATTGGTCAGCACCTTGCGGGAAAAGAGGGCCATGGCGCTGCCCTTGAGGACGTTGTCTTTTTGTTCCATGACGTCGGGCAGGCTGTCGGCCATGATGGCGGCGCCGTCGCGGGCCATGGTGCGGCCCAGCAGATAGTCGGCCGATACGCCGTAATAATCGGCGGCCCGCACGAGAAATTCCAGGCCGGGTTCACGCATGCCGTTTTCATAGTGTGACAAAAGGGCCTGCGAAACGCCCAGGTCTCCTGCGGCCTTTCGCTGGCTGATCTTTTTCTCTTTTCTCAAAAGGGAAAGGGTGCGGGGAAAATCGTTAACCATGCGTGTCTCTCCGTTTATCGTGCTGTATGCCGTCCGAATTGGCGACAAAACCCTTTCCATATGCGGCAAAACCGGCGCGGAAAGGGTTTTGAGGTGCGTATGGGGGACTGAGATTTGGTATCAGATTCAGTATATCGCCAAATTGCCGTTTCGTAAAGTCTTTTTTTCAACATAGAGTAATATTTTTTTGCCATCCTGTGCGGCAAAACCGGGAAAATCGACGGCGATTTTTGAAAAAACACAAGATATGCGCATGTGTTTGATTACAAAGCGCAATATATACTCCGGACTTCAGAAAAGCAGGGTCATCAGCGGGATGGTCACCATGGAGAGCAGCGTGGAAACGAAGACCACCTGAGAGGCGAATTGATAGTTCTGGTCGTATTTGGCGGCCAGAACGGCCGTCAGACTGGCGGCCGGCATACCGGAGAGCAGGGTGCAGACGCCGGTGACCATAGGCTCGATGGGCAGCAGGCGCAGCACGGCGAATACGACGCCGGGAATGAAGATCAGGCGGATCAGGCTGTAATAGCCCAGCAGCTTGTAATCGACGTGATGCAGATCGATGTCGGCCAGGATGGCGCCGATGACCATCATGGAAACAGCCGTGGTGCAGCCGCCCACCGAATTGAGGGTGCGGGACAGGAAGCCGGGCAGCTCAAAGGGGGCGAACATGACCAGAAAGCCGATGAACACCGCCACGACACAGGGGTGGGTGAGCAGGTTTTTGATGACCGAACGGCTGTCGGTCTTGGTGTAAAGGCTCAGACCGGCCGACCAGAGGAAAATGCGGATGGGGATCATGGCGATGGAGGCGTAGAGCAGGCCCTCCGAGCCGAAGACGCCCTGGGTGATGGGGTTGCCCAGAAATCCGGCGTTGGAGGTGATGGTGCCGTGGCGCAGCACCACCTGTTTGTCCGCGGGGACTTTTGTATAGGCCACCCGGCTGACCAGCCAGGCAAAACACTGAACGGCCATATAAGCCACGAAAACGATGCCGGCCGACTGCAGCAGCTTGTCGGTCACTTCGATGTCGAAGGACATGATGATGTTGCAGGGCAGGATGATATTGATCAGCAGGTCGGACAAAACGCCGCGGGTCCTGGCGTCGATCATGCCTTTTTTGCGGCAGAAGAAGCCGATGAGCATGATGGCAAAAAGCGACAGCTGCATGTGGAGCATGGTCTGAAAAGCGGACATGAGAAATCAACTCCCGTCAGAGAATACTGGCAAAACATTATTATTTTATACCAACCGGCAAAAAAAGTCAAAAAAAGCCCACCCCGGGCTGCGGGGCGGGCAAAGGGCAGGCGTTACTGCATGGGCGGACGGGTGGGGTCGAGGACCAGAGCCGGATCGAAGAAATATTTGGAAACGCGCTCGGGATGGAGCATCATGGTGTAGCCGTCCAGATTGAGGCGCTCCATGAACATGACGTCCTTGTCGAACCAGACGTTCATCCCCGAGCCGACCGGACAGTAGATGTTGAAGCCGCCCTCTTCGATCAGATAGCGGAAGCGGGCCTCGCTGTTGTCAAAATGGACGCCGAAGGGCGAGATGAAGATGTTGGTCTCGCCAGTGTAGGGTTCGATCTCGTTTTTCCAGCGGCCGGTGTCGTAGGCCATCTGCTCCATGGTGATGGTGCGGTTGTTCCAATACTGGTTGTGGGTGTAGCTGTGGCTGGAGATCTGCCAGCCCCAGTTCCGCAGGGCCTGGGCGACCTCGCGCACCTTATCCAGCATGGCCTGCCCCTCCTGGGCGGAATACAGCTCCAGGTCGGTGATGCGGTAACCGAAGGCGCCGGCATAGCCGGTGGTGGCCACGATGCCCTTGGCGCCCCGGAAGGAGAACTCCGGATGCTCCAGCACGAAGCTGTCGAGAATGGGCATGACGTCGCCGTCGTAGGTGGCCTGCTCGGTTCCGTCGGCGTTTTTGACGATGGTGACCACGCGGCCGTCGGCGTCGACGTCCAGGCGGTCGGCAAAGCCGTCGGTCTTCATGTAGTCGTAATAGTTGACGTCGTCGATGGAAATGACCAGCGGTTTTTTGCCGGGCGGCAGCAGGATGGTTTTGGGCTGGGCGTTGCCGTTCTGATCCAGCTCGACCATCTGGGTGATGTCGTAGAGCACGAAATCGTTTTCCAGCAGCAACGGCAGCATCTTCTGGAATTCGCTGACCGTCGTCATCCATTCGTTATAGCCCTGGGCCGGATGCCCCTTGTCGTCAAAGGCCAGGCTGGTGTCGATGATCAGACTGTGGAAAAAGACATGGTAATACCGGCCCTCATAGGGCACCAGGGCCGCCTTTCCTTCCTCGGCCCGGGCGCGCAGGCCGTCGGCATCGCCGCCCTCCAGCCCCTGCAGCAGCTCGATGGCCTCGTCGTAATAATAGCCGCGGATGAGGGTCTCGGCCCGGGCCAGGGTCTCGTCCGTTTCATCCTGGGGCAGGTCGGCCTGGGTGCCGTCCTCCGGATCGGATGGGGGATCTTTCGTTTCCGTGCCGCCGGTGTCGGCGCTGCCGGCCTTTCCCATCCAGGCGTCCAGGCGGTCGGCCAGGACGAATTTATAAAGCCCGGCCAGCGCCAGCAGGACTGCCGCCGCGGCCAGTACATAGAGCAGCCAGACCGGCTTTTTGCCCGTGCTGCCGCCGTCGTGTTTGAGTTGCATATCTTTTCCCCCTCGGTTTCTTTTCGGCGTTTTGATTTATTGTATGCACGCTTATATGGTATAGACGCGGCTCATATTCCCTTTGTTCCAGAAAAAACGCGGTTTTTCGATATTCTCCGGCGCTTTTCCGCAGGCAGCGTCACAGCGGTTTCACGCCGGTTCTCTGTTCACCGATCGTTTGCTTGCCAAAATGGGCAGGATTGTGATAGTCTATACTATAAAACAGGCCGCAAGCGGCCGGAAAGGATGGGGTATCGTGGGTTTTTCAGCGATCCGTGGGAAGAAAAGCCTCCGTTGGGCGGCGTGGGCGGCGCTGCTTCTGTGGCTGACGGCGCTGGCCGGCTGCGGCGTCCGGGCGCAGAGCCGGACGTTTTTCGCCATGGACACGGTGATGACGGTGCGCCTGTACGGCGGCGATGCCGGACTGCCGGCGGCGCTGGAGCAGGAAGTGCAGCGGCTGGAGGGGATGCTGTCGGTGACCCGGGAGGACAGCGAGATCGCGGCCGTCAACCGCAGCGGAGAGGGAAAGCTCTCGCCCGAGGCGGCCCGGCTGGTGGAAGGCGCGCTGGCGCTGTGCGACGCCACCGGCGGCGCGCTGGACATCACCGTTTATCCCGTCCTGCGGGCCTGGGGCTTTACCACGGGCGACTACGGGGTGCCGCAGCCCCAGACGCTGGCCGAGCTGCTGGAGCATGTCGGCTACAGCCGGGTATCGCTGGCGGCGGACGGCACGGTCACCCTGCCGGAGGGCTTTATGCTCGACCTGGGCGCCGTGGCCAAGGGCTATACGGCCGACCGGCTGACGGAGCTCCTGCGGGAGCAGGGCGTGGAGACAGCCCTGCTCGACCTGGGCGGCAATATCCAGGCCATCGGCGGCAATCCCGAAGGGGGCGGCTGGCGCGTCGCCGTCCAGAAGCCGGACAGCGAGGGGTACCTGGGCGTGCTGACGCTGGAGGACAAGGCGGCGGTCACCTCCGGCGGCTACCAGCGCAATTTCGTGCAGGACGGCACGGTCTATCATCACATCATCGATCCGTCCACCGGCATGCCGGCCCGGAGCGGGCTGGCTTCGGTGACCATCGTGGCTGATTCCGGCCTGCTGGCCGACGGTCTTTCCACGGCCCTTTACGTCATGGGCGCCCAAAAGGCGCTGGAATTCTGGCAGACGCGGAGCGATTTCGAGGCCGTGCTGTACGGCGACGACGGCACCCTTTGGGTGACCGAAGGGCTGGCCGGCTGCTTTGAAGCCGGCCAGACGGAGAGCCTGGTCGTCGTGGAGAGACAGCCATGAGGGTCCGGCGGCTGACCCGCGGCGCGCTGCTGACCACCATCGCGCTGACCATTTTCATGCTGGAAGCCCAGATCCCGGCGCCTGTGCCCATTCCGGGCATCAAGCTGGGGCTAGCCAATATCGTCACCCTGTGGGCCCTCTTTTCCCTGGGGCCCTGGGACGCTTTGGGCATCCTGCTGGCCCGCACCTTTCTGGGCAGCCTCTTTTCCGGGCAGATGATGACGCTGCTCTACAGCCTGGCCGGCGGTCTGCTCTGCTGGGCCGTCGGCTGCGGCCTGCGGCGGCTGCTCACCCTGCGGCAGATGTGGCTGTGCGGCATCCTGGGGGCCATGGCCCACAATATCGGCCAGATGGCCGTGGCCGTGGCGCTGACCGGCACCTGGGGGCTGCTGGCCTACCTGCCGGTGCTGATGGTCACCGGCGCGGCGGCCGGCGCCTTTACCGGCCTGGCCGCCCGGTTTCTGGCCGAGCGGCTGGACGGATCGGGCGGCGGGAAGGTACATTGACTTTTTCCGCGCCTATGCTATACTGAAAACAGGCGGCGGCCCGCGGCGGCCGCTTTTGGACAACTGAATCGAACATCCGGCTTTTGTGGCAAATGCGCGACCCCGACCGGCGGCACTGGGTGCCGGAAGGGACACGCATCCTTGTTCGGCTGAACAAGGGAATCAGGTGTGAATCCTGGACATGTTTTGCGGCGGCGCTGCGCCGTGCGCGATTCTATAGCTGTGATTGTGGAACCTGTCCGTTTTCTGCGAAAGCAGGTCACTGGCGGCTGTAATTGGCTGGCTGGGAAGGCGGCGGACCGGTGATGGCGGCGAAGGCCGCCGGGACACATCAGTCAGAAGACCTACTGAGGGCGTATCCGCGGCGCGGAGCGCTTTGAAGAATGCCAGAGGAAGAGCGGCGCAGAGGATGTGCCGCCCTTCACCCTCCCGAAAGGAGCGGAAGCGGACGCGTGGCTGCGTTCGCTTTTTTGCTTTTCGGGAGTCAGACGGGTGCGTTTCCGCGCCCGTTTTTTTATGCGTCTGCCGCAAGGCGGCAGACGACGGATCACGGATCGACAGGAGGAAGAAAGAATGATTCAACAGAAAAAGCGGGGCCTGTGCCTGCTGCTGACCCTGTGCCTGCTGGCCGGGCTGGCGGGCAGCGCGTCGGCCGCCATGCCGAAGGCCGATCTGGCGGCGGCGGTATCCGATGCCGCGGCGTATGTCTGCGCGGCGGCTGCCCGGCCGCAGGTGGGTTCCATCGGCGGTGAATGGGCGGTATTGGGGCTGGCGCGCAGCGGCTGCCCGGTGCCGGCGGGATATTTTGAGACCTATTACGCCGATGTGGAAAGCTATGTGCGTGCCTGCGGCGGCGTGCTCCACGACAAGAAATACACGGAATACAGCCGGGTCATTCTGGCGCTTTCCTCCATGGGGAAAGACGCGCGGGAGGTGGCCGGCTTTGATCTGACCGCGCCGCTGGGCGATTTTACCCAGACCGTGCGGCAGGGGCTCAACGGCCCCGTCTGGGCGCTCATCGCCCTGGACAGCCGGGACTATCCCATGCCGCAGGCGCCGGCGGGCGCCGTACAGGCCACCCGGCAGATGTATGTGGAGGAGATCCTCTTCCGCCAGCTGGACTGCGGCGGATGGAATCTGACGTCGAAGGGCGGCAGCGGCGCGGCCGACCCCGACATCACCGGCATGGCGCTGCAGGCGCTGGCCAGGTATCAGGACCAGCCTGCCGTTGCCCGGGCCATCGGGCGGGCGCTGGACTGCATGTCGGCGGCCCAGGCGGCGGACGGCGGCTTCGGCTCCTGGAACACGGCCAATTCCGAAAGCGTGGTGCAGATGATCGTCGCCCTGTGCGAGCTGGGCATCCCGCTGGATGACGCCCGCTTCGTCAAGAACGGCAGCACCATGCTGAACAATCTGATGACCTACGCGCAGCCCGGCGGCGGCTTCCGGCATACGGCCGACGACACAGGCAGCAACCAGATGGCTTCCGAGCAGGGCTTATACGGGCTGACGGCCGCCCTGCGCGCGGCGGAGGGCAAAAACAGCCTTTACCGCATGGGCGACGCCGTCTGGGGGGAAACAGCCGGGCAGCCGACGGTGCAGGTGCCTCCGGTCACGGCGGCCGGCAGGACCTTTGCCGATCTCCCCGATGCACACGCCAACCGGCAGGCCATTGAGGGGCTGGCGGCCAGGGGCATCGTCAACGGCTACGACGGCAGCCATTTCGGCCCCGACCGCACCATGACGCGGGCGGAATTCGCCGCCCTGGTCGTCCGGGCGCTGGGGCTTCCCCAGCAGGTATCCGGTCCTTTTGACGACGTGCCTGCGGGGGCGTGGTACGCCCCTGTGGTGGGCGCCGCCTATGCCTGCGGGATCGTCAACGGCACGAGCCGGACGACGTTTTCGCCGGAGGGGATCATCACCCGGCAGGAGGCTGCCGTCATGGTGGCCCGCGCCGCCCGGCTGTGCGGCCTGGAAACCGGGATGGACGCCGGTGAAGCGGAAAAGGTGCTGGCCGCCTTTGAAGACGGCGGCAGCGTGGCCGGCTGGGCGCGCGCCGGCATGGCTTTCTGCTGCCGGCAGGGCATTTTGACCGGGGACGTCCTCCGGCCCGGCGCCGCCGTGCTGCGCTGTGAGGTGGCGCAGATGGTGTATAATCTGCTGGCCGGCAGCGGCCTGCTGTAAAGGAATGGGATCGTTATGCGGTGGAAAGAGAACAGGAAAAAGATCGCTGCGGCCCTGGTGATCGCCGCCGTTTTGGCTGCGGCCTTCTGGTATGGCGGCGATACGCCGGGCGCCCGGGGCTGGACGGCCGGCACGGCGGCACAGGAGACAGACCGATCGGCGGATGACGGCGGCAGCGCGGCCGGGCTGCCGGATCTGCCCCCTGCGGAAGAAAAAACGGCGGAAGGGGAGGCGCAGAACGGGGAGAACCGGCCGGACGGCTCCGACATGCCGCAAGAGCCCCAGCCGGACGAGGCGGACGGGCCGGACAGCGATCCCGCGCCGGCACAGGACCCCTACGGCACCGATCCGGTGCCCGACGGCAAGCCGGCGCCGGTGGAGCCGCAGGATGTGACCCCGTCGGGCGAGGCACAGACCTGCACGCTGTCCATCTCCTGCGCTTCCATTCTGGACAATATGGACTGGCTGGACCCCGACAAAACCGGGCTGGTGCCGCAGGACGGCTGGATCCTTGCGCCGGTCCAGGTGACCTTCACCCCGGGCGAAAGCGTTTTCGACCTGCTCCTGCGGGTCTGCAGGGAGCAGGGGATCCATATGGAATATGAAGATACGCCCATGTATCATTCGGCCTATATCGAAGGCATCGCCAACCTGTATGAATTTGACTGCGGCGATCTGTCCGGCTGGATGTACAGCGTCAACGGCTGGTTCCCCAACTACGGCTGCAGCCGCTATCAGGTGCAGGCCGGCGATACGGTCTGCTGGGTCTATACCTGCGACCTGGGCGAAGACGTGGGCGGCAGCAGCGCCGTCGCGCCCTGAGACGGGGCGCGGCCGCGGGAAAGGAATGTGATTTCATACGCGCAACAGAGATGCTTTTTCCGGCTGTCATCCTGCCGTCAGCTTCTTGTATTTTGGCCTGGTGCTGGTGTTCACCATGTTTTTCATGCATCCGGTCAGCCTGGGGATCTCCCTGTTTTCGGCGCTGGCCTATGCCGTCAGCCTCAACGGCATGCGGGCGGCCGGCCGTTCGTTTTTGTATATCCTGCCCATGATGGGGGCGGCGGCGCTGATCAACCCGGCCTTTAACCACGCCGGCGCCACCATTCTGGCCTATCTGCCCACGGGCAACCCGCTGACGCTGGAGAGCATTCTTTACGGCGCGGCCGCGGCCGCCCTGCTGGCCGCCGTGATGGTCTGGTTTTCCTGCTATACGGCGGTGATGACTTCGGACAAATTCGTCTATCTTTTCGGCCGGGTCATTCCGGCCCTTTCCCTGGTGCTCAGCATGGCCCTGCGGTTCGTACCGCGGTTCAAGGCGCAGCTACGGGTGGTGGCGGAGGCCCAGCGCTGCATGGGGCGGGACACGTCGGAGGGCAGCCTAGTCCGGCGGATCAGAAACGCCGTGACCATCCTCTCCATCCTGGTCACCTGGAGCCTGGAGAACGCCATTGAAACGGCCGACAGCATGAAAAGCCGGGGCTACGGCCTGCCGGGCCGCACGGCCTTTTCCATTTACCGCTTTGACGGCCGGGACAAGGCCCTTTTTGGCTGGCTTTGCTTTTGTGGCTTTTACATCTTTTCCGGCTGGCTGGCCGGCGGGTTCCGCTGGCGGTATTATCCCACGGCCGGCGGCGGGGCCGGCGGCCTGTTCCCGGCGAGCTTTCAGCTGGTCTATCTGGCCCTGTGCCTGACGCCGGTGATCCTGAACCGAATGGAGGACCGAAAATGGAAACGTTTGCGATCCGGGATCTGAGCTTTTCCTATCCCGGACAGAAGGGGCGCGCCCTGGACGGCCTGTCCATGACGGTGGAGCAGGGGGCCTTCGTCGTGCTGTGCGGCCCCTCGGGCTGCGGCAAAAGCACCCTGCTGCGCCAGCTCAAGACCGTGCTGGCGCCCCACGGCCGCAGATCCGGCGAGATCTGCTTTGAGGGGGTGCCGCTGGAGCAGGTGGACCGGCGCGTCCAGAGCCGGCGCATCGGCTTTGTGCAGCAGTCGCCGGACAATCAGATCGTCACCGACAAGGTGTGGCACGAGCTGGCCTTCGGCCTGGAGAGCCTGGGCTGCGACACGCCGACGATCCGGCGCAGGGTGGCGGAGATGGCGTCGTTTTTCGGCATACAGTCCTGGTTTTACAAAGATGTCAGTCAGCTTTCGGGCGGACAGAAGCAGCTTTTGAATCTGGCCGCCGTCATGACCATGCAGCCGTCGGTGCTGATCCTGGACGAGCCCACCAGCCAGCTCGACCCCATCGCGGCGTCGGATTTTCTGGCCGTGCTGGGCCGGATCAACCGGGAGCTGGGCACGACGGTCATTCTGACCGAGCACCGGCTGGAGGAGGCCTTTACGCTGGCCACCGCCGTGGCCGTCATGGACAGGGGACGGCTGCTCTGCACCGGCACGCCGGATCAGGTGGGCCGCCGCCTGCGGGAGTGCGGCCACGCCATGTTTCTGGCCATGCCCGCCGCCATGCGGATCTGGGCGGCCGTGGAGAACGACCTGGCATGTCCCGTGACCGTGCGGGAGGGCCGGGACTGGCTGTCGGCCTTTGCGGCCGGGTGCCCGCTGGGAGCGCTGCCCGAGGCGCCGGCCTTTGAAAGGAGCGGCCCGGCCGCCGTGCGGGCCGAGGGCCTCTGGTTCAGATACGGCCAAGAGGCGCCCGACGTGGTGCGGGGACTGGACCTGACCGTCGGCAAGGGGGAGTTTATGGCGCTGCTGGGCGGCAACGGCACCGGCAAGACCACCAGCCTCAAGCTGCTGGCCGGACTGCTGAAGCCCTACCGGGGCCAGGTGTGCGTCGAGGGCAGCGTGGGCGTTCTGCCCCAGAATCCCCAGGCGCTGTTCGTGGGCAGGACCGTCCGGGAGGATCTGTTTGAAGCCTTTGGAGAACAAAAGGCCGACCGGGCCGCGCAGGCGGAAAGCGTGGCCCACGTCGTGGGACTGTGCCGGCTGGAACCGCTGCTGGACAGGCATCCCTTCGACCTTTCGGGCGGCGAGCAGCAGCGGGCGGCGCTGGCAAAGGTGGTGCTGCGGTCGCCGGATATTCTGCTGATGGACGAGCCGACCAAGGGATTGGACGCCGAGTTCAAGCAGGTGTTTGCCGGCATCCTGCAGGCGCTGCTCGGCGCCGGCGTCACCATTCTCATGGTCAGCCACGACGTGGAGTTCTGCGCCCGGTACGCCCACCGCTGCGCCCTGTTTTTCGACGGCAGCATCGCCGCCGAAGGCACGCCGCGCGAGTTCTTTTCGGGCAACAGCTTTTATACCACTTCGGCCAACCGCATGGCCCGCAGCCTGCTGCCCCGGGCCGTCACGCCGGAGGACGTCATTGCCGCCTGCGGCGGCGCGATGCCCGCGCCGCCGGAACTGCCGCAGACCGGAGCCGTCCTGCCGGAACCGGCCGCGGAGGCGGAAAAGAAACAGAGCCGTCTGCCCTGGCGGCGCCGGCTGACGGCGATCCTTTCGGGATCGGCGGCCCTGCTGCTCTTTCTGCAGGCGCTGGGGGCCGTGGATCTGACGGCAGCGGGGCTGGGCGCCGGAACGCAGGCCGGCAGGCCCGGGTTTTATGCCGCGCTGCTGCTGTGCATGTTTATCTGCACCTTTTCGGTGTCGCGCCGCAGCCGGGAACCGGAATACGCGGTGCAGACCCCCGTGGAAAAACGGCGGCTGACCCGGCGGACGGCTGCCGCGGCGGTGCTGATCCTGCTGCTCATCCCGCTGACCCTTCTGGTGGGTGTGGTCTACTTGGGCGGCCGGAAGTATTATTTTATTTCGCTGCTCATCCTGCTGGAATGCATGCTGCCCTTTTTCATGATCTTTGAGCAGCGCAGGCCCCAGGCCCGTGAGCTGGTCATCATCGCCGTATTGTGCGCCATCGGCGTGGCCGGCCGGGCGGCTTTTTTCATGCTGCCCCAGTTCAAGCCGGTGCTGGCGCTGACCGTCATCGCCGGGGTGGCCTTCGGCGGGGAGACCGGCTTTCTGGTGGGGGCAGTGACCATGCTGGTCTCCAATGTGCTTTACGCCCAGGGGCCGTGGACGCCCTGGCAGATGTTTGCCATGGGCATCATCGGCTTTCTGGCCGGCGTGCTGTTCCGCAAGGGCTGGCTGCGCCGCAGCCGCCTCTCCCTGTGCATGTTCGGCGCCCTCAGCGCCGTGGTCATCTACGGAGGCATCATGAATCCGGCCTCGGCCCTCATATGGGCCGGTGAGCTCAACTGGAAGATCCTCGGGGCCTATTATCTCTCCGGATTTCCCATGGACTGCATCCACGGGGCGGCCACCTGGCTCTTTTTGTGGTTCGCCGCCGAGCCCATGCTGGAAAAGCTCGACCGGATCAAGGTGAAATACGGCCTTGTGGAGTAAAGCAGATATCAGGCAAAGCAGGAACAGGTTTGTTTGGAAACAGCCTTTGAAAGGGGAAAAAAGTATGGAATTTCTATGTTGCCTTTTGTGTATCGTCCTTGGCGCGGCCAGCGCGTATGACCCGGATCTCTTCTGGCAGCTGGAGCATTTCTGGTCGGTGGAGGGCGGCGCGCCGACGAAAGCATACAGGATCGTCAGGCGGGCCGTCGGTGTCTTTTGCGTCTGTGCCGGCGCGGCCGGTCTTGTGATACTGACCCTCCTGTGAATGTGCATACATAATGTGTATATAAAAAGAACCTCTGCAGCATCGCGCCACAGAGGTTCTTTTTGCGGATTCAGTTTTCGGCGGGGCTGGCCAGCGCTTCCGTGCGCCGGGCGATATAGGGCCCGACGGCGTCTTTCTCCATGTCCAGGGCAAGCCCCAGTTCGGCATAGAGGTTTTCTTCCGCCTGGTGCAGGTAGCGCTCGTCCAGCGAGGAAAGCTTTTTGCCGGCGGTCAGACGGCTGCGGCCGCGGAGCCACAGGGTCTTGATGATGCGGATCAGCTGGCGGCAGTCGCAGCTTTTGATGCAGTCGCGGTAAAGGGTCTCGCGGGTCTTGTCGGGACCCTCGGGGAGAGGCTCCAGAGCGGGGATCTCGGCGATGAGGCCGGGCGCCTGTTCCCGGGTCAGGATGGGACGCATGACGACCCGGGTATTTTCCACGGGCGCATAGATAAAGCTCTCGGCCTTGCCGACCGGACGCAGAATGTAATACAGGCGGTCGCGGGGAACGCCGTCCAGCTGGAGCGTGGAGATGTCCGCCACGTCGCAGACGCCTATGCCGCCGTAAATCACGCGGTCACCGATATGGAACACAGGTCCTCTCCTCCTTTATGTATGAATTTGCCGGATGCCGGCACAGCCGGGCGGCCGGTCAGTCGATGTATCCGGTGCAGTCGTGGTTGTTGTACTGCTTCTTGATCTCGATGAGGATGGAGCCGTCGGGCTGGGTCTCCTCACGGATGATCTGGTATTTGGTGCGGGTGCGGTCGAGGCGCTGTTTGTACATGGCGTATTCGTCCCTGACGTTTTGGACGGCGGCTGCGTGCCCCAGATTATCCTTGAGCTGGAAGTGGACGGTCTGCAGAAGGCAGGCTGCTTTGATGCGTTTCATTTTTTCAGATCTCCTTTTCTGAATATACAAATATTTTAGCACTTTTTTGTATGTTTTTCAAAAAAGAAAAGCCGATTTTTTGATTTTTGTGAATTTTTATGATGTTTTACGCAAAGATTTTCGTTGAATACTTGTAGGATTGTCAAACATATTGGACAGAGAACTCGGAGGGAGATAACCAGCCGA
>CAMEZQ010000032.1 GCA_945947915.1 uncultured Clostridia bacterium | reverse complement strand
CCCGACATTGACAGTTATCTCGGTTTAATGCACACACTGTTTACATTAGAGGATCGCTATGGACTGACAATTGAAAAAGGTGAGAACGGCGTTTCTATGCGTGTTGATCCCCACAAGGGAAAAGACGCTGCCGAGCTTTCCGAAATGCTAAATGCGTGGGCAAAACAGGCTGAAAAGTACCATAACGGCGACATCAGCCGTGAGGACTATGACAAGTGGCGTTATAACTATCCGAAATATGATGAAACTTCCGGTTATGTAAAAGTTCCGTCACAGGGACTCAGCGACGAAATGATTGAGGCTTTCAAAGACCGACTGAAAAACGATTAAATACAAGCATAAGAAAAAGAGCTATCAGACTTTCAAAAAATCTGATAGCTCTTTGCTTATTCTTATGATAATTCAAATAATGTTGCCATTTTGTTGCCACAGAGGGCACAAACACGGCGAAAAGCCTTATTTTATAGGCTTTTTCACGGGTGTGAAATTATTCCCACTCGATCGTTGCGGGGGGTTTGGACGTGATGTCGTAAACGATGCGGTTGATGTGGCCGACTTCGTTGACGATGCGGACGCTGACGCGGTCGAGGACCTCATAGGGGATTCTTGTCCAGTCGGCCGTCATGAAATCAGTGGTTGTGACCGAGCGCAGGGCCAGGGTATAATCGTAGGTGCGGCCGTCACCCATGACACCAACGCTGCGCATATTGGTCAGCACGGCGAAATACTGGTTCATGGTGTTCTCCAGATGTGCCTTGGCGATCTCATCGCGGAAGATGAAATCAGCTTCCCGCAGGATGTCCAGCTTTTCCTTGGTGATGTCGCCAATGACGCGGATGGCCAGGCCGGGGCCGGGGAAGGGCTGGCGCATGACCAGATATTCGGGCAGACCCAGCTCACGGCCCAGCTGACGGACCTCGTCCTTGAACAGCAGGCGCAGGGGCTCAATGATCTCCTTGAAATCGACATAGTCGGGCAGGCCGCCCACATTGTGGTGGCTCTTGATGACGGCAGCGTTGCCGGCGCCCGATTCAATGACGTCGGGATAGATGGTGCCCTGGACCAGATAATCGACGGTACCGATCTTCTTGGCTTCTTCTTCAAAGACGCGGATGAACTCCTCGCCGATGATCTTGCGCTTGGTCTCGGGGTCGTCAATGCCGGCCAGTTTGCCCAGGAAGCGGGCTTCGGCGTCTACACGCACGAAATTGATGTCCCACTTGGCAAAGGCCTGCTCGACCTCGTCGCCCTCATTCTTGCGCATCAGGCCGTGATCGACGAAAACGCAGGTCAGCTGATTGCCCACGGCTTCGGCCAGCAGAGCCGCAGCCACCGAGGAATCAACGCCGCCCGACAGTGCCAGCAAAACCTTGCCGTCGCCCACCTTAGCGCGGATATCGCGGATGGCGCTGTTCTTGTAATCGCCCATGGTCCAGTCGCCCTTGGCGCCGCAGACTTCATAGAGGAAATTGCGGATCATATCGACGCCGTGCTCGGTATGGTTGACTTCGGGATGATACTGTACGCCGTAGAAGCCCCGGGCCTCATCGGCGATGGCCACGTTGGGGCAGGCATCGGTATGACCGACCAACGCGAAGCCCTCGGGCACCTTGGCCATATAGTCGCCGTGGCTCATCCACGAAATACCGGTTTCAGGCAGGCCCTTGAAGAGCTTGCAGGATGTATCGTAATGGGTCTCGGTCTTGCCATATTCACGGGCGGTATCCTCCTGGGCCGCCGTGACCTTGCCGCCCAGATGATGGGCCATGAGCTGGCAGCCGTAGCAGATGCCCAGAATGGGGACGCCCAGGCGGAAGATCTCGGGATCGACCTGCGGAGAGGTCTCCAGATATACGCTGTTGGGGCCGCCGGTAAAGATGATGCCGATGGGGTCGTATTCCCGGATGGCATCCATGGTCATCGTGTAGGGCTTGACTTCACAGTAGACGCTGCATTCGCGCACGCGCCGGGCGATCAGCTGATTATACTGACCGCCGAAGTCCAGCACAAGCACTTTTTGCTGCTTTTCCATTTTCTTTCCTCCGACTGAATAAAGTAAATCACCGGCAATATAACGTCCGGCGGGATATAACTTGCTATATTATATTCTGTCACAATGTACTGAAAAAAGCAACTGTTTTCTCAGTCAAACAGACTTTTTCACAAAGAGCCGTCCGCATAAAAACCGGCCCATGCCGCAAACTATCGATACAGGCGGCGCCCGTTCCGGACGCGCCGCTTTTCCCAGTTATTTTCCAAGGAGGCTGTATTTTTTATGCATCCATACAAAAAAGCCCTGTTATGCACAGCAGGCTGTCTGGCGATGTCCATGACACTGGCGGCTTTTTCGCCGGCCAATGCCCTCTTTTCTTCCAAAAGCCACAGCGGAGATCCCGTGCTGCACGCCTTTTCCAAAAGCGCCCCCGCCGGCACGGCGGTGTGTTTCTCCAAAACCGATTTTGAGGCCGACGGCGGCAGCCTTTCGGGCGTCATCGTCACTTCCCTGCCCCAGGCTAGCGACGGCAGCCTGACCCGCGGCGGCGTGCCGGTGTCTTCCGGCAACGTCATCCCGGCCGAAAGCCTGGGGGCTCTGGCCTTCGTACCGGCCGACGGACAGGCCGAGATCCACACCAGCTTTGAGGTGACTCCCGTCTTTGCCGGTGTCGGCGCCGCCGGACAGGCTGTGACCGTTTCCCTCCATCTCAGCGACCGGCAGGGCAGCGCCCCCATTGCCCGCAGCGCCGCCCTCGAGACCTATTGCGGCCTGCAGCTGGCCGGATGCCTGCAGGCCGTCGATCCCGACGGCGACGAACTGACCTACACGCTGTCCCGGGCGCCGGCCAGCGGCACCGTGACGATGGAGCCGGACGGCAGTTTTATCTATACCCCGACGGGCAGCAAGGCCGGCACCGACAGCTTTACCTTTACGGCGGCCGACCCGGGCGGACTGCAGTCGGAGGCCGCCGTCACCGTGACGCTGCACACCCGGGACGACAGCTTCTGCTATGCCGATATGGCCGCCGACCCCAATCATTACGCCGCCGTGCGTCTGGCCGAGCTGGACATCCTGCGGGGCGAGCAGATCGGCGGCGTCAGCTTTCTCTATCCTGAAACGCCGGTGACCCGCGCCCAGTTCGTCGCCATGGCTGCCCGCCTGTGCCGGCTGACCGTGCCCACCGCCGCCGTTTCCACCGGCATGGCCGACAACGACGCGGTCCCCGCCTGGGCCAGAGCCGCCATGGCTGCCGCCATCGACAGCGCGCTGATCACCGGCGATCAGCAGGACAGCGGCAACCGGGTGGTCCGTGCCGGCGACCCCATCACCCGCGCCGAAGCCGCCGTTATCCTCAACCGGATGCTGGCCCTCAGTGACGACGGCCGCACCCCCGGCTATGCCGACGCCGGCATTCTTCCCACCTGGGCGGCCCAGGCCGTCGTCAACACGGTGGAGGCCGGTTACCTGACCCTCGATGCCGACGGCAGCTTCTCCCCCTCCCGCCCGCTGACCCGCGCCGAGGCGGCCGGCTGCCTGTACCGGGCCAGCCAGGCCATGGCCGACAGCGGCTGGGATTTCTGGGATATTTTCTGATCGCGCACAGATTCTTTCGGACTGAAAAGGCTCTGCACCCGGCGGCCGGGTGCAGAGCCTTTTCTTTCCGTCAGGCCGCCGCATCCTCCGGATGCATGCCGCTGACGATGGCGTAATACGCGTTGGAGGTCATCCAGTAGACGGCGCAGTAGAACAGGCTGAAAACCACAAAGCAGAACACCGAAGTTTCCGCCAGCAGCCGCGTGTTCCACAGGTTGAAGAGCATGAGCAGCTTGCGCACCATGGGGAAGGCGAAGCAGAAATGGAGGCCGGCCATGAGCAGCGGCAGAAAGAACACCGTGCGCATCTGGCTGTTGATGCTGGCCCGGATATCCCGTGCCGTCATGCCCACCTTGCGCATGATGCCAAAGCGCGCCTGGTCCTCGTACCCTTCCGAAACCTGCTTATAGTAGATGATGAGCACGGCGGCCGCCAGAAAGACCAGGCTGAGCAGGATGCCCAAAAAGAAGAGGCCGCCGTAGGTGCCGTAGAAATCGCCGCGGTTGGCCTCCAGCGATTCCAGCCGCCAGACATACCCGGCCATCGGGCCGCTCTCCTCCAGCGCACCCTTCAGGGCGCGGTAAAGCTCGATCTGCTTTTCGGGTTCCAGATCCAGATCAAAGCCGTAGGTCCAGCAGACCGACAGTGTCTTACCCAGCTCCGCTTCCAGCGGCGCGGCTGCGGCCGGAAGATCGGGCACCACCAGATAGACCGAGGGCACAACATCCACCGCGGCGCTGTCATGAACCATAAAATCCGACAGCACCTCCCGCACCTGCCATACAGGTCCCCCTTCGATCGCGAAGGTCTCTGCCGTATAGCCGGTGCGGAAGGGATAGAGCAGCACCTGGCCATCTTCCAGCACCGCCTGCCGGCCGGTGTCCCGGTTGTAGTCGGCCAGCGGGACGAGATAGAGATTGATCAGATCGGCCAGGGCCTTGTCGGAATCCGCGGCGGCCGAAAAGACGCCCGACCGCAGAAGGCCGTTCACCCCGATGTGGCGGTAGTCCATGACCTCCGTCACCTGTACGCCGGCAGACGCCAGCGCCTCATCCACCGCCATCCGCGCCAGTGTCAGCCGCTCTTCTTCGCCGTTTTGGGCTTCCGTATACACATCCAGCGAAAGGTCCCGGGGATAGCGGGTGCGCAGGCTGTCCTCCGCACCGATGTACAGGGCGGCCGTGGAGGAGAGCATGACCAGCACCATGGTCAGCAGGATGCAGATGGAGGCCAGGCCGGCGCCGTTGCGCTTCATGCGGTAGACCATGGACGCCGTGGAAACGAAGTGGCGCGCCTGGTAGTAGTAGCCGCTGCTGCGCTGCAGCAGACGGCAAAGCACCACCGAGCCAAAAATAAAGAGCAGATAGGTGGCCGCGATGACCATAGCCACAGCGCCGAAAAACACGGCCAGCGCCGTTAAGGGATCCCGGATGGTGACGGCCAGATAATAGGCCGCACCCAGCAGCAGCAGGCCCAGCAGACCCAGCGCCCAATTGGCCCGGGGCGGCTTCTCGCCGGCGCTCTCGCTGCGCAGCAGCTCTATGGGACTGCTGAGAGAGACCTGGCGCAGGCTGTTGAGAAAGAGTAGGAGGAAGATGCCGCCGAAAACGGCCGCCGTCTGCCGCATGCCCTGCACCGAAATGGAAAAGACATAGCTGACCCCGCCGTTCATCATGCGCAGCATGAGCAGCTCAAAAAGCTTGGACAGCCCCACGCCGGCCGGCAGGCCCAGCCCCAGCGCCAGCGCCGCCGTCAGCAGGGTCTCCCAGAAAAGAATATGGGCGATCTGTGCCTTGCCCATGCCCAGAATGTTGTACAGGCCGAATTCTTTCTTGCGCCGCCGGATGAGAAAGGCGTTGGAATAAAAGAGAAAGAGCGCCGAAAAAAAGGCCAGGACGCCGCCGCCCATCCGCAGCATGGCGGCAATGGTGCTGCCGCCGGGCAGCGCGGCCACAATGGGCGAAGCCGCCAGAAAACCGATGATGTAGTGCATCATGACCACGCCGGTGCAGGCCAGCAGATAAGGCGTATACAGCCGCCGGTTCTTGCGGATGCCGTCCCAGGCCAGCCGGGGATAAAAGCCCATCCTCATTGCCGTTCACCGCCCGTCGCCAGCATGGTCAGCGTGTCGGAGATCTTCTGGTAAAACTGCTCGGTGGTCTGCTGGCCGCGATAGAGCTGATGGAAGACCTCGCCGTCGCGGATGAACAGCACCCGCCCGGCATGGCTGGCCGCCCGCACCGAGTGGGTGACCATCAGGATGGTGCGGCCGTCCCGGTTGATCTGCCCGAAAAGGCGCAGCAGCTCGTCGGTCGACCGGGAATCCAGCGCGCCGGTGGGCTCGTCGGCCAGCACCAGCCGGGGATCGGTGATAATGGCCCTGGCCACGGCGGCCCGCTGCTTCTGCCCGCCCGAAACCTCGTAGGGGTATTTTTTCAGAATGCCGTCGATGCCCAGCTGGCACGCCACCGGCACCAGACGCTTGCGCATCTCGCTGTAAGGCCGGCCGGCCAGCACCAGCGGCAGAAAGATATTGTCCTCCAGCGTAAAGGTGTCCAGCAGATTGAACTCCTGAAAGACAAAGCCCAGATTGTCCCGGCGGAAGGCGGCCATGCGGCCCTCCGGTATGGAAGCCAGATCCCGTCCGTCCAGCACCACCCGTCCGGCGGTCGGCCGGTCAAGGGCGGCCAGAATGTTGAGCAGGGTGGTCTTGCCGGAGCCGGACTCGCCCATGATGGCCACATATTCTCCCTGTTCGACGGTAAAGCTGACGCTTCTGAGGGCCTCGACCTTCTGGCCGCCCAGCCGCGTGGCATAAACCTTTTTAAGATCCTCTACCTCCAGTATGCGCATATATCATGCCTCCTTGATCTGGCCGGGCAGCGCCCAGCCGATTTTCCGGATCTATTATAGCGCGGCAGGGAGATCCGCGCCTTAATCTCGGCCAACAGATCCCCCTGTTCCTGTGACATTTTTCTTTCATTTTTGTAAGATTCTCACTCGATCCCCAGGTCGCGGCGCTGCAGGTCGATGGTGATGACCGTACCCTGTCCCGGCGTCGACTGCGCCGTAATGGTATGGCCCAGCTTCTCGCAGATGCGCCGGCAAAGATAGAGTCCGATGCCGCTGGCCTGCTTATCGCCGCGGCCGTTATAGCCGGTATAGCCCTTTTCAAAGATACGGGGCAGATCCTCCGGCGCGATGCCGATGCCGGTATCGCTGATGTGCAGCAGAGCAGGCGGCTCCACATGGATGCGCACCGTCCCCTGGGGCGTGTATTTGAGGGCGTTGGACAGCACCTGCTCGATGACGAAAGCCAGCCATTTCTCGTCGGTGATCACCGAAAGGTCGGTTTTTTCATAATCCAACCGCAGCCGGCGGTCGATGAATTCCCCGGCGAATTTGCGCACGCAGGCGCGGATCAGCCCATCGAGATCACAGGCACGGATGACATAATCGGATCCGCCGCCGTCCAGGCGTGGGAACATCAGCGCCATTTCCACATACTGCTCGATGCGCCGCAGATCGGCCGAAAGCTGCCGGGCCAGCGGCGAATCTTCCTGCTGCAGGCGCAGCCCCATGGCGGCAATGGGCGTTTTGACCTGATGGGCCCAGGCGGTATAATAATCGACCTGCTCCCGGCAGCGCCCTTCCATGCGGCGCAGGTCCTCCAGCTGCTCGCCGCAAAGCTGCAGCAGGATCCGCCGGTATTGCGCCTCGACGGCCGTGGCGGCCGGCGGCAGCGCGGCGCCGGTCACATCTCCGCGGCCGGTGATGGCCGAAAGGCTGCGGCAGACCCGCCGCTCGCGCAGGGCCTCCCGCAGCAGGAACAGACCGAACAGGGCAGCACACAGCAGCAGCGGATACAAAGCCGCCATAAGCGGCAGACGGTAAAGCCCGGTTAGGCCCATGAGCAGAGCGGCGCACAGAAGAAACAGCAGCAGCGCCTGCCGCCGGGTGCGCAGAAAATACAACATCTCCCGCATGGCGTCACCGGACGATATAGCCCACGCCGAAGCGTGTTTCGATGAAATCCCGCAGCCCGGCGGCGTCGAGCTTTTTGCGCAGGCGTCCCACGTTGACCGAAAGGGTGTTTTCATCCACGAAGCTGTCGGTCTGCCACAGCTTCTCCATCAGCTTTTCCCGGCTGACCACCGTGCCTTTGCTTTCCATCAGCGTCAGCAGGATGCGGTATTCGTTGCGGGTCAGGGGGATCTCTGCGCCGCGATAGACCAGCGTTCCCTCTCCCGTATGGAGCAGGGCGCCCCGATGTTCCAGCACCGGCATGGATCCGGCGAAATCGTAGGTCCTGCGCAAAAGCGCCAGCATTTTCGCCGTCAGAACGCTGCCGTCAAAAGGCTTGGCTATAAAATCGTCGGCGCCCATGTTCATGGCCATGATGATATTCATGCTGTCGGCCGCCGAGGAGATAAAGATGATCGGCACTTTGGACACCTGCCGGATGCGGGCGCACCAGTGATAGCCGTTGAAAAAAGGAAGGGCCACGTCCAGCAGCACCAGATGGGGGTCGAAGGCGGCGAATTCCTCCATCACCTTCTGGTAATCTGCAACGCGCCGCGTCTCCAGCGCCCATGCGGCGGCCTGCGCCTCGATGGCATCGGCGATGCCCTGGTCGTCCTCCACGATCAGAATACGATACATAAATACGCTCCCTTCCCCGGTTTCTGCAAATATTATCGCATATTCCGCCTATCATGGCAATCGCCCAAAGCTTAAGATTTTCCAAAGATGCAGAAGCGGCCGGAGGCACACTGCCTCCGGCCGCGCAGGATCCGGTCTTGCCGGTATAACGCCGTTATTTGATATAGTCGGTGAGATTGGAAAAATCGATCTTCCGGCAGACGCTGTGCACATTGACGGTGGTGGAAGCCAGCGCCTGGGAAACATAGGTCTGGAAGGCCCAGTCGCCGGCCGAAAGGGCGATCTGCTCGCGGTTCTCGTCAAAATAATTGGCGTCGACAGTCAGCCGCTGCAGGATATAATAGCCGTCGCTGTAGGTGTATATGCCGCCCACGGCGCCCTCCTGCAGCCCGGCGGCGTCATCGGCGTATTCGGCCACGGCGCCGCCCTGGACATTGAGCACGATGCCGGTGGGACGATCGGTCATCAATGCGTCGTCGTTATACTGGGCAACGGCGTAGTCGAAATCCAGCGTGCCCGCCTGGATCTGTGCCAGGATATCTTCCGCCAGCGTATAAAGGGCGTCCAGCTCAGACGCCGGACGCAGCGTCCCGGTCTCGTCCAGGGTGGACAGGCGGATATACTTGACTTTCACATAGTTTTCCGAAAAGAACTGCCGCAGCGCCTGGTCGCTCTGCACGACGCCGTCGGGATCCTCGGTGACGTATTCGTAGAGCATGGAATAATACTGGCTGTTCTCCTGCAGCTTGTCGTAAAGCCGATCGGTCATGGCGTTGTCCCGGAGAAAACTGAGATATCCCGCCGTGCCGCCAAAAGACTCCACCAGCGCCTCCTTATCGGCCTTGAGCTGTTTTTTGACCGTATCGGAAAGCTCCAGCCCCAGCGCGGCACACTGCAGGCGGATGACTTCGGCGTTGGCGATCTGTTCCTCCGCCTGGGCGCGGGCATTTTCCAGCAGCTCCTCGCCGCCCAGCATGGCGGCATCCTGCGACTGCATGCTCAGATTGAGACCGTTGTAATGCAGATAATAGGCATATTCCGAGGCGTCGATCTTATGTCCGCCGACCTCCATGGCCGTCGGGCTGGGCGAACAGCTGAAAACGCTGAGGGCCACCAGCACGGCCAGCACCAGAACAAGTAGTTTTTTCATAAAAGGTCCTCCGGGAGATGAACTTATACCGGCATTATATCATAAATCCCATAAGATGTGTTGCAAAAATATGACTTTTCACCCGCGCCGTTACAGGCCGATATACCGGTCGACCAGCACAGTGGCCAGCGCCAGGGGATCTTCATCCGGCTGCAGCCGTACGGTCAGACAGGGCTTTTCGCTGGGCGTAAAGAGCACCCGGCCCCGCAGCTCGGGCAAGGCGCAGACGTCGCTGATCCGCTCCATATCGGTCTGGCTGAACAGAAGGGTCATATTCTTGCCCTTCTGGCTCAGCTCGCAGATACCGGCTCCCGACGCACGGGCGCGCAGCAGGGCGATGTCCAGCAGCGCCTGGGCCGGCCGCGGCAGGTCGCCGAAGCGGTCGAGCAGCTCATCCTGCATATCGTAATAGTCCTCCTGGCTGCGGATCAGCGCAATACGGCGGTAGAGGTCGATGCGCGTGGCGGCGTCTCCCACATAATTCTGCGGCAGGCCGGCCGACACCATCAGATCGGCCGTGCAGTCGGTGCGCACCGGCGCCGGCTCGCCCTTCAGCTCGGCCGAAGCCTCGTCCAGCAGGCGCAGGTACATATCGTAGCCGACGCTCATCATGTGGCCGCTCTGCTCAGGCCCCAGCACGTTGCCGGCCCCCCGGATCTCCAGGTCGCGCATGGCGATCTTGAAGCCCGAGCCGAACTCTGCGAATTCCCGGATGGCGCTCAGCCGCTTCTGGGATATTTCGGTCAGCACCTTTCCCTTGCGGTAGGTCAGATAGGCAAAGGCGTGGCGCTGGCTGCGGCCCACGCGGCCGCGGATCTGGTGGAGCTGGGCCAGCCCCATGTGGTCGGCGTCTTCGATGATGAGGGTGTTGACGTTGGGAATGTCGACGCCAGTCTCGATGATCGTGGTGCAGACGAGAATATCGATCTCACCGGCGTAGGCCTTGCCCATGACGTCGGCCATGCGCGCCTCGCCCATGCGGCCGTGGGCCGTGGCGATCACAGCCTCGGGGAAGGCCTTCTGCAGGTCGGCGGCCACCTCCTCGATGTCGTCGATGCGGTTGTGCAGGTAATAGACCTGCCCGCCACGGGCCAGCTCCTTGCGGATGGCGTCGCGGATAATGACCGGGTCGTGCTCCAGCACATAGGTCTGCACCGGCATGCGTCCGGCCGGCGGCTCCTCCAGCACCGACATATCCCGGATGCCCGAAAGGGCCATATTGAGGGTGCGCGGAATGGGAGTGGCTGTCAGGGTCAGCACGTCGACGGCGTTGGTCATCTCCTTGATCTTCTCCTTATGGGTAACGCCGAAGCGCTGCTCCTCGTCGACCACCAGCAGGCCCAGATCCTTGAACTTCACGTCCTTCTGCAAAATGCGGTGGGTGCCGATGAGCAGATCGCAGGCGCCGGTGCGCACGTCGCGCAGGGTTTCCCGCTGCTGTCCGGCCGTGCGGAAGCGAGACAGCATATCCACCTTGACCGGATAGCCGGCAAAACGCTGGCAGGCCGAAAGATAATGCTGCCGGGCCAGCACGGTGGTTGGCACCAGCACGGCGGCCTGCTTGCCCGAAAGGATACATTTCATAATGGCGCGAAAGGCCACCTCGGTCTTGCCGAAGCCGACGTCGCCGCAGAGCAGCCGGTCCATGGGATAGGGCTTCTGCATGTCGTTTTTGATCTCAGCGGCGCAGGCCAGCTGGTCTTCCGTTTCGTCGTAGGGAAAGCGCTCTTCAAAGCTGCGCTGCCAGTCGTCGTCGGGAAAAAAGGCAAAGCCGTTCATGCTGTGGCGGGCGGCGTAGAGCTTGAGCAGGCCGGCGGCCAGATCCTTGGCCGCCTTTTTGGCCCGGGTCTTGGTCTTGACCCAGGTGGTGCCGCCCAGCTTGGACAGGCGCACGGTCTCCGGCTCGGCGGCGCCGATATACTTGGTCAGAACGTCCAGATTGGTGGCCGGCACAAAGACGAAATCGCTGCCGGCAAAGGCCACCTTGATATAATCCCGCCAGACTTTATCAACGCTGATGCGCTCGACTCCCACGAAGCGGCCGATGCCGTGCTTGTCGTGGACCACCAGATCGCCGGGATGCAGGTCGCTGAAGGTCAGGGCGTTTTTCTTGCTCTTCTGGCTCTTTTTTCCGCCGCTGCGCCGGGCCGAGATCTGTCCCTCGGTGATGACGGCCAGACGGATGGAGGGATATTCAAAGCCGGCCGAGAGATTGCCTGTGGAAAGGGCCACCTTTCCCGGCGCCGGCGGCGCGTCGGGCTCGGTGCAAGGCAGTCCGCGGGCCTCCAGCGTGGCCTGAAGGCTCTGGGCCCGCTGCCGGCCGCCGGCCAGGGCCAGAACGGTGTAATCCAGCTCCAGATAGCCCCGCAGGTCGGCACAGGCCGTATCCAGGCTGCCGCCGTAGGAAGGCAGCTGCCGGGCGTTTAAGGAGATGACAGCGTCGGGCGGCAGGCCCTGGGAGCTGAGGAAGGGGTCGAAGGAAAGGGTGATGTGGCCGGCACAGGCGGTGCGGAAGGCGGCGGCGCTCAGGGCGCAGCCCTCCCGCGAAGGCGACAGGACGCCCTCCTCCAGAAGATGGGCAAGATCCTCGCCCAGGCGGAACTCAAAGCTCCTGGCGGCGTCCAGGGCAGCCGGACTGTCGGCCAAAATCACCAGTGCTTCCGGCGGGATATAGTCCATGGCCGACCGGGAATTTTTATAGAGATGGGGCAGATACCGGTCGAGGGCCGGAAAGACCATGCCCGCATCCAGCTTTTCCAGGTCTTCCCGCAGCACCTTGCCCAGCTTGTCGCCTGTGGCCTTGGACCGGAGAATACGCTCCAGCCGGCCGCGCAGCCCCTCGGCGCCCCCTTCGGCCAGGGCCGGCAGCACCTCCCGCGCCGGCAGAAGGTCGACGCTTTCGGCATTCTCCGTGCGCCGCTGGGTCAGCGGATCGAAATACCCCAGCGAATCGACCTCGTCGCCCCAGAATTCCGCGCGCACCGGCTGCCGCTCCCCCGCCGCGAAAACATCCAGGATGCCGCCGCGGAGGGCAAACTGGCCGGGGCCCTCCACGGTTTCGCAGCGGACGTAGCCCCAGGCGGTCAGATCGCGGGTCAGCTTTTCCAGATCGTACGTCCCGCCCCGGGTCAGGGTCAGAAGGGCCGCCCGCAGGGTCTCGGGCGGCAGCGTGTAGAGCATCAGCGCCTCGGGCGAGGCGAACATGGCCCCCGAAAGCCGCCGCTGCCAGGCCGAGAGCGCCCGCAGCCGCCGGTGCTCCTGGTCGTGGGAGGCATTTTCAATATTGTGAAAGACCAGGTCGCGGGCAGGCAGCCAGAGGCCCTCCTCTCCCGTCAGCGCCGTATAATCGGCCCGCAGGCCCTCTGCGGCCTGGTCGTCCCTGGCGATGACCAGAACGGGACGGTCCATCGCCTGCCGCAGGGCGGCGGCGAAATGGGCCTGATGGATGGGCGCCATGCCGTAGACGGCGATGGCGCGCCGGCCGCCGCGCAGCTCAGACAACAGGTTCTGATATTCGGGCGTTTTTTCCAAAAGCTCCAGCAGAAGTTCCACGGGGATCACGCTCCTTTTCTTTTGATGACATATTCCGGCGGCAACGCAGTACGCCCCGTCCTGAAGCAGGACGGGGTATGGCTGCCGGGCTGTGTTTATTTTTGTTCGGGCAGAAAGCTCTTGCCGTTATAGGCCTGCATGGCCGCGTCGACGCCCTGGGTCAGCAGCGTCAGCACAGCCTCCGGGGCGGCCTTGACCCCCTGATAGGCGTCGGAATCGATCTCGTCCAGGACGTAGTCCTTCATGTCCTCCCCCGCCGGCGCGCCCATGCCGATCTTGATGCGGGGGAACTGGTCGGATTCCAGCTGGTAGATGATGCTCTTGATGCCGTTGTGGCCGCCGGCCGAGCCGCTGCGCCGCACCCGCAGATGTCCCGCCGGAATGGCGACGTCGTCGAACAGGACCACGATGTGCTCGGGCGGCACATGGTAAGCGTTGGCCATATCGCGCACGGCCTCGCCCGACAGATTCATAAAGGTCTGGGGCTTCATCAGCAGCAGGCTGCGGCCCTCGTAGCTGCAGGTGGTATAGGTCGCCTTGCACTTGCTGCGGGTCAGCCGCCCGGCGCCCAGCTTTTCGCTGAGCAGGTCGATGGCCAGAAAGCCGGCGTTGTGGCGTGTCGTTTGGTATTTGGGACCGGGATTGCCCAGGCCCACCAGGATATAATCGACATGGGCCGGCTCCTCGGTTCGTTTGCGTCTGAACATGGGAAAAAGCACCTACTGTTTGTTGATCGTCAATTTGCGCAAAGCCGGCCCTGCGGGCCGGCTTTGCCTGCGGCGGGGAGATCCTCCCCGGCAGATCAGATGTAAAGCTCGGAGACCGAATCGTCGGTGGCCATGCGGCGGATGGCTTCGCCGAAATGATCGGCCACGGTCAGGACCTCGATCTTGCTGCAGCGCTTTTCGGGCGGCACGGGAATGGTATCCAGCAGCAGCACCTTATCCATGACGCTGTTCTCGATGCGCTCGATGGCGGGACCCGACAGGACGCCGTGGGTGGCGCAGGCGGTCACCGACAGCGCGCCGGCCTTCATAATGGCCTCGGCGCCGTGGCACAGGGTGCCGGCGGTGTCGATCATATCGTCCAGCAGGATGGCGTGCTTGCCGCTGACATCGCCGATGATGCTCATGACCTCGGAGACGTTGGCCTGGGGACGGCGCTTCTCGATGATAGCCAGGGGCAGGCCCAGCTTCTCGGCGAACTTTCTCGAACGGGCTACGGCGCCGAAATCGGGCGAAACGACCACATAGTCGGGATTACCGCAGCCAACGGTCTTTTCAAAATGGGGCAGCAGCACCGAGGAGCCCAGCAGATTGTCAAAGGGGATATCAAAGAAGCCCTGGATCTGCGCCGCGTGGATATCCATGGTCAGCACGCGGTCGATGCCGGCGGTGGTCAGCAGATTGGCCACCAGCTTGGCCGAGATGGGATCGCGGGCCTTGGTCTTGCGCTCCTGCCGGGCATAGCCGAAATAGGGGATGACAGCGGTGACGCTGCGGGCGGCGGCGCGGCGCAGAGCGTCGGTCATGATGAGGATCTCCATCAGATTGTCGTTGGCCGGCGCGCAGGTCGACTGGATGAAAAAGACGTCGCAGCCTCTGACCGATTCGTCGACCACCACCGAGATCTCACCGTCGGAGAACTTCTTGATGGTGCACTTGCCCAGCTCATAGCCGGCGGCTTTGGCGATGGCTTCGCCCAGCGCGGGGTTGGCCGTGCCGGTGAAGACCTTGACTTTTGTTTCGTTGGAAGACATAATGCTTTACCCCCAAATGATATTCTTGTATTTTGAAAAATAAGCGCGATCAGAGCTTGCCGTCGGCGCGGCGCTTTTCCACCCAGCCGGGCTTGACAGTCTGGCGCACGCGGCCGATGGCCATGGCGCCGTCCTCCACGTCCTCGGTGATGGTGGAGCCGGTGGCGATATAGACGTCCTTGCCGATATGGACCGGCGAAACGAGATTGACGTTGCAGCCCAAAAAGCTGTCGTCGCCCACCGTCGAACGGTATTTCTTCTTGCCGTCGTAATTGGCAAAGACCACGCCGCAGCCCACGTTGACCCGCTGCCCCAGCTCGGCGTCGCCGATATAGGTCAGATGGGCGATCTTGGTGCCGTCGCCGATCTCGGCTTTCTTGAATTCCACAAAATCGCCCACCCGGACGCCGCTGCCGATATGGCAGCCCGGACGGATCCAGCAGTAAGGCCCGATGGTGGTGTTTTCACCCACCGAGCTGTCCTGCATCTGGACGTTGTTGAGGCTGGTGCCGCTGCCCACGCGGGCATTGTCCAGCACGCAGTTGGGGCCGATGCGGCAGTTCTCGCCGATGACCGTGCCGCTGTTGATCATGCAGCCGGGCAGCACCGTCGTGCCGCTGCCGATGACGGCGTCGGGCGCGATAAAGGTGGTCTGGGGCGACATGAGCATGACGCCGTTTTTCAGATGGCGCATATTGATGCGCTCGCGCAGGGATTCCTGGGCCAGATAGGCGCCATAGGCGTTCTGCACATAAAAGGCGTCGCCGGGCGGCGCTTCCACCGGCTCAAAGGCGCTGTAATCCTCGTGGGCCAGGGCCTGGCGGACGTCCTCGGCCACGCCGAAGATGGCCAGCGGCTTGCCCTTGGTCATCAGCACGGCGGCCGGCTGCCCGGTCATGTAATCGAGGATCTCACAGCTGAGGCAGGGACAGGGGCACAGGCAGGCCAGAACGCTGCCGAAAGCCTGGTCCAGATCCTCGCCGACAGCGATCTCCCCGTCGGAGACCGCCTGCACGGCATGTATCATATAATCGGAGATCTTCTGGGAAAGGATCGGATAGGAAAGCCACTCGGTATCCCCCGAGGGCATGATATATGTCTTGAAATGGCGCATGATGAACACCCTCCTTAACAGTGTAATTATAGCAGACGCCCATATAAAAATCCACTGATATTTTTTGTCGGTTTGCGTTTGAGAGGTCCCCATGATATAATATCGGCAGAGACCGCCCGTCTATGCATCGGGCGGTCCTTGCGGTGTGATACATTTACTGCGGAAGGAGGTCCTGCCCATGGATGAAGAGATCGTCATCTGTATGGAAGCCCAGGAGGCCATGCGCGCCCTGTGCGCCGTCAACGACGGCGACTGCGCCCTGCTCTACGCCTACACGGCCGCTTCGGGCGGCCATTGCCGTCTGGCCGACGCCGCCCTGCACACCGGCTTCGACGACCGGCGCATGGAACGGGCCAAAAGCCTTTTGATCCTTTACAAGATCTGCCGGCAGGCCGGCGCCGGCGCCGGCCTGGACGAAGGCGGCTATACGCCGGCCGAGCTTCTGTCGGCCCAGCGGACCGACCCGTCGTTCAGCGGCATCTGCGATTATTTCGAGCAGGCCGTGGGCCGCAGCCTGCGCAAAAGCGAGATCGAGACCCTTTACGGCATCTATGACCGGCTCAATATGCCGGCCGACGTGCTCATGCTGCTCATCAACTACTGCAAATCCAAGGGCCGCCTCAGCGCCCGGGAGCTGGAGCGCCGGGCCTGCGAATGGCACGACAAGGGCATCACCACCTACACCGCCGCGGCCGACCTGGCCGACGAGATGGACCGCCGCTCGGCCGAGCGCCGGCGGGTGCTGTCGATCTTCGGCATCCGCGACCGCCGCCCCTCGGAGACCGAGAGCAAATACATCGAAGCCTGGCAGGCCATGGGCATGAGCGACGAGATGATCCGCCTGGCCTACGACCGCACGGTGCTGCGCACCGGCAAGCTGACCTGGAAATACCTCCATAAGATCCTGGAGGACTGGCACGCCAAGGGCTACCGGACCCGGGAGCAGGTGGAGCGCGCCGAGGGCACGGCCGAAGCGCCCCAGCCCGAGCGCCGGGCGGCACCCCCCACGGAAAGCGTCACCACCGTCGTCGCCCGCCGCTTTGAGGAAAAACGGCAGCAGCGTGAAGCGCTGCAGCAGCGCCGGCTGGAAGAGCTGCGCCGGGACAGCGACTTTGCCCAGAACGAAGTGGAACTGGGCCGGCTGACCGTCCAGAAGGCCCGGGCCGGCCTGTCGGGCCTGGCCGCCGACCGGGAAGGGCTGGAGCGGCAGCATCAGACTCTGCTGGCCCGCCGGCAGGAGATCCTGCGCCGCCTGGGCAAGACCGAAGACTATATTTCCATACCGCCCGACTGCCCCAAGTGCGGCGACCGCGGCTATATCGGCAACCGCATGTGCGAATGTTTCAAGCGGGCCTGCATTGAAGAAGAACAGCACCGCAAACAGCTGCGTGCCGAATGACGGAAGGAGCCAAAACCCCCATGACAGTCACCAAAGACCAGATGAAAGCCATCGAAAAGCAGGCCAACGACCGGGGCCTGCCCTATCTTCAGATGATGGAAAACGCCGGCACGGCCGCCTTCCGTCTGCTGACCCAGCGCCTGCCCGGCCTGCGCACGGCCGCCGTCTTCTGCGGCAGCGGCAACAACGGCGGCGACGGATTCGTGCTGGCCCGGCTCCTCCGGGAGATGGGCGCCGAGGTCCTGCTGATCCTGGCCGGAGAACAGCCCCGCACCCCCGACGCCGTCACCAATTTCTACCGCGCCCTTATGCTGGATATTCCCCTGGTCACCGCCGCCCTGCTGACCGAGGAGGATCTGGCCTTTATCCTGCAGGCCGACGCGGTGGTCGACGCCGTCTACGGCACCGGCTTCCACGGCGACCTTCCGCTGGAGGCCGGCATCTGCGCCGGCGTGATGGCAAAGGCCAAGGGCCTGCGGCTGGCGCTGGACCTGCCCAGCGGCCTGGAATGCGACACCGGCATCGCCGCGCCCGATACGCCCCGGGCCGACCTGACGGCCGCCTTCCACGCCTGCAAACCCTGTCATACGCTGGCCCCCGACCTGTGCGGCGAGGTGGTCGTGCTGGACATCGGCATCCGCCTGTAATATACTTCATACAGATACAAAAAGCGGCCCCGGAGACCCGGGGCCGCTCAGCTTGTCCTGAAAGTCCGGCTGCAGCCGGATCCTTTCTATGGGATCGTTTTTCCACGGACACGCGCCGGGGAAAAACACAGTAACCCGCCATTTTTCCGCAGAAAAACGGTGAAACCGCCCCGCAGGGCGGCTCCCTCCTGTCGAAAAACCCAGCGCAGCGGGTTTTCGACAGTCATAAGCGGCCCCGGAGACCCGGGGCCGCTTGATTTATGCGCGTGAAAACTTATTTGTTGCGGAGATATTCGTCGATGGAAGCGGCGGCTGTCTTGCCGGCGCCCATGGCCAGAATAACGGTGGCGGCGCCGGTGGAGGCGTCACCGCCGGCAAAGACGGCGTTTCTCGAGGTCGCGCCGTTTTCGGCTGTGACGATGCAGCCCTTCTTGTTGGTGTCCAGACCCGGTGTTGTGGAACGGATCAGGGGGTTGGGAGAAGTGCCCAGCGAGGGGATGACGGTGTCGACTTCGATGGCGAACTCGCTGCCCTCCACGGGGATGGGACGGCGGCGGCCGGAAGCGTCAGGCTCGCCCAGCTCCATCTTGATGCAGTTGAGCTTGCAGGCGCGGCCCTTCTCGTCGCCCTCGATGGAAACGGGCGCGGTGAGGAAATCGAAGATGATGCCCTCTTCCATGGCGTGATGGACTTCTTCCTTACGGGCGGGCAGCTCGGCCTCGCCTCTGCGGTAGACGATATGGACTTCCTTGGCGCCCATTCTCTTGGCGCAGCGGGCGGCGTCCATGGCGACGTTGCCGCCGCCGATGACGGCGACGCTCTTGCTCTCCAGAACGGGGGTGTCGCAGTTCTCAGCGCCGCGGAAAGCCTTCATCAGGTTGATACGAGTCAGATACTCGTTGGCCGAGTAAACGCCGCACAGCGATTCGCCGGGGATGCGGGCGAACATGGGCAGGCCGGCGCCCGAGCCGATAAAGACGGCCTCGAAGCCCATCTCTTCAAACAGCTCGTCGATGGACAGGACCTTGCCGATGACCATGTTGGTCTCGATCTTGACGCCCATCTTGACCAGGTTCTCGACTTCCTTGTTGACGATCTCCTTGGGCAGACGGAACTCGGGGATGCCGTAGGACAGAACGCCGCCGGCCACATGCAGAGCCTCGAAAACGGTGACGTCATAGCCCTTTCTGGCCAGCTCGCCGGCGCAGGTCAGGCCGGCAGGGCCGGAACCGATCACGGCGACTCTGTGGCCGTTCTTCTCGGCGGTCTCCAGGTTGGCGACGCCGTTCTCACGGGCCCAGTCGGCAACGAAGCGCTCCAGACGGCCGATGGCGACAGGCTCGCCCTTGATGCCGCGGATGCACTTGCTCTCGCACTGTGTTTCCTGGGGACATACGCGGCCGGAAACGGCGGGCAGAGCGTTGGCGTTGGACAGGATCTTATAAGCACCGGCCAGATCGTCTTCCTTGATCTTGGCGATGAACTGCGGGATGGGGACCGATACGGGGCAGCCCTGAACACACATGGGGTTCTTGCAGTTGAGGCAGCGGTCGGCCTCTTCCTTGGCCTGCTCCAGGGTGTAGCCCTGAGCAACTTCCAGGAAGTTGGCGTTTCTGACGTTGGGCTCCTGCTCGGTCATCTTGACCTTTGTAAGGGACATGTTAGGCATTTGTCTTACCTCTCAATCTGCAGATATGTTCTTCCTTCTTGGCAGTCTCAAAGGCCTTGTAGGAATTGTTGCGGGCGATGACTTCGTCAAAGTCGACCAGATGACCGTCGAAGTCGGGGCCGTCGACGCAGGCGAACTTGGTCTCGCCGCCGACGGTGACGCGGCAGCAGCCGCACATGCCGGTGCCGTCCACCATGATGGGGTTCATGGAGATGGTGGTGGGGATGTCATACTGCTTGGTCAGCTTGCAGACGAACTTCATCATCATCAGGGGGCCGATGGCGACAACATGGTCGAACTTGTGGCCCTCATCCAGCAGCTTCTTCAGCATATCGGTGCCGAAGCCGTGGAAGCCGTAGTCACCGATATCGGTGCACATGTGCAGCTCGGTGCAGGCGGCGCCCATCTCTTCCTCCAGGATGATCAGGTCTTTGTTTCTGAAGCCGGCGATCAGGTGGACCTCAACGCCTGCCTCGTGCAGGGCCTTGGCGATGGGATAGGCAATGGCGCAGCCGGCGCCGCCGCCGACAACGGCGACCTTCTTGCCCATCTTTTCGATCTCGGTGGGAACGCCCAGGGGGCCGACGAAGTCATGCAGGCACTCGCCCTCGTTGAGCTCGTCCAGCTTGAGGGTGGTGGCGCCGACCTTCTGGAAGATGATGGCGACAACACCGCGCTCCTTGTCGGTGTAGGCAATGGTCAGGGGGACTCTTTCGCCGTCGGCATCGACTCTGAAGATGATGAACTGGCCGGCCTTCGCCTTCTTGGCGATCAGGGGGGCATAGATCTCCATCAGAGTGATGTCAGGCTTCAGAGGTTTCTTCAAAACAATCTGATACTTCTCCATCTGTAACTCTCCTTAACTTAAATAAGTGATTTCAAAGTTTTACACACATACTCATGTTAGCTCCAAACGCCTTTTTTGTCAACATGAAAAAGGCACAAATGGCACGAATTTAACGAACTTTTGGGGGTTTGCGCCGGCTTTTGTCAAGCTGCGACGCACTTTGAAATTTCCGCCCGTTCTTCCGCCGGACAGAAGAAAAGCCCCGCCGCCGCGGAGCTTTTCCCGTTGTTTTATTTCAGTCTGGGATAGAGTCCGTCATCGTGCATCTGCCGCATGGCCGCCATGATATTCTCCCGGTCGGCGCGGTAGGTGACGCCGTACCAGCGGGAGGTGGTGGGCAGCACGGCCACATCGCACAGCCCCCGGTGGATCAGGCTGTCGACAAAGGCCGGAAGGAAGAATTCCTTGGTCAGCGCCTCCTCCGGCGTCAGCCCGTCCAGAAATGATGCAAAGCTGCGGGTCATCTCGTCGAACATGGCGGCGTGCAGGCCCCAGACGTTGACCGACGCGATGCTGCCCAAAGGCAGGATCTTTTCCGGGCCCAGGCCGTCGTTGCGCAGATGATCGCCCTCCCGGGTGATCCTGGTATGCTCCACCACCGAGCGCAGCATACCGTCCTCGATCTGGCAGACGCCCCGGGAGACGGCGCCGTTTTCGGTGAGGGTGTTCTCCAGCGCGAAGCCCACCATGCACATGTGCTCGGGCGTCACCTGCTCCCGCAGATGGCCGCACAGGCGCATATAGGCGTCCCGGCCGTAAAAATCATCGGCGTTGATGATGCCGAAGGGGCCGTCCAGATGCTCCCGCGCGCACCAGACGGCATGTCCCGTGCCCCAGGGGCGGGTGCGGCCCTCCGGGCAGGTATAGCCCTCGGGCACCATGTCGACGGTCTGGAAGGCGTAGTCCACCTCCATGAACCGGGCGGCACGGTCGCCGATGACGGCCTTGAAGGTATCCAGCAGCTCGGGCTTGATGACAAAGACCACCTTTTCAAAGCCGGCCTGCCGGGCGTCGTAAAGGGAATAATCGATAATGATCTCGCCGTGGGGCCCCAGTGGCTCGATCTGCTTCAGCCCGCCGAAGCGGCTGCCCATGCCGGCCGCCAGAACGAGCAGTGTAGGTTTGTTCATATCTATCGTCCTCCGTATGCCTTCCCGCGGCGCGGAGCGCGCTCCGCGGATGGGAAAGGTTGATACAGAATATTATATACGCCGCGCGCCGCAGAATCAACCGCCGGCCGGCCGCAATCCGTGCATAAAGCCGTCCAGGGCCGCCGTATAGAGATTGCCGCCGATGACCCGGCCGCCGCAGATGAGCAGGTCGCATAAAACGTCGCTGTTTTGGGGGTAATTGACGACGGCGTAGGTATACAGCGTGACCTCCCGGCCCCTGTAATCGGTCAGATCGAAGCCGCATTCCTGCTGCATCTCGTTATAGGCCGTATATACGTCGTCGAACTGTTTGGGGATGACCACCGTTTTGCATTCCAGCGGCGGCAGCTCCACCTGATAGCCCAGCGCTCCCAGATAGGCCGCCTGGTCCTCCTCGGTGCGGACGGCGCCCGAAGCCCCCGCGGCGTCGGCCCCTGCGCCGCGCTCGGGCATGGCCAGAATGACGGCGGCCAGAATGATGGCGATGGCCAGTAAAATGGCCACCGCCTTCTTTTTGGAAAACCGTACCGTGCAGATCATCATAAATATCACCTCAGAGGATAGATATGCGGCTCTGCTCTGCCGGTATACCTCTGCTTTGTTTATTTTTCCAGCGCCGCGCCGGCCTGCGCCAGCAGGTCGATGATGGGCAGATGCTGGGGGCAGCTCCGCTGGCAGGCGCCGCAGCCGATGCAGTCGGCCGGTGCGCCGGCCTGCCGTTTCAGCCCCTCAAAAGCCGGCCGGATCTTCCAGCCGTCGCCGGGACTGCGCTGCAGGGCATTATAGAGCTTGAAATAATCGGGAATGACGATGCCTTTGGGGCAGCCGCTCGTGCAATAGCGGCAGCCGGTGCAGGGAATGGCCTTTTCGGCCTGCAGGATGGCGCGCACCTTTGCCAGCACCGCCAGCTCGCCTTCGGTCATCTCCCGGGGCGCGGCCATATTCTCATCGATCTGCGCCGGCTGATTCATGCCGCTGAGCACGATCTCCACCCCGGGCAGGCTGCGGACAAAGCCGATGGCCCACTGAGCCGGGCTGCGGCCGGGCGCCGCCGCTTCCATCAGCGCCTGGGCCTCCGGCGGCACCTGGGCCAGCGTTCCGCCCTTGACCGGCTCCATGACCAGGATCTTCCTGTTGTGCCGCACTGCCGTTTCATAGCAGGCGCGGGACTGGACGGCAGGGTTTTCCCAATCGAGATAATTGATCTGCAGCAGCACGCAGTCGACCTCCGGATGGTCGGTCAGGATGGCGTCCAGCACGTCGGCCGTGTCGTGGAAGGAAAAGCCGATCTCTTTCACCTTCCCGTCGGCCTTCAGCGCCCGGAGAAAATCGAAGCCGCCGTTTTTCCGGCAGGCGTCGTAATGGTCGGCGTTGAGCCAGTGGAGCAGCACCCGGTCGAAATACGCAACGCCACACCGCGCCCGCATTTCTTCGTAATACCGTCCGCAGTCCGCATAGGATACCGGCTTCCACGAGGGGATCTTGTCGGTCAGCACATAACGATCCCGCGGATACCGTTCCACCAGACATTCCCGCAGCGCTGTCTCGCTGCCGCCGTCCAGATAGGTGTAGGCCGTGTCAAAATACCGGCCGCCCGCGTCTAAAAACCGGTCGACCAGCGCCTTTCCCGCATCTAAATCCACCTGTTTCTCCGGTCCTTCGCCCACCATAGGCAGACGCAGAAATCCAAAGCCCAGTTCCGCCATATTCTTCTTCTCCTTTGTTTTTCGCCGGCCTGCCGGCAGGTATTTCATGTACAGCGTATCACTTAAAGTCAGGTTGAAGTCAAGCTTTTTTCACGCAAAAAACGGCCTCCTTTTTAGGAAGCCGTTTGCTCGGGTGCTTATTTAT
>CAMEZQ010000031.1 GCA_945947915.1 uncultured Clostridia bacterium | reverse complement strand
CGGCTGGTTATCTCCCTCCGAGTTCTCTGTCCAATATGTTTGACAATCCTACACGATGTGCGGCGGCTTTTGGAAGAATAGCTTGCATTGGCTGTAGACAAAGTGCTATAATAACTAATAATGTGTGTTTACACATGAGAAAGAGACAGGCTATACTTTTGCAAAGAAGGTTTAAGGATCATGAGCGAAATGACTGTGCATACCGAACATGCGGAAAACGCCGGGCAGACTGCCGGCGGGGAAAAGAAAGAAAAAAAGAAGATCTCTCTGAGTTTTATACAGCCCTCGGGCGCCATTACCCTGGGCAATTATCTGGGCGCGCTGAAAAACTGGGTGGCTATTCAGGACAGCGGCGATTTCAACTGCCTTTACGCGGTGGCCGATCTGCACGCGCTGACCGTCCGGCAGGATCCCAAGGGGCTGCGCAGCCAGATCTATCAGGGCCTGGCCGTGCTGCTGGGCTGCGGCATCGACCCGGAAAAGAGCATCGTATTCCAGCAGAGCCATGTCCATCAGCACGCCGAGCTGGCCTGGATCCTCAACTGCTACACCATGTTCGGCGAACTGTCGCGCATGACGCAGTTTAAAGACAAATCGGCCAAATACGCCGACAATATCAACGCCGGCCTCTTTACCTATCCGGCGCTGATGGCGGCCGATATCCTGCTGTATCAGACCGATTATGTGCCCGTGGGCCAGGATCAGAAGCAGCATATCGAGATCGCCCGGGATATTGCCAACCGCTTCAACGGCATTTACGGCAAGACCTTCACCATTCCCGAGCCGTACATCACCAAGAGCGGTGCCCGCATTATGAGCCTGGCCGAGCCGACCAGGAAGATGAGCAAATCGGATACCAACAAGAACGCCGTTATCACCATTCTGGACACCGACGACGAGATCGTCAAAAAGTTCAAGCGCGCCGTGACCGATTCGGGCAGCGAGATCCGCATGGGCGAGGGGAAAGACGGCATCAACAACCTGATCTGCATTTACAGCGCCGTCACCGGCAAGAGCACCGAGGAGGTCGAGCGTGAGTTCGAGGGCAGGGGCTACGGCGATTTCAAGCTGGCCTGCGGCGAGGTGGTGGCCGATACTGTGCGGCCCATCCGCGAAAAGGTCAACGAATATATGCGCAATAAAGATTATCTGGACGAGGTTTGCAGGAAGGGCGCTGCCATGGCTTCCAGGTTTGCCCAGCGCACCCTGGAAAAAACCTACAAAAAGGTGGGCCTGGTCGTGCCCAAGAGCGAATAAGAAGGCGGCGAGCGTATGTTTAACAGCGTAGTCCTGACTTCGGCGCTGGCCTTTGCCACGGCTTTGTTCATCGCCTTCGCACTGACGCCGGTGGTCAAATCCTTTGCTTTCAAGATCGGCGCCATCGACGTGCCCAAGGATGACCGACGCATGCACAAGACGCCCATTCCGCGGGTCGGCGGTCTGGCTATTTATCTGGGATTTCTGGTCAGCATCCTGATTTTCGGCGAGATCAACGCCGACATGAAATCCATCCTGCTGGGATCCGTCATCATCGTGCTGCTGGGCGTTGTCGACGATGTGGTCGCCCTTTCGCCCAAGGTCAAGTTCGCGGGCCAGATCGCCGCGGCGCTGCTGCCGATCCTGTCCGACGTGCGCATTTCGGTGCTGACCAATCCCTTCATCGAGGGCGAATATTTCCATCTGGGCTGGTTGTCGTATCCCATCACGCTTTTGTGGATCGTCGGCCTGACCAACGCCGTCAACTTCATCGACGGCCTGGACGGCCTGGCCTGCGGCGTTTCTTCCATCGCCTCGCTGACCGTGTTTACCATCGCCCTGCTCTTTTCCGAGCCCCATGTGGCGGTGGCCATGGCTGCGGTCGCCGGCGCCTGCTTTGGCTTTTTGCCTTACAATATGAATCCGGCCAAGATCTTCATGGGCGATACCGGCTCCATGTTTTTGGGGTATATTCTGGCCACCATGTCGATCCGCGGCCTTTTCAAGCTGTACACCATCATTTCCTTTATCGTTCCCTTCATCATTCTGGGCCTGCCTATTTTCGACACCGGCTTTGCCATCGTGCGCCGGCTGCTCAAGGGGCAGAGCCCGCTGCAGGCCGACCGTGGACACATCCACCATCGCCTGGTCGATATGGGATTTGATCAGAAGCAGTCGGTGGCCATCCTTTACGCCGTCAGTATCGTATTGGGCCTGGCTGCCGTCGTCTTTACCACCAGCGGCGAAATGAAGATCGCCGTCTGTGCCGTTGCCGTCCTGCTCTGCTTCTTCTTTGCCATGAATCTTCGGATCGGCGGGAAAAAGCACGGCGGAAAGGAAGACAACAAAAGTGAGGAGCAGAAATGAACAGAATAAAAGTCATGTCGGTCTTCGGCACGCGGCCTGAGGCCATCAAGATGTGCCCCCTGGTGAAGGCGCTGGCCGGATATCCGGAGATCGAGCCGGTGGTCTGCGTCACCGGGCAGCACCGGGAGATGCTGGATCAGGTGCTGGCGGCCTTTGCACTGCGGCCGGATTTTGATCTGGATATCATGGAAAAGAGCCAGACCCTTTCGTCGGTGACTTCCAAGGTCCTGCTGGGCCTGCGTGAGGTCTTTCAGAAAGACCGGCCGGATATCGTGCTTGTCCACGGCGACACCACCACGTCTTTTGCCGCGGCGCTGGCGGCTTTTTACGATAAGATCCCCGTGGGCCACGTGGAAGCCGGCCTGCGCAGCTTTGACAAAATGTCGCCCTATCCCGAGGAGATGAACCGCCTGCTGACCGGCCGGCTGGCCGATATTCATTTTGCCCCCACGCCGGCCAATGCGGCCAACCTGGAGCGGGAAGGGGTGCGGTCGCACGTCTACGTCACGGGCAATACGGTCATCGACGCCATCCATACGACGGTGCGGGACGATTATGTTTTTGACTGTGACGCGCTCAATCATATCGATTACACCGGCCGCCGGGTCGTATTGATGACGGCCCACCGCCGGGAGAATTACGGCGCGCCCATGGAGCAGATCATGCAGGCGGTCGCCCAGCTGGCCCGTACGCGGCCGGATCTGCTTTTCGTTTACCCCGTGCATCTCAGCCCCTATGTGCAGCAGACGGCCCACGGGTATCTGGACGGCATCGACAATATCCTGCTGACCGAACCGCTGGGTGTTTTTGATATGCATAATCTCATGGGCCGCGTGTTTATGGTCATGACCGATTCCGGCGGCCTGCAGGAGGAGGCGCCGGCGCTGGGCAAGCCGGTGCTGGTGCTGCGGCGGGAAACCGAGCGGCCGGAGGCCGTGCAGGCCGGCACCGTCGAGATCGTCGGCACGGCTGCCGGGGATATTCTGGCGCATGCCGGGCGCCTGCTGGACGACGAGGCGCACTACCTGCGCATGAAGCGGGCTGTCAATCCCTACGGCGACGGACAGGCCAGCCGCCGGATCACCGAGAACCTGCTCTTTTATTTCGGACGGCGGGCCGAACCGGCCGACCCGTTCCGTGTACGGTGAGGCAGTATCGCAAGACGGATCCATCTGGGGGAGGCTGATGATATCAAACGCAAAGGCATAGCGCCGGCGCCTGTGGCTGCCGTGCTGATCATGGCTGCCGCGCTGCTGCTCAGTTTTTTTGATTTTTCCTTTTCCGGCAAAAGCGGCGGCCATATCACGCTGCCCGGCGAGGATACGCCCGACGTCGGCGTCGATATGGAGGAATACATTTCCAATCTGGAAATGCTGCAGTCGGTCAAGATCGACCGGAGCAACATCAAGAAGCTGATCGGCGCCATGCAGCGTCCCGAACGGTATCATCTTGCGGCCAGCACCACCATTTATTACAGCGGCGGGCAAAGCACCACCGCGGCAGAATGTTATGTTTCCGGCGGCCGCAGCCGGACCATGGTCTTTGGCCCCGACGGCGTGGTGGAGCGGCATTTGCTGCTCAGCGGCGAGGACGTTTATATCTGGAAAGCCGGCGCTTCGACGTATTACACGGGCCGGGCCGGCAGCTTTACCAGCGACGACCTGATCTATGTCCCCACCTACGAAAAGATCCTGGAACTGGAGGATGACGAGATCCTCTCGGCGGATTTTTCGCTTTATAACGAGGTCTACTGCATCGTTGTGGAAGCGATGGACAGCCGCAGCGGCTGCCGGTGCCTCTATTATATTTCTGTGGAGGAGGGCCTGCTGGTGGGCGCCCAGCGCTTTGAAGGGGAGATCCTCGTATATGCGCTGTCGGCGGAAGTCCTGGCCTTTCCGGAGCAGGAGGACGATTTGTTCACGCTGCCGGCCGGCACTTCCATTCCGGCCGGCACTGTGTGACCGCAGGATAAAAAATGACCGGAGCTTTGCCCCGGTCATTTCTGTATTTTTGGATAAAGGCTTTACATGCCCATCAGAAAAAGGGCCGCGATGATCAAAACCGTATCGCTGATCTTATCCTCCGGGTCGGCGACCAGAAAGTAGACCATGGCCAGCAGCAGCAGAGTGTCGCTGTTCAGGTCAGGCAGCTTGAGGCTGCTGCCCAACAGGTTCCGCAGGCCGGCCAGGCCGCGGGGACGTTCCCCATTGTTCTGGGGCTCGGCGGCCGGTTCGGTTCCGGCAGGCGCCGGGTCGGATCGCGGGCTGTTCTGGTCCTGGGGCTGCCCGGTGTTCCAGGCTGCGGGATCGGGCCGCTGTGTAAAGCCGTCAGCGTTTATGTAACGGTTATACAATCATATCATCTCCCCAATGCGGTCAGCGCCGATTTTGCCGCCTGGGCCACATTGGCCATCCGGATGGCCCGGTCAATGCTGGAGCCGCGCTCCTCCGAAAGATAGGGCTTGAGCGCGCGGATCAGATTCAGTTTTTCCGGCTTGATAAAGCTGCCGCTGCCGGAAAAGGCCTGCAGCAGCGGGGGAAGGGCGGCAGCCAGGCTGCTCAGTCCCGGCCCGCCGCCGGAGTCGGTCGCGGCGCCGGCATCAGAAGGGGCGGGGATCGCGGCCGGCGGCGTTTCCGTTGTCGGTGCTGCCTGCGCCGGCTGCTGCGGCAGCAGCTGTGCCAGCCGCGCGGCCAGTTCTTCGTTGGTGGGCAGCGGAGATGCACCCGTTCCGCCGGTTTCCGGGGCTGCGGTCTGCTGGGCTTCCGGAAACGGCACAGGGGCGTTCTGCGCGGCGGAAAAGATCTCAGCCGCCATGCCGAGGGCGCTGCCCATGTCAGGATCGCCGGAGGCGGTCGTCATTCTTGTGTCGTCCCGGTCATCCATAGGCTAAATCCCGATGACTTCGATGACTTTGGCCACCAGCGCGGCCCCTTCCTTGCTGCTTAAAAGGGTGGAGAGCAGAACTCTGGCCGGGTCTTTGTCGGTGGTGCTGGCGGCGGCCGCGGCTTTTTTCAGTGTATCGCTGCCCGAACCGGCCAGCATGGCGATCAGCTGCCGGCCGTTCTGGCTCGACGCGGCGGCGCTCAGTTTATCCAGGCCCTGGATGATCTTCACGCCTTGAGGCGAGGACATCAGCGCCCGTGCCATGGATTCATATTCGTTTGGCATATATCTACCTCCTGTCTGGATATACCACAGTATATGCCGGCCGGGGGAAATATTGCCTGCACAGAAAGGAAAGAAAAAATGAAGATCTGTGTTTGCAGCGATTCACACGGCAATCGTGACGGCCTGCGGGCCATGCTGGAGCTGGAGCAGCCCCAGGGCCTGCTCTTCTGCGGTGACGGCCTGGAAGATCTCAAAGGCCTGCCGCTGCCGGAAAAAGTATATGCGGTCAAAGGGAACTGTGATTATTTCTCCGATCAGCCGGAGCTGCGGGAATTCGTCTGGGAAGGCGTGCGGGTGCTGATGGCCCATGGCCACCGGTACGCCGTCAAACGCACGGAGGACGTCTATCTTTCCGAAGCCTTCGGCCGGGGCGCGCAGGTGGCGCTCTACGGGCACACCCACTTCCAGCGGGCGTCTTTTCACGGCGGCGTATTGCTGCTCAATCCGGGCTCCATGAGCCGGTACCAGGCCTGTTACGCCATTCTGACGCTGGAAAACGGGTTTTACGACTGCAGCCTTCGGCGTATGCCGTCTCACTATGAAAAATAAAAAAGCCGATGATCGGATCATCGGCTTTTGCTGCTTTATTCGGCAGGCTGGGCGGCGGCTTTGCGCTTTTGCTTTTTCTGGGCTTCGGCATAGTCGCGGCAGAGGTCGGAAAGGGGACACAGGCCGCACTTGGGGCTGCGGGCCGTGCAGACATCCCGGCCAAAGTGGACGAACCGGTGGCAGAGGGAGGCCTGTTCGGTGGGTTCGATGATCTTCTTGAGATCCATTTCCACTTTATAGGGGTCTTTACCGCTGTCGGTCAGCCCTAGCTTGCCGGCAATGCGCATGCAGTGGGTATCGGCCACGATGGCCGGGTGGCCGTAAATATCCGACAGGATCAGATTGGCCGTCTTGCGGCCGACACCGGGAATGGTCAGAAGCTCTTCCATGGTATCGGGTACGCGTCCGCCGAACTCCGTAAGAATTTTGCAGGCGCCCAGCTTGATGTCCCGGGCCTTGGTCCGGAAAAGCCCGCAGGGCTTGACAATCTCGGCAATATCCTCCTCGGGCGCTTCGGCCAGCGATTCCAGCGTGGGATATTTGGTGAAAAGCACGGCGGTCACCTGATTGACCCGCGCGTCGGTGCACTGTGCCGACAGACGGGTGGCGAAAAGCAGTTCGTAATCTTTTTCGGCGACGAGGGAGCAGCTGTCGGGATAAGCTTCTTTTAACCGCTGCACGACCAGGGCGCCTTTTTCTTTTTTGCGCATCAAAGGTCTTCCTTTCCTGATGAAAGCACGGCGCCTGGCGGCGCGGCGTGCGAAAAATCGGTCGTTTTCTGAGCATATTATAGCAAAGGGGCTGAAAAGACGCAATACGCCGCCCCGGTTTTGATGCAGGTTTCACGGCCGCAGATATTGAAATCAAAGCGGAAAAATGGTAAACTGACTACAATGCCAAAATCGCCTATGTCTGAAATCGAGGTAATCATGGAGATCCATACAAGGTTCAAATATCTGCGGGAAGCCATTTGGTTTTATATTGTTTTGATGCTCTGCCAGATGGCGGCCGAGATCATCGTGCTCTATGCGTCCGGCGGCGCCGAGTTGGGCGCCGTGCTTAGCCAGGCGGCGCTGACCGAGCGGCTGTATCAGATCCTGGCCGACAACACCTATCGGATGACGGCCATCTCCTATCTGCTGATGACGCTGTATCTGCTGCACAAACGGCGGAAAAGCCAGGGGCCGCTGGTCCTCAGCGACGGCCTTGATCGCAGGCTTCCGCTGTCTGCCGGGCTTTGGTGCGTCGTGCTTGGCATGGGCGGCTGTGTGTGGTCGGGT
Organism: uncultured Clostridia bacterium; assembly: GCA_945947915.1. Lineage (GTDB taxonomy): Bacteria > Bacillota > Clostridia > Oscillospirales > Butyricicoccaceae > RGIG1902. Next base: position 16,569 of record CAMEZQ010000031.1, on the reverse strand, counting down.
GTGCTGATGGAGCTGCTGCCGGAAAAGGTCAGCGCATTTGAAAGCTATGTATCGGACGGTGCAGCGCTCGTTTCCACCGAGCCCTTGTGGCTGCAGGCAGTCGTTTCGGTGCTGGTGGCGGCGTTTTTTGAGGAATTGATCTTCCGCGGCCTGATCTTTTCCCGCTTCCGGCTGCTGATGCACCCGGTGGGCGCGCTGTTCTGCCAGGCGCTGACCTTTGCTTCGCTGCACGGCAGCGGTGCGCAGTCGGTCTTCGCGCTGATCTTCGGCATGGTCATGGGCCTGTCGGTCATGCAGACCGGCAGCCTGCGTTCGGCTGTGGTCATTCATATGGCCTATAATCTGGCTGCGTTTTTGGCCGAGCCGTCTTATGACCGGATTTTTGGGTCGCCGGACGTCGTCAAGGGCGTGCTGCTGGTCAGCGGCTGTGTTTTTGCGTTGGGTGCATGGATGCTGCTGCGCGGCGGCCGGCATGCCGATACTGACAAGTGACAGGAGAGAAGAGTGCCATGCGGAAAGAGATTTTATCGGTCTGTTTCGACGATCTGACCATGCAGCAGGCCGTCGACCGGGCCATGGATTATATGGAGCGCGGTGAAAAATGCCGCGTCGTTACACCCAATGCCGAGATCGGCCTGGATTGCCTGAAAAACGACGAGCTTCGCCGTTTGGTCAATGATTCCGAGTTGGTGCTGCCCGACGGCATCGGCGTGATTTACGCTTCCCGCATCCTGCGGCGGCCCATAGGCCGGAAGGTGGCCGGCTGCGAGTTTGCCGAAGCGCTGGCCGACCGGATGCAGAACACCGGCAGGCGCCTGTTCCTCTTCGGCGGCAAGCCGGGCGTGGCCGAGCAGGCCGCGGCCAAGCTGCAGGAGAAATATCCCGGCCTGCTGATCGCCGGTACCTGCAACGGCTATTTCAGCGACGAAGCGCCGGTGATCGACGCCATCAACCAGGCCCATGCCGACGCGCTGTATGTCTGCCTGGGCTGCCCCAAGCAGGAGTATTTTATGGCCCGCAACCGCGAGGCACTCAACGTATCGCTGATGGCCGGCCTGGGCGGCACCCTGGACGTGCTGTCGGGCAACGCCAGACGCGCGCCGAAGATCTTCATCCGGCTGGGGCTGGAGTGGCTTTACCGTCTGCTCAGTGATCCCAAGCGCATCCGGCGCATGGCCAGACTGCCGCTCTATCTGCTCTATGCATTCAAATCCAAAGATAAGGGAGAGAGACCTCATGCCTAAAGTCACACTGCTGGCCCACACGCCTGACGCCGAAAAGCTGGTCGCGGCGGCCGCACGTTTCTGTTATTCCGGCGCCGATGCAGACACCATTCTGGATGGGCTGACGCCGGAAAAGACGGCTGATTTTCTGCAGATGCTGGTCGATATGGGCCATGAGAGCCCGGTGGAACACGCCAGCTTCACCTTTGCCATCGAAGGGGTCTCCCGGTCGCTGTTGGCGCAGATCACACGCCACAGGATCGCTTCTTTCAGCGTACAGTCTCAGCGGTATGTAAAGGAAAATCACTTTACATATATAACGCCGCCGGAAATCGAAGAAGACCCCGAAGCCAAGGCGTTGTTTGTCCGCACGATGGACGAGATCCAGCACAGCTATGACAAGCTGAGTGATATCCTGTATAAAAAGCACCTGACGGCGCTGGGGGGCGATGTCCCGGGGAATAAGACCAAAGCCCGCAAGATGGCCAACGAGGACGCCCGCTTCGTGCTGCCCAATGCCTGTGAGACCAAGATCATGATGACCATGAACGTGCGCTCTCTTTATAACTTTTTCCGTCTTCGCTGCTGCAACCGCGCCCAGTGGGAGATCCGTGCGCTGGCCTGGCAGATGCTGGATATATGTAAAAAGGAAGCGCCTCATCTCTTTGCCAAAGCCGGACCGGCCTGTCTGAGCGGGCCCTGTACCGAAGGAAAAATGTCCTGCGGCAGGATCGACGAGGTCAGAAAGCGGGGCGGCGTCCATGTCTAAGTTCATCGTTCTGGAAGGCACCGACGGCAGCGGCAAAGCCACCCAGCTGGAGTTGCTCTGCCGCGCCCTGGACGCGCGGGGAATGGAATATACCCGCCTGTCCTTTCCGCAGTACGACAGTCCGGCGGCGGCGCCGCTCAAAATGTATCTGAACGGCGATTTCGGCACCGATCCGCAGGATGTCAACCCGTACGCGGCGTCGACGTTCTTTTCGGTGGACCGGTATGCGTCTTTCAAGCGCGACTGGGCCGGCGCTTATGAAAAGGGCGGCATTATCCTGGCCGACCGGTATACGACCTCCAACGCCATCCATCAGGCGGGCAAGCTGGAGGGAGAAGCGCGTGAAGCGTATCTGAAATGGCTTTTTGACTTTGAATACGGCCTGCTGGGCCTGCCGGCGCCCGATCGCGTTGTTTTTCTCGATATGCCGGCCCGACTGTCTTTTCAGCTGATCCGCAAACGACAGGGCGAGCAGGGTGATATACACGAAAAAAACCACGCCTATCTGGAAAAATGCCGCGCCAACGCGCTGGATGTCTGCCGGAAATACGGCTGGATCCATATCAATTGTGCCGACGGCGATGCGATCAAATCGCCCGAACGCATTCACGGCGAGATCCTGGCGGCGGTCGGCGGGGTGCTGGGCCTTGAATAAGGACAAGCTGAGCGTGGCGGCCGGCTTTATGCCGGCGCTGGCGCTGGGGATCCTGCTGGGATTTCAGTATGCCGCCGAGCACGGGTATATCCAGGTCGATCTGACCCTGTACGGCCTGACGGCAGCGGCCGCGTTTTTCTTTCCCTTTATCCTTCTGCTGGTGCTGGGGCGGGGCAGTGCCGGAATGCCCAGGCGTTTCGGCGGCGTGCGGCCGCGATGGTTTCCGTTCATACTCACCATGTCGGCTGCGCTGTCTTTGCTCTCTTTTCTGATCAATTGGCTGGCCGCCCGCCTGTTTTCGGTGGAATACACCGTGCAGAGCGCCCTGCCCGCGGGGGAATATCCGCTTTGGCAGCTGCTGCTGGTATCGGTGGTGCTGCCTGCCGTTTTTGAAGAGCTCTTTTTTCGCGGCGCCCTTCTGCCGGCCCTGGAGGGCGGCAGCTTCTATTCGGCGCTGATCGTTTCGGCCTTTGCCTTTGCATTGGTCCACGGCGACCTGATGAATATGGGCGGGCCGTTCGCGGCCGGGCTGGTTTACGGATATATGACTTATATCACCGGGTCTGTCTGGGCCGCCGTCGCCGCCCACTGCATCAACAACGGCATGACTTTTCTGATCGCCGGCCTGCTGGAGAAATATGCCGCCGTCGGCCTGTGGGAGTATTTTCTCATCGTCGTTCTGCTGCTCTTTTTCCTGCTGCTGTATTTTGCCATGGGCAGCCTGGAGCGGCTGGTGGAAAAAGGGCGTGTGCCGCGGATCCGGCATGTCGGTTTGGCGAAGGGGATGGCTGCCACCTTTTTTTCGCCGGGGATCTGGGTGCTGGCGTGCCTGTATCTGTTCAAGGCGCTGTATCTGTAGGTCCGGCTGCTGTATCCGCATGCCTGCATGGGCAGGATAGGGCACGGTTATTGATTTTCCAAGAAGGGAGAATATGTTGATATGCCTCAATATGAATCCAGACAGGAGCATCCTGACGCCGGGCATGAGCCGGGCAGAAAGAAGAAAAAGAAAAGCTTTTCCAGTATGTCGTTTCTGACCTATATTCTGTTTATCCTTGGCGTTTCCTTCGTCCTTTCCACGGTCGCCATTCTGGTGGCCAACGATATGTTCGGCCTGGTGCAGGACGAAACGCCGGTCACGATCACGCTGGACAAAGACGAAACGGTGTCACAGGTGGCATCCAAACTGAAAGAGAACGGCCTGATCGATTACAAATGGGCTTTTAAGCTGTATGCGGCGCTGAAGCATACCGACAGCTTCAGCACCGGAGAGTTTCAGCTGGCCAGCAGCATGGATTACGGCCAGCTCATCAGCGAGCTGCGCCGGGCCAACCAGTCCAGCGAAACGGTGACGCTGACCATTCCGGAAGGATATACCATTCAGCAGATCGCGGAACTGCTGGAAAAGAGCAGGGTGTGCGGCCAGGATGAGTTTATCGAAACGGCCAACACCTACGACTTCTCCCATGAGTTTCTGGAAAATGTGCCCATGGAGGAGAACCGGCTGGAAGGGTATCTTTTTCCCGACACCTATGAGTTCTATATCAATGAGCGCCCGGTCAGCGCCATCAATAAGATGCTGAACAACTTCAATAATAAATATACCAAGGAAATGCGCGCGTTGACGGAAGAACACGGCCTGACCATCGCCGAAGTCGTCAACATCGCGTCGCTGGTGGAAAAGGAAGCCAAGCTGCCCAGCGAGCAGGGGACCATTGCCGGCGTCATCCGTAACCGTCTGAATCATGCCGACGCCTATCCTTATCTGGACATCGACGCCGCGCTGCTTTACGTTGTCGGACATAAAGAGCAGCTGACGGCCGAGGACCTGGAGACCGATTCTCCCTATAATCTGCGCAAGTCCACCGGCCTGCCGCCCACAGCCATCTGCAATCCCGGCGTTGGCGCGCTTCTGGCAGCCATTTCGCCGGAAAGCCACAATTATTATTATTACGTCCTTGACAAAACGGCCGACAACGGCAGCCACATCTTTTCCAGCACGCTGGAGGAACACAATGCCGCCATTGCCCGCATGAACAAACAGTAAGGGGCGTGGGATATGATCAGAAAACCGGAGATCCTCGCGCCGGCCGGCGATTTTGAAAAGCTGCGCTATGCCGTGGCGTACGGCGCCGACGCCGTTTATATGGCCGGAAAAGCGTATGGGATGCGCACGGCTTCGGGGAATTTCGCATCGGATGAGCTGAGGCAGGCAATCGCGTATTGTCACGCGCGGGGAGTTCGATGTTATATTACGGTGAATGTCCTGCCGCGCAATGCCGAGATCGACGCGCTGCCGGCCTATCTGGAACTGCTGGAGGACGCCGGCGCCGACGCCGTCATCGTGGCCGATCTGGGGGTCATTCCGCTGGTGCGGAAATACGCGCCCCATGTGAAGCTGCACATCAGCACCCAGGCCAGCATCGTCAATTACAGCACCGCCAATATGTATCATCAGCTGGGGGCCGACCGCATCGTGCTGGCCCGGGAACTGCCTCTGACGGAGATCGCCGAGCTGCGCGCGCGCACCGACCCGGCGCTGGAGCTGGAGGCCTTCGTCCACGGTTCCATGTGCATTTCATATTCCGGCCGCTGCCTGCTGTCTAATTTCATGGCCGGGCGTGACGCCAATCACGGCAACTGTGCCCAGCCCTGCCGCTGGAACTACGCTGTGATGGAGGAAAAGCGTCCGGGTGAATATTATCCCGTCGTGGAAGACGCGGAGGGGACCTATGTGTTCAATTCCCGGGACATGTGCCTGATCGGGCATATTCCGGAATTGGCCGAGGCCGGCATCGACAGCTTCAAGATCGAGGGGCGGGTCAAAAGCGCCTATTACGCCGCCGTGGTCACCGGGGCCTACCGGCAGGCGGTGGACCTGTACGCGGAGCAGGGGAGCGCCTTCGTCCTGCCCGGCCGGCTGCGGGAGGAGGTCGGCAAGGTCAGCCACAGAGCTTATTATACCGGGTTTTATTTTGGAGAAAAGCCCAGTGAATACACCGAGGACGCCCGCTATATCCGCGATTGGGACGTTTGCGCCACGCTGGAAGACGGCGCCGGGCAAGACGGCTTGGCCCATGCTGTGCAGAAGAACAAGTTTTCTGTGGGTGATGCTTTGGAGCTGCTCATGCCGGGCAGGGAGCCGGTCGCCTTCGGGCTGACAGAGCTGTATGACAGCGCGATGCAGCCCATCGATTGCGCGCCCCATCCCCGGATGGAAGCCTTCGTACGCCTGCCCTGCGCGGCGCCGCCGCTGTCTTTCCTCCGCAGGCAAGGCGAAGATGCGGCAAAATGAATCTGAAAATATAGAATGGATAAAAGAGGTATATGCATATGAAAAAGTACGGATTGAATGAACTGCGTGAGATGTTTCTTGCCTTTTTCGAGAGCAAGGGCCATCTGCGCCTGCCCAGCTTCTCGCTGATCCCCCAGAACGACGCTTCGCTGCTGCTGATCAACGCCGGCATGGCACCCATGAAGCCCTGGTTCACCGGCGAGCAGGAGCCGCCACGCACCCGCGTCTGCACCTGCCAGAAGTGTATCCGCACCGGCGATATCGAGAATATCGGCAAAACTGCCCGCCACGGCACCTATTTTGAGATGCTGGGCAACTTTTCCTTCGGCGATTATTTCAAGCACGAGGCGCTGGCCTGGTCGTGGGAATTCCTGACCTCGCCCGAATGGGTGGGCCTGGACCCCAACCGCCTGTATCCCTCGGTTTATGAAGAGGACGACGAGGCCTTCGAGATCTGGAACAAGGAGATCGGCATTCCCGCCGAGCGCATTTTCCGCTTCGGCAAAGCCGATAATTTCTGGGAGCATGGCGCCGGCCCCTGCGGCCCCTGCTCGGAGATCTATTACGACCGCGGTGAGAAATGGGGCTGCGGTAAGCCCGACTGCACCGTCGGCTGCGACTGCGACCGGTATATTGAGGTGTGGAACAACGTTTTCTCCCAGTTCTATAACGACGGCGAGGGCAACTACACCGAGCTCAAGCAGAAGAACATCGACACCGGCATGGGCCTGGAGCGCCTGGCCTGCGTCTGCCAGGACGTTGCCTCGCTCTTTGACGTCGATACGGTCATGAACATCACCAATAAGGTCTCCGAGATCACCCACGTCCACTACGGTGAGAGCGATGCCCGGGACGTTTCGCTGCGCGTCATCACCGACCACATCCGTTCGGCCACCTTTATGATCTGCGACGGCGTTCTGCCCTCCAACGAGGGCCGTGGCTATGTGCTGCGCCGCCTGCTGCGCCGCGCCGCCCGTCACGGCAAGCTGCTGGGGGTCAACGAGCCCTTCCTCTATGCTGTCTGTGACACCGTCATTCACGAGAACGAAGGCCATTATCCCGAGCTGCGCGAGCGCCAGGATTACATCACCCGGGTCATCCGCGTGGAGGAGGAGAACTTCGCCCGCACCATCGACGGCGGCCTCAGGATCTTTGGCGATATGCTGGCCGATCACACCGCCAGAGGGGAGAAGACCTTCTCGGGCGCTGATGCTTTTAAACTCTATGACACATACGGCTTCCCCATCGATCTGACCATCGAGATGGCCCAGGAGCAGGGCATGCAGGTCGACGAGGAAGAGTTCCGCAAGCAGATGGACGAGCAGCGCGCCCGTGCCCGCAAGGCCCGGGAAGCCCTCGGCGATCTGGGCTGGGCCGGCGTTGAGTTCGGCAAGGACGTTCCCGAAACGGCCTTTGACGGCTACGCGCATACGGAAGTCAGCGATGCCCGCGTGGTGGCGCTGGTCATTGAGAATGAGCTGGCCGAGGAAATGATGCCCGGCGTTGAGGGGATCGTCGTGCTGGACAAGAGCCCCATGTACGCTGAGATGGGCGGCCAGCAGGCCGACCACGGCCGCATTTTCGCCGACGGAGTCTGTTTTGACGTTCACGACGTGCAGAAAAACAAGGGCGGAAAATATATGCACTACGGCAAGCTGACTGAAGGTGTCCTCAAGGTGGGCGACAGGGTCTCGGCTGTCATTGACACCGAGCGCCGCGACGCCATTGCCCGCGCTCACTCGGCTACACATATGCTCCATGCGGCGCTGCAGGCCGTGCTGGGCGACCATGTCCACCAGGCCGGTTCGCTGGTCGAGCCTGACCGTCTGCGCTTCGACTTCACCCATTTCTCGGCCATGACAGTGGATGAGATCCGTCGGGTCGAAGATATGGTCAACGAAGCTATCCTGTGCGGTTATGATATCGTCACCACCGAAATGCCCATCGACGAGGCCAGGAAGCTGGGCGCCATGGCTCTGTTCGGCGAGAAATACGGCAGCACAGTCCGTGTCGTCCGCATGGGCGATTATTCGCTGGAGCTGTGCGGCGGCACCCATCTGTGCAATACCGCCCGGGTCGGCTCTTTCAAGATCGTTTCCGAGGCATCGGTAGCCGCCGGCGTCCGCCGCGTTGAGGCCATTGTGGGCAAGGAGATCATCAGCGCCTTCCGCATGGCCAACGATAAGCTGCAGGAAGCGGCCGATACCCTCAAGACGACACCGGCAGAACTCATGCGCCGTGCCGGGCAGCTGATGCGGGATCTGCGCACCGTCAGCCACGAGAAGGAAGCGCTGGTCGCCCGTCTGGCTGCGGCCAAGGCTGTGGAGCTGTTCAATTTCGCCCGTGTTGAGGGCAACGTTCGTGTGGTCTCGGCCAAGGTCGAAGCCGACAGCATGGATGCCCTGCGCGATCTGGCCGGTATGGTACGCGACAGAGCTGCCAATACCGTCTGTGTCCTGGCCAGCGTGGCCGGCGACAGCAAGATCAATTTTGCCGCGGCCTGCGGCGCCGAAGCCGTCAAGGCCGGCGCGCATGCGGGAAATATCCTGAAGCAGGTGGCCAAGATCACAAACGGCGGCGGCGGCGGCCGGCCCGACAGCGCCACAGCCGGCGGCAAGGATCCCGCCAAGCTGGAAGAGGCGCTGGAAGCCGTCAATAACATCGTGGCGTCGATGCTCAAATAAAACGCCGACAAAATATTGGGACAGACGGGAGCTGTTAGTATGGAAAACTGTATTTTTTGTAAGATCGCCGCGGGAGAGATCCCTTCAAACAAGGCCTATGAGGATGACTGCATCCTGGCCTTTCACGACATCGAGCCGCAGGCGCCGGTCCATGTGGTCGTCATTCCCAAAAAGCATGTGGCCGGGAGCATGAACGAGATCAACGGCGAAAACGCCGAAGTGGTCGCCCATATTTTCCGGTGCATCCCGGAGATCGCCAAAAGCCTGGGTCTGAACGGCGGCTATCGCGTCGTGTGCAACTGCGGCGCCGATGCCGGCCAGACGGTGCAGCATCTGCATTTCCATATTCTGGGCGGCAAGACGCTGGGCGCCATGGCGTGATCCCAACGGCTTCATAGAAAGCGCATGTATACGCAAAGGCGGCGGATCAAGGCGGTGGCGGGCCGTAAGCTCGCCTGCTTTGCCGCCGCCTTTTCGGTGTTTCTCGGGGTTTTCTGCTATGGGCTGCCGCGGGAAAGAAGTTTTGTGTGGGGCCTTGCGGCAGGCGGCCTCCTGCTGTTGACCCTTTGGCTTTGCGCCGGATGGCGGCAGGCCGCGCTGACAACGGCATTGGCTTTTCTGCTGGCCGGCGGCGTGTTTGCCGTGGGCCTTCTGCAGCCCTACCGGAGGGCGCAGGCGTTGGACGGCACGCGCGGCGCTTTTGAAGCCGAGGTCGCTGCCCAGCCGCGGGAGGGTGAATACTATACCGTGCTGGACGGGGCGCGCATGGTGGATGGCAGCCGGGCGACGGTGATCATCTATCAGACCGGGCTGGATCTGAGACCGGGCGACCGCATCTCTTTTGAGGGCCGGGCCGCCTGCAATTCGGGCAGGTATTTCTTTTCCTCCATGGCGGAGGGCAGCTTTCTGACTTTGCGCGCGTCCAAGGGCTTTGTGTCCATTCCGGCCGACCCGGTGCCGCTGCGGTATTGGCCGGCGCGTTTTGCCGGATATATCCGTGAGTCGGTCATCGAACGGTATCTGGAAGGCGACCGGGCCGGTCTGATGGCGGCACTGCTGACCGGAGACAAAACGGGAATGAGCCGGCAGGTGAAAAATCAGCTGGCGCTCAGCGGCACTTCCCATATCACGGCGGTATCGGGCATGCACGTCGGCATCCTGTCAGGCTTTTTTATCGCCCTGCTGGGCAGACGCCGCGGTGCGTGGGCATCTTTGCCGTTTTTGCTGTTTTTTGGAATGATGACCGGCATGAATCCGCCGGTGGTGCGGGCCGTGCTGATGGCCGCGCTGGTCTTTCTGGCCTTTGCGGTCGACCGGGAAAATGACGGGATCACCACTGTCCTGACCGCATTGATGGTGGTGGGTGTTTTCGCGCCCTGCACGTTTGTGTCGGTGTCGCTGCAGATGTCCTTTGCTGCCGTATTGGGCATCCTTCTGCTGGATCAGCCCATCCAGCGGACACTGACGGCGCTGCTTCCGGCAGCGTGGGCCGAGAGTCCCTGGGGCGGCAAGATCCTGCCGGGCCTTGCCGTATCGATCTCCGCATCGCTGGCTGCCCTGCCGGTGACGGCTGTTTATTTTGAACGGATCTCGGTGCTGGCGCCGCTGACCAATCTGGCCGTGCTGTGGCTGGTGCCTGTCCTGATGGGCGGCGGCATCCTGCTGCTGCTGTTGGTACCCATACCTGCGGCGGCCGCTGTCTTCGCGCGTTTTGGCCTGGATCCGCTGCTTCGGCTGTTCTTATGCATCGTCGCATGGTTTGCCGGCCTGCCGTGGAATTCCGTGGCGGCCGGAGATGGGCTGGCCTTCGGCCTGCTGGCACTTTGGGGGATATGGCTGTGTGCCGGCTTCAGCATCCGGCCCAGGATCCGCCTGACTGCGGGAGCCCTTTTGCTTTGCCTGACGCTGACGCTGTCCGGCCTGCGCCTGTATACGGCATCGCAGATGCTGTCCTGTACGGTCTGGGCCGACGGTATGGTCATCGTGCAGCAGGGCGGGAAAACACTGGGGTTGCTGCCCGGCGGCACGGAAACGCTGGCCGATGCCTATACCGACCGGTTTTTCGCGCTGGGGAAAACCGGGGCGGATCTTTTGGTCTTTACCGACCCTGGCGGAGAAACACGGGGGCAGATATTCTGCGCCGGTCAGATCCTGCGTCCCGGCGCGGCCGGGGAAGATGCCGGACCGATGCTGAAGACGCCGGAAAGGGCGGCAGTCCGGCTGGGTAAAATGACCGTGGCCGCATGGGGCAGCAGCGGCATGCCGCAGGGCGTAACCGTGCAGTGGAAAGACCGGACCATTCTTTGTGCCTGCGGCACACAGCAGGTGCTGTCTGCGCCCGATTTGGCAAAGACCGGCGAAGAAGCCGATCTGCTTATTCTCGACGGTGCGCTGACCGAAGCAGGCAGCGGGCTGGACCGTCTGCTGGCGCGCACAGCGCCGCGGCGGATCCTTGTCTGCGATCCCGGGAAAGATGCCGACCTGGCCCGGATCGGGCAGATTGCCGGCCGTCCCATCGAATGGGTCAGGGAGACGGCACCCTGGATGACGGAATGGAAAGAGGAGGAATGAGATATGGCGTATGAAAAGAAGAAAGACGACAGCGCCGTGAAAAAACTGAAGGAAGATCTCAAGTCCGGCCAGCTGGCCCGGCTGTATGTCTTTCACGGCGAGGAATCGTATCTGAAGGAATATTACCGGGACGCCATTGAAAAGCAGATCGCAGGCAGCGGGTTTTCCGAGTTCAATATCCAGCGCATCGACGGTGCCGACCTGACACCCGAGGGACTGAGCGACGCGGTGGAGAGCCTGCCTTTCGGCAGCGAGAAAAAACTGGTCGTCATCCGTGATCTGGATCTTGCCGCCGCGCGCGCCGAAATGAAGGACGCGTTTCTTCGTTTTTTGGCCGATATGCCGGACTATATCTGCCTGATCCTCTATTATGAAGCCATGGCCTATAAGCCGGACAAACGGCAGAATCTTTTTAAGAATCTTGAGAAAAACGCCGTAGTCGTGGAATTCAACCGGGCCGGCGGCAGCGAGCTGGCCCATTGGCTGACCCGGCGCTTTGCCGCCCACCATAAGAAGATCGGAGCCCAGGAGTGTGAGTATCTGATCTACCTCTGCGGCTCGCTGATGACCAATTTGATCACCGAGGTCGACAAGATCGCCGCCTATGCCAGGCAAGAGACCGTGACCCGCGCCGATATCGATGCCGTGGCCTCCCGAGTGCTGGACGCCAGCGTTTTTGATCTGACCGACTGCGTGCTTTCGGGGGACTATCAAAAAGCGCTTTCCATTTTCCGGGATCTCATGGAGCAGAAAAACGAGCCCATTGCCGTGCTGTCGGCGCTTATCCGGCAGGTGCAGCGGGTCTATGCCGCCTGTCTGGCCCGGGCTGCCGGCAAAGATGAGCGCTATCTGGCCGGCCTGTATAATTTCCGGTCCACCTATCCGGCACGCCTGCTGATGGATGCCGCCCGCCGCACAACGGCGGAACGGTCGGCCCGGGCGCTGGATATCTGCTGCAATGCCGACATCGAGCTCAAGAGCAATATTCCCGATCCCGAACGGGTGCTGGAGCTGGTCATTCTGCGTATGGCCGGGGTGCAGGCATGATCCGGCTGGAGGAGGCTATTGTCGTCGAGGGCAAGTATGATAAGATCAAGCTGGGACAGATCTTTGACGCCGTCATTGTCACGACCGATGGCTTCGGCATTTTCAATGATCCGGAAAAGCTGGCATATCTGCGGCGTCTGGCCATCACCTGCGGCATCATCGTCTTTACCGATCCCGACGGCGCGGGGCTGGTCATCCGCAACCACATCAAAAGCGCTGTGGGGGAGGGGAAGGTCTATCACGCCTATATCCCCGATGTGCCGGGAAAGGAGCGCCGCAAGCGGCAGCCGGGCAAGGCCGGCCTGCTGGGCGTGGAAGGTGTCAGCGATCAGATGATCATCGACGCCGTTCTGGCCAGCGGTGTCCGTGGGAGCAGCCGGCCGCGGGATCCCATCACTAAGGCCGATCTGTACGCTCTGGGGCTTTCGGGGGGTAGCGGCAGTGCCGCGCTGCGCAAAAAACTGGCGGCCCGGTTGGCTCTGCCTTCCAATCTCAGTGCCAACGGCCTGCTGGATGCCGTCAATCTGCTGTGCAGCCGCGAGGAGCTGGCCAGGCTGACGGCGGAGATCGCCGGAACAGATGCGTAAGCATCAAAACAGAAATAAAAAAAGCCCGCAGGATCAGATGATCCTGCGGGCTTTTTTGTCCTTATGTAAGATTAAAAGAGGGTGCCTGCGCCGACGTAATGGGAGGAATAGTAAGAGCTGTACAGGGAATCGTAGCAAACGCTCTTGCCGGGGCGGGGGGCATGAATAAAATTGCCGTTGCCCACATAAATTCCAACGTGGCCGATGGAAGAGCCGCCGGCTGTATTGGAGAAGAAGACCAGGTCGCCGGGCTGCAGATTATCGCGGGAGACCTTGGTCACACGCGCATACTGGCTGGACGACGAGTGGGGCAGGCTGATGTTGAAATGATTGTAAACGTACATGGTAAATCCGGAACAGTCAAAGCCCTTGGGGGAAGTGCCGCCGTAAACATAGGGGGAACCCAGCAGAGTGGCAGCGTAATCGGTGATCTGGCTGCGGGAAGAAACGGCTGTGGAGGAACCGGCAGCCGAGGAAGAAAGGCTGTTGGCGACGACTTCCACATAGTCCGGGCAGATATAACCCGTATAGCTGCTCGTCTCGATCTTGAACCAGCCGGAATTGATGCCGATGATCTTGACGGCCGAATCCTTGGAAAGCCGTGCTACGACGTCGCCGGAGGTAGAGGGCACGCTCCGCACATTCAGGATATCGGTCGTGACCTTGGCCGCGCCGGGCTCGACGTTCATGATGTCGGAAAGCTCGACGTATTCAGCGCTGACGTAGCCGTTCTGGCCGGCGTAGGCCACCTTATACCAGCTGCCGTCGTCGGTGACGTCAAGCACGGCGACGCGGGAGCCGTTGGTCAGCTGGGTGATGACGCTGGAAGCCGTGGTCGCCTCGGCGCGCAGATTGACGGCGGAACCGACCTGAACTTCACCGCCCTTGACTTCATACGCGTTGGCGGAAATGGTCAGACAGGCGGTCAGGATACATGTGAAAAAGAATGTCTTTTTCATTCTTTCGAAAAATGCCATAAGAAATTACCTCCGGGAAAATAGGGGAAAGGGGCTGCGGTGCAGAACGCGGGTCTTACTTGGAAGAAAGGGAACGGTCCAGCCAGATGGCGGCAATGTCCATTGCGTTATACAAGCCGTCTTTCGTGGTAGATTTGATGGTCTTGTCTTTGGAACTGATATCGGGGTCGGTCAGCTGAAGCTGAACAGAAACGCTGTCGGCCACATCCAGGTCGCCGACTTTGTGCGACGAAAGGATCTGCAGAACGGCAATGTACTTGTCAGCCATGGAACCGAAATAAATCGTATTGTCCTTTCGGATGAGAGGACGGCCCTTGTAGCTCAGGGGAATTTTATTGGTGTTATCGCTCATAACAAACCTCCGATATTTATATTATACCACACCGGTAACAAAAGTCAAACAAAAAGTAACAAAATGCTTACAAAAATTTTCGACCGGAATTTCCCGGAGAATTCTGCCGAAAAATGTCTGTTTCTTTTTGCAAAACCGAACCCCTGCCGGTGTGGGGCAGGGGTTCGGGATGAGATCAATTGGCAAGATACTGTCGGACAAGTTCCTGCAGCAGCTCATCGCGGTCGATCTTGCGGATCAGGCTGCGGGCATTGTGATGGGTCGTGATATAGGTCGGATCTTCCGACAGGATATATCCGACGATCTGATTGATCGGATTGTAGCCCTTTTCGCGGAGTGCATCATAAACGGCAGTCAGAATACGCTTCATTTCCTGATTGGCGTCCTCCCGCACATCAAATTTCTTCGTTCCGTCGACCATTCTGATACCCTCCCTCTGAATCATGCATAGTCAAACCGCCTGCAGACGGACCGGCAATACTGTAACAAAAATATTATATTACAAAATACCGGTAAAGTAAAGCAAAAGTTACGTATCAGGCGCGGATGACGGCGCCGCAGTCGGCGGCCAGGGTCTCGAGGATGCTCTGGACGTCGGCATCGGCCTCTTCGCCGGTCAGGCTGCGGTCGTCGGCCCGGAGGATCAGGTTGAAGGCCACCGATTTTTTGCCTTCGGCAACGCCTTTGCCGCGGTAAATATCAAAGAGGCTGACCTCCTTGAGCAGGCCTCTGGCGCCCTTGCGGATGGCTTTTTCCAGCGCCCCGACGGTGACCGATTCGTCGCAGACGACGGCGATGTCGCGAGTGACCGAGGGGAAGCGGGGAAGGGGCTGGTATTCGGGGTCGCAGCCCTTGACCGACAGGAGGGCGTCAAAGCCCAGTTCGGCGCAGTAGAAGGCCGTGTCGACGCCGTAGTTCTCACGGGAGACCAGCGGGTGGATCTGGCCGAAGGTGCCGATGCAGCAGTCGCCGGCCCAGACAGCGGCGCAGCGGCCGGGGTGATAGGAGGGATTGTCGGTGCAGGGCTCAAAATGGACGTCCTCGGCGCGCAGATCCCGGAGAATGGCTTCGATGAGGCCCTTCATGGCGTAGAAGTCCATATCGTCGCCGTAGGCGCCCAGAGACAGGATCTTGGATTCCACGGCCAGGCCCTGTTCACCGCCGGGCAGGTAGATGCGGCCCAGCTCGTACAGACGGGCGTTCTTGTTGCGGAACTTATAGTTGCGGGTCAGGATCTCCAGCATGGAGGGCAGGACGGTGGTGCGCATGATGCTGGTGTCTTCGCCCAGAGGATTGAGGATCTTAAAGCTCTGGCGGCGGGGATCGTCCTCCGGCCAGCGGATCTTATCGTAATAGGTGGGAGAGATGAAGGAATAGGAGATGATCTCGTCATAGCCGCTGGCCCGGCAAAGCTCGCCCAGACGGTTTTCCACCTGCTGGACGGGGCTGTAGCCGCCCTGGGTGGTCTGGCCGCGCATGAGGGTGGTGGGGATGTTGTTGTAGCCATAGAAGCGGGCTACCTCCTCAGCCAGATCGGCCATGCGCCGGACGTCGCCGCGCCAGGAGGGAACGGCGACCTGGTCGCCGGTCACGGTGAAGCCGACGCTTTCCAGATAACCGGCCATGGCTTTGGCCGGGATCTCGGTGCCCAGCAGGGCGTTGATGCGGTCGGGCTCCAGAGTCAGCACCACAGGCTCGGGCAGGGCGTTGCGGATGTCGATGACACCGTCGACCACCTCACCGGCGCCCAGCAGCTCGCAGAGCTCGCAGGCGCGGTCGACCGCCGGCAGGGTGTTCATGGGGTCAAGGCCCTTTTCAAACTTGGCAGAGGCTTCGGTGCGCATGCCCAGCGCCAGCGCCGTCTTGCGGATGCAGGTGCCGTCGAAGCAGGCCGATTCAAAGACGACGTCGACGGTGTCGCCGACGATCTCGGAATTGAGGCCGCCCATGATGCCGGCCAGGCCGACAGCGCGGTCGGCGTCAGCGATGACCAGCATATTGGAGGTCAGCTTGCGGACGCCGCCGTCCAGGGTGGTCAGCTCCTCGCCGTCCTTGGCGCGGCGCACGACGATGCGGCCGCCGTTGACATAGCGATAGTCGAAGGCGTGCATGGGCTGGCCGTATTCCAGCATGACGTAGTTGGTGATATCAACGATGTTGTTGATGGGGCGCACGCCCATGGCGCGCAGGCGCTCGCGCATCCACTTGGGCGACGGCGCGATGCGGACGTTGCGCACCATGCGGGCCGTATAGCGGGGGCAGAGATCGGCGTCGGGGGTCTCCACATGGAGCAGTTCGTTCAGATCGCCCTGAGCGCCGCCGCGGACGACCGGCGTGTGCAGCTTCAGGGGCTGGCCGAAGGTGGCGGCGGCCTCCCGGGCCAGACCGATGACGCTCAGGCAGTCGGGG
>CAMEZQ010000030.1 GCA_945947915.1 uncultured Clostridia bacterium | reverse complement strand
CCGTCATCGGCAGCGCCATCGCCTGGATCTTCTATCCGCTGGGCTGGATGGGCGATATGGCCTGGAAGGCCACCGTTGCCACCATCACCGGCCTGATCGCCAAGGAAGAAGTGGTCAACACCTTCGGCGTTCTGTATCAGTATGCCGGCGCTGCCGACCTGCTGGAGGATTCCAGGGATATCTGGCAGGCCATCGGCGCAGATTTCGGCGCTGTGACCGCCTGCAGCTTTATGATCTTCAATCTGCTTTGCGCACCCTGCTTTGCCGCCATGGGCGCCATCAAGCGTGAGATGAACAACACCAAATGGACGCTGGGCGCCATCGGCTATATGTGCGGCTTTGCCTACGTCGTCGCCATGATCGTCTATCAGCTGGGCGGCCTGCTGACCGGTGAAGCGGTTTTCGGCCTCTGGACTGTCGTCGCGCTGGCGGCGCTGGCCGGACTGCTTTGGCTGGTACTGCGCAAAAACCCCTATAACGAGAACAGCCGCGGCACGGCCGTCCGTTCGACCGCCGGCGCTGCGCGCTGAACCCCGGCCGGGTAAAACGCGGGAGTCCGGCACTTGCCGGCCGGCCCCGCGGAAGCCCGCAGGGCGTATATGAAAAAGGAGCCTGTTTATGAATCTTGCCTCATGGATCGGCGCATCGATCATCGCCGTTATTTTCGCCGCCATCGTCATCAGCGGCATTCGCGGACGCAAAAAGGGCTGCGGCAGCGGCTGCGCGTCCTGTCCCAATGCCGCGCACTGCGGACATCGTGTGCCGTGACCGGACGCAGATGCCGGAGACGGGCGTGAAAGGGGAGGCCTGCATGGAACTGAGCCGTTCCAAAATCAAATATCTGCTGATCATCCATCACCTCTGTCAGGAGAAAGGGGCGGCGCGCTCGGTCGACATCGCCATCCAGCTGGGTGTGGCGCGTCCGTCGGTACACCGGATGCTGAGCAGCCTGGCCGAAGGGGGCTTTGTCCACATGGAGCCCGGCGGCGCTGTCACGCTGACGCCTGAGGGCAAAAAGGCTGCTGAGGTCTGCGACCGGCAGTATCAGCGGCTGTATCCTTTCTTTCTGCGCGAGCTCGGCCTTTCGGCCTACGACGCCGAACAATCGGCGCTGGCGGCGCTTTCGGCACTGCCCACCGTCTGTATTGCGGCGCTGTGCGAAAGAAGCAGGCAGCTCCTTTCGGATTAGCATACTCTCTTTTACCACTCTTTCATATCAATTCTGCAAAAAGGCACCAGAGCTTCCGGTGCCTTTTTGCATGCAGCGTATCTGCCGCCCGTTTATCTGGTCTCCAGGTGCAGGCCGTAAATGCGGTCGGCATTGTGATAAAAGACATCTTCCCAGTGCTGATGGGGAATGAGGCGGGAAACGAAGTCGATATAGTCGGCCATATGGACCAGCGGCCAGTCGGTCCCGTACATCAGCCGGTCGAAGGCACAGGGGTAGGCGATCCAGGTGCGCAGATGCTCCATATAGCCGCTGTTGGCTTTTTCATAGGCGTCGATATCGTGGCGGCCGCCGTCGAGAATACCCGACAGGTCGGCGCAGACATTTTTGTTTTTATCCAGCACGGCGGCGGCGTCGGTCACCCAGGGATTGCCGTAGTGGCAGAGGACAAAGGTGGTATTGGGAAAATCGGCGGCGACTTCGTCCACCAGCAGGGGATGACAGTATTTCAGATGGGCGCCGGCGTTGGCCGTGGCGCCCGTATGGATGGCCACCGGCTTGCGGTATTGGGCCGCCAGATCGTAAAGCGGGTGATAAAACGGCTCGGTGATATAGTGTCGGTTGTAGCCGGGATAGAGCTTGATCCCAACACATTCGGGGCAGCGCAGATGGCTTTCCAGCAGCGACATGTCGTTTTCCAGGACTGATTGGGAAAAATGGCTGCTGTCCAGACCGATGCAGTAGCTGGTATGCGGCGGACAGAGGGGCGTCTCGTCCAGCCCGGTATTGCCCATGATGACGGCATGCCGGATATCCAGCTTGTCAAAGGTTTCCTGCAGATGGGCCGCACTGTTGATATGGCCGGCTTCCTGCGCCAGCCGGTCGAAACCGGGGCTGGGTTTAAAATGAATGTGTGCGTCGATGATCTTCAAATCGGGCGCCCTCCTTATCTTTGAGATTTTACTGCATAGTTTACAGGAAAAGCTGCCGTTTGTCAAAGCGGCCCGGGCTGGACCGGGGGGCCGATGCGTTCTGCAGGCGCAGAGAGAAGAGGGCTTGCGGATCAGATGCTGGCAGCGGCCCTGCAAAAAGAAAAGTCCCCGGAGGGACCGCGCGGACGGTATCCTCCGGGGATGGGGGCAAAATACAGCGGCTCAGAGTCTGGCGCCGCACTGGTTGCAGAAGGTGTTTTCGCCGTCATTTTCCGCGCCGCAGTTGGGGCAGACCTTGGTGGTGGAGATCTCCACGACGGTCTCTTCTTCTTCGGCCTCCTGTGCGTTTTCACTGGCACAGTCCACGGCTTCTTCCTGCTTGCAGCAGCATTCGTGATCTTCTCCGGCGTCCTGCTTGCAGCAGCATTCGTGATCTTCTCCGGCGTCCTGCTTGCAGCAGCATTCGTGATCTTCTTCAGCGTCCTGCTTGCAGCAGCATTCGTGATCTTCTCCGGCGTCCTGCTTGCAGCAGGTATGTTCGTCTGTTTCCGCTTCGTCGACCGGCGTCGGCTCCACGTCGACGACTTCCTGCTCCAGCTTGCTGCCGCAACTCTTGCAGTAGATGGCGTCCAGGGTATTGTGGGCGCCGCAGGCTTTGCAGATCTGGCCGGCGGCCGCCTCGCGCTTGGCCTTCATGTCGGCCAGCTGCGCCTTGAGATTTTCGATCTCTTCCACATATTCCTTGATGGTGGTGCAGAGCACGACGGCGTCGTCGTCCAACTGCTGGCCGTTGACGTAGAGGTTCCAGTAGTGATCGCCCAGGCGGGTCTTCAGCTCCTCGATGGCGCTGTTGCTCGAGGCGATCTGGCCGTTGAGTTTGCCGACTTCCAGCAGGTCGTTGGTCTTGTCGGCCACGTTTCTGGCGATCTCGCCTGTGGCGTCGCCCACATTCTTGGCCAGTTCAACGGCCTGGTCGGTGACGTTTTTTGCCAGCTCGGTCAGTTTGTCTAAAAATGCCATGATAGATTACCTCCGTACATAATATTTCCGCTGTTTAGGATCTTCTAAAGTTTATTATACAGCAAAGACGAAAAAAAGTATGCAGAAATTTTTAAATATTTTTGACATATCCGGCTCATTCCGCAAGAATGACCCGCACAATGCCGCCTTCATCCGCCGGCCGGTCGAGGTAGACGGTGAAGCTGGTGTAGTTGGCCCGGGCCTCTGACAACGATCCGACGAAGGTGCCGGTCCTGGAGGCGTAAACGACCACGTCGTCGGCCAGCGGGATATAGCTGCCGCCGATCCGCACGCCGCGATAGGTGTCGAAGTCGGTCCGGGCGGCGGTGCCGGCCTTCTGCAGAAGGAAGCTGGGAGTCGACAGGCTGTAGGTGCGGGCATGGTCGCCGATCAGATCAGCCGAGACGGCGGCGGGCACATAGCCGGGCTTGGTCGAGGCCAGGTCGGGCTTGAAGAAGGTCTTGTAGACCTGCTCGCCGCTGCCGGTGCGGACGTAAAGGGTGTACTGGGTGCGGGTCAGGGGCTCGCCGTCCAGGGAGGTGCCGGTGGTGACCTTTTCGCTGGAGGTCTTGACCATGCCGTAGATGTAGCGGTCGCCGGTGACGTCGCACAGCACCAGCGTGGTGACACGGCCGTCGCTGCCGCGTTCGGCGTGCAGGATCTTGCTGCTGTCAACGGTATCGGTGGGAATGTCGCCCAGGGAGATCTCATGCAGGGTCATGCCGCGGGCAGCGCACTCGTAAACGCGGATGCTGTCGGCCAGCTCGTATTTGCCCACTGTGCGGCGGGTCACGTCCAGATCACCGGCCGGTGCAGTCAGCTTGTATGCTTTCAGGGCAAAGGTGCCGTCCTTGTTCTGGGAGACCTGCACCAGCTGGCCTTCCAGCTTATAAAGGCTGCTGATGCGCTGGCCTTCAAAGGAGAACTTGCCGAAGCCGGAAAAATCGGGGGCGCCCTCCAGCGTCATGCCGGAAAGCAGCTCGACGGTGCAGCTGCTGTCGCTCAGACTGCGCAGCACGCCGACGGCCTCGCAGGTGACTTTTTTGACGGGCATGACGGCGGCCAGCGTGCCGTTATAGTCAAACAGCAGCGTCATCCGGCTGCCCGGCTCGATGCCGCTCTGGCTGAAATAGCGGCCGGCCTGCTCGGAAACGCTGAAGGTGCGGTTGCCCGCCGTGACACGGGAGGGATTGGAATAGACAGGACCGCCGCTCTGATACAGCAGCGTGATCCGCTGAGAGCTGACATAATAGGTCTGATCGGCGCCGGAATAAGAGAGCACATCGTATGTCTGCAGATCGCTTTTGGCGATCTCGGCGCCGTTTTTGACCAGTCGGTCGTTCTTGCCGAAGACTACATCGTCTACACCGTAAATATATGTTCCGCTCAATGCGGCGGACACCTTGCTGCGTGTGGAGATCAGATCCAGCACGCCGTTGTCGTTGTAATACAGGGCTACCTGGTCGCCGGGGTGGATATCGAACCAGCAGGTGATATAGCCGCCGTACAGGCCGCCTGCCACAGTCATGGTGTCACGGGGGACCGTCACACTGCCGCTTTCCAGTGTCAGGACGCCGGAGGATACGGCCTTGACTGTTTCGGTTTCTGCGCCGCGGAAATCAGCGATAAAGCCGCGCAGGCGGTTCTGGGTGCGGTTCTGAAAGACCGGCAGGCCGCGCAGGCCGCAGAGAGAGGCGCTCAATGTGCCGGCGCAGGCGTAGGTCTGGGTCTCGCCATTCAGATAAACGACAGCCTGATTGGCGGAGAGGTTGGGATCCACCTGGCTGGTGGCCAGAAGAATGCTGTCGCTGCTGCCGACACTGCTGCTGACGGCGGCAAAGAGGGTGCCCTCTTTGTTTTCGGTCAGCAGGGTGTTGCACAGCAGAATAGCGGCCTGGCCGCGGGGGATGGCCTGGCTGGCGCTCAGGGGCTGCATGGCGTTGTCGAGGCCGAGGGCGTGAGCCTTGTTGACGTAATCGGAGGGCCACATCAGGCCGATATCGGCCACCTGATAGCCCAGCATGCGCAGCAGGATGGTGACAGCCTCGCCGTAGGTGATGTTCTGATCGGGGTTGAAATACCCGCGCTCGTCACCCTTGATCATGCTGTATTTGCGGACGGCGGCGTTGACATAGGGGGCGTACCAGGCGCCGGCCGGCACATCGGGATAGATGGTATAGCCGCTGTAAAGGCTCTGTTCGTCAAAACCGGCGGCCAGCACGGCGATCTTGCAGAACTGGGCGCGGGTCAGAGGATCGCGGGGATTGAAGCGGTCGACGCTGTCGACGATGCCCAGGGAAGCCAGGCTTTCGGCGGCGGCGCTTTCGGCAAAGTCACTGACGTCGGAAAAGGCCTGCGCCGCCGGCGTGACGCCGGAAAGCAGGCAGAGGGTCAGGAGCAGGGCGAGAAATCGTTTGGCGTGTTTCATAAAAATGACCTTGAACCTTTCTTTAATTCCTTTCTTGTCATTCCGGAGTGCTTATGTGTTGCGCAGCGCCTCGACGGGCTGCATCTTGGAGGCCTTGTTGGCGGGGTAGAAGCCGAAGAAGATGCCCAGCGCCGCCGAAAAGGCGAAGGCGACGAGGGTGATAAAGGGCGAGGGGAGATAGACCTCCTGGAAAATGACCGAAGACAGCATGGCCGAGCCCAGGGCGCCGATCAGGATCCCGATGACGCCGCCGCAGGCGCTGAGGACGGAAGCCTCGATGAGGAACTGGGTGATGATGTCGCGCCGGCGGGCGCCGATGGACATGCGGATGCCGATCTCACGGGTGCGCTCGGCCACCGACACCAGCATGATGTTCATGATGCCGATGCCGCCCACCAGCAGCGAGATGCCGGCGATGCCGGCCACCACCCAGGTGAACATATCCAGGGCGTTTTCCTCCTGCTCCATCCAGGAATTGTCGGAATAGACGCCGAAAGAGGAGCTGTTCTGGGGCAGCTTGGTCTTGAGCCAGTCGTTGAGATAATACATGGCCATCTGGGTGGAATCCTTATCTTTGCACTTGACGGTAAAGTTATTGTCGCTGGAGCTGCTCATGCCCAGGGATCGCGCACAGGTGCGGGGGACGGCGATCATGTTGTCGCGGGAGTACTGGTTGTTGTCATACTGGCTCTGATAGGTGCCGATGACGGTGTAGTAGATGCCGTTCAGCTTGATCTGCTTGCCGATGGGATTTTCCAGGCCGAAAAACTCGTTGGCCGTGTAGCTGCCCAGCACGCAGACCTTGACGCGGTTCTTGATGTCGCTGTAGCCGATGGTGCGGCCAGCGGCGAGGGTGGTGTTCATGCAGATGTCAAAGGTGTCGCTGGCCAGATAGACCTGGGAATCGGAGAGGGTCTTGGATTTGTATTTGGCGGTCAGATTGCGGCTGGAGGCGCTGGTGACGCCCAGAATGTAATCGTTGAGCTGGGTGCACTTTTCAAAGAAGTCCTCGGTGATGTCCTTTTGGGGAGCGCCCCAGGAGCCGTAATAGACCGAGATCAGATTGGTGCCCATCTTGGAATAGGCCTCCATGGTCTTTCTCTGGGCGCCCTGGATGACCGAGACCAGCGTGATGACCGAGCATACGCCGATGATGATGCCCAGCATGGTCAGAAAAGAGCGCATCTTGTTGTGCAGGATGGATTTAAAGGCCATTTTAGTGGTGCGGAAAACCGTCACAGGGCGGCACCTCCTTTCAGCACCTGATCCCGTTCGGCCTGGGAAACGGCGCGGTCGTCGATGATCCGGCCGTCCTGAATGGTGACGATGCGTTTGGCCGCCTGGGCCAGTTGCAGGTCGTGGGTGATCAGGATCACGGTGGATCCGCTGTCGTTGAGGGCGATCAGCTTGTGCATGATATCGGCGCCGGCCTTTGTATCCAGGTTGCCGGTGGGCTCGTCGGCCATGATGATGGGCGGACGGGCGGCGATGGCGCGGGCGATGGCCACGCGCTGCTGCTGGCCGCCGGAAAGCTCGGCGGGGCGGTGGTCCATGCGTTTTTCCAGTCCGACCTCGGCCAGCGACTGCCGGCAAAGCTCCAGACGCTCCCGCCGGCCCATGCCGCGGTAGATCAGCGGCAGTTCGACGTTCTCCAGGGCCGTCAGCCCCGGGATCAGGTTGAAGCCCTGAAAAATAAAGCCGATCTGCCTGTTGCGGATGGCCGACAGCTTGGAAAGCGGCATGGCGGACACCGCTTCGCCGGCCAGGTAATATTCCCCGTAGGTGGGGATATCGAGACAGCCGAGAATGTTCATGAGGGTGGATTTTCCCGAGCCGGAATGGCCCAGAATGGCCGTGCATTCGCCGTAATCGATGGACAGACTGACGTCGTCCAGCGCCCGGACCTCGCTTTCCTTGCCCTCATTATAGATCTTGCTGACTCTGCGGATATCAATCAACATAGGCAGCCATCCTTTTTTAATACCAGTAGCCGGAATCGCTGGTCATCGTCCCCTGATAGACCGTGGTGCCTTCTTCCAGGCCGGAAACGATCTCGGTGTTGTTTTCGTCGGCCACGCCGACCTCAACACGCACGGCATAGTAGCCTTCGGGCACGATGTCGCTCAGCGCCACCCGTTCATAGCCGAAGTCCTGCCCGTCGTCCTTGACATAGACCACGGGGCCTTCCTCAGTATTGATGATGCACTGGGAGGGCAGCATGAGGCAGCTGTCCTTGGTCACGGCCAGAATGGAGTAATTGACGCTCATGCCGGGCAGCAGCGAGCCGTCGTTTTCCAGCGTGATGGTGGCCGGGAAATAGGCGTAGGCGCTGCCCGTGTCGCTGCTCTGGGTCTTGGCCTCAAAGCTGACGTAGGTGATGGTGCCGAAGGCCATCTGGGTGCCGTCGGTCGTGTCGTATGTAATATCCACCGACATGCCGGTCTTGACGTTGGAGATATCGGTCTCGTCGATGTTGGCGTTGATGACCAGGGAGGAGGTGTCGGAAACGGTCAGCACGGCCGTGCCCGAAGCCGTCAGCTTGTCGCCCGGCTGGATCATGACAGCCGACACCTGACCGTCGATGGTGGAATAAAAGGCGCTGTTGTCACAGATCTCCTGCAGTTCGGCGATCTTCTCCTGGGCCTTTTGAATGTCGTTCTGGATATAATCGTCGCTCATCTGGCGGGCATAGGTCTCCACGCTGTAGCGGGCTTCGTCGACGGCGTCCAGCGCCGGCTTGGAATCGACAGCGCACAGCACCTGTCCGGCCGAGACCGAGGCGTACTGGCGCAGGTCGACGGAGGTGACCTTGGCGGCGGTGCCTTCAAAGACCAGATCTTCCTTCCGGTTGTATTCCAGCGTGCCGCCGTCGCTGGGCAGCACATCGCCGCCGGCCGTATGGACCGAGCCGGTGGCCTGCTGGCCCTCTTCCAGTCCGCCGGGATTGGGGATGCGGATCTCCACGCCGAAGCAGGAAGCGCCGTCGCTGGGCTTCTGCATATCCAGAATGGCGGTGACGGTGCCGCTGAGCTGGCTCATGTTCTCCGGCACCGAGATGCTGGCCGTCTGGCCGGTCTGGATCTGGCCCAGATAGGCGCGGTTGAACCAGAGGGTCAGCTTCATGGAGGAGGTATCGGCCAGGGTGGCCAGCACGGTGCCGGGCGAGAGGGGATCGCCCACCCGGGGCAGGCTTTCGCTCACCGACAGCAGAACGCCGCCGAAGGGGGCACGGAGAGTGGTGTTGTTGTAGGCAGCCTGGGCGTCGTTCAGGGCGATGACGGCGTTCTCATAGTTTTTATCCAGATCGCGCAGCTGTTTCTCCAGCGAGGCCAGCTCTTCGCGGGCCTTGAGCAGGTCGGCCTTGAGCTCGCTGGGATCGATGGTGAAGAGCAGGTCGCCCGTTTTGACGATATCGCCGGCCTGGACGGCGACTTCCAGCACCTCGCCCTTGACGTCGGCGCCGTATTCGGCCTTGGAGACCGGCGAGATGGAGCCCCAGCCGGTGACGTAGGTCGACAGCGTCCCGACATAGGCGGTCGCCTCGATGATCTCGCCGGTCCCCGTGTTGGTATTGGACCGGATAAAGGCGACAGCGCCGGCGAGGATGGCGCCGATCAGGAGCAGCGGTATGCCGACTTTGATGATTTTTGGCATGCCCCGTTTGTGTTTTTTCTCAAATTTGTTGCGCTTGGGCTCGGGCGCAGGGGCACCGCTGTTGTCCGGCGCGGGCACGACGGGGACCTGAGCGGTGTTGGTGTTTTCAGACATGAAAATGCCTCCTTCTTTTTGGGTTTCTTTTAATTAGATAATGAAATTAAATAATTAAAGACAGAACCGGTTATAGCTTTGACCAGCCCCCGACAGCAAAAGTTCCGCCAAAACTGGAAAAAGCCAAAAATATATGCGGCGCAAAAAGATCTGCGGCGTTGACAGCCGCCGCCGGTTTATATAAAATAAGTATGCTTTAAGGATGATGCTTTAAAATATACTGTGTTTCTGCCGAAAGGACGTAAAAGCTATGTGCAGCCCGACCGATGAACGATATATACGCACGGAAAAGATACTGGGCGCAGACGCGCTGGAAAAACTGCGGCGCAGCCATGTACTGGTCTGCGGCATCGGCGGCGTCGGCTCCTATATCTGCGAGGCACTGGCCCGCGGCGGCGTGGGGCAGCTGACCCTGCTCGATTTTGACGTGGTGTCCAGAAGCAATATCAACCGGCAGCTGGTGGCGCTGGAAAGCACGCTGGGGCAGCACAAGACGGCCGTTATGGCCGCCCGCATCGCTGACATCGATCCCAGTACCCGGGTGACTGTCCTCGACGTGCGGCTGTCACTGGAGAATACTGGCGTTATTCTGGACGAGGGCGGATTTGACTATATCGCCGACGCCATTGATGACGTGCCGGCCAAGCTGGCGCTGATCGAGGGCGCCCGGGCGCGGGGCATCCCCATGATCTCCTCCATGGGCACGGGAAACAAGCTGGATCCCACGCGGCTTCGGGTGGCCGATATCGCCAAAACCTCGGTCTGTCCGCTGGCCAAAAAGATGCGGATCGAGCTGCGCCGCAGAGGCATCACGCATCAGAAGGTGCTTTTCAGCGATGAAACGCCCATCACGCCGGCCTGCCCGCCGGGAGAGCGGCCGGTGCCGGGATCGGTCAGCTTTGTGCCGCCGGCGGCCGGGCTGATCATCGCCGGCGAGATCATCCGGGATCTGCTGGGGCGGAACGCGCCTGCCGGGACCCGTTGAACATTGCGGAGATATGCAAAAAGCCTTCCGTTTCTGCAGATGATGTGCGGAAACGAAAGGCTTTTTTTCAATCGGCCAACAGCAGACCGGCGACGGCGCCGGCGATGGCCTGGGCGTAATCGACCCGGTGGGCATCCAGCAGGGCGTTGTCTTCCGCGCTGGTCATAAAGCCCAGCTCGATCAGACAGCCGGGCATATCGGTATTGCCCAAAACATAATAATTACCGCTGGCATTGCCGGCTGTGCCGCTTTTGACGCCGCGGTCGTCGGAAATGCCGACGCCGCGCAGGCCGTCCAGTATGTCCTGAGCCAGACGCTTGTCGACGGCCGGTTTATCGGCTGGGATCCAGACCTCGACGCCGTGGGCGCTGCCTTCCGCGCTGTTGCGGTGGATGGACAGAAACAGGTCGGCGCGGAAATCATTGGCCAGCGCACAGCGCTCGGCCAGCTCCAGAAAAGTATCGTCGGAACGGGTCATCAGGACTTCGATCTGAGGATAGGTTTCGGCAAGCGCGGCCTGCACGGCCAGAGCCACGGCAAGGCAGTCGTCCTTTTCCAGGCGGACGCCGTCCGGATCGGTGGCGCCCGGGTCATCTCCGCCGTGGCCGGCGTCGATGCACACCCGGAGCAGGCCGTCGCTGGCAAAATCCGGGGTCGTTTCCCGCAGGCACAGGGCGCCGAAGACGAGCGCCAGCACAAAAACCAGCACGGCAGCAGCGGCAGCTGTTCCCCGGCGGCCGGCACGGCTGTGTTTCACTGAAAAATCACCCTTTCTTCTTCTGATTATAACGGGGCTTGCTTAAGAATAAACAGGGGATTTCCTTAAGAATTGTTTAAGCCGCAGTTTACTGCGGGATCTTCATATCGCCGCTGCGTACCCAGCCGATGCGGCGGAGCCAGTGGTCGACGGCCAGAGAGATGACCACCGGCAGCACGACATGGACCAGAAGCATCATCAAAAGGACAGGCACGGCACCGCGTGCGGGCGCCATGTCGGCGTACATGCCGATCTGGCCCACCAGGCCGCTGGTGCCCATACCGGCGCCGGCCGGGATGTTGGTCATTTTAAAGACGACCGAGCTGATGGCGCCGCAGATGCCGCTGGCAACGGTTGGCGCGATCCAGATGCGGGGATTGCGCATGATATTGGGCACCTGCAGCATGGAAGTGCCGAGTCCCTGGGAGACAAGGCCGGAAAAGCCGTTGTCACAGTAGCTGATGACGGCAAAGCCGATCATCTGGGCCGAGCAGCCTGCCGTGGCCGCGCCGGCGGCCAGGCCGGAAAGACCCAGCATGATGCACAGGGCCGCCGAGCTGATGGGCAGAGTCAGGACCATGCCCACGACAACGCCGACAATAACACCCATGGGCAGGGGAGCCATGGCGGTGGCCGTGTTGATGATATCGCCCAGCCAGGTCATGAACTGGTTGACATAAGGGCCGCACCAGGCCGCGGCCAGACCGCCGCCCACAATGGTGACGATGGGGGTGACGATGATATCGACCGGCATGCGCTTGGAGACCAGGCCGCCCAGCTCACAGCCGATGACGGCGCCCACATAGGCGCCCACCGGGCCGCCGGCCGCGTAGCCCACAGCGCCTGAAGCGGCGCATGCGTAGATGACCAGGGCCGGCGCCTGCAGGCCGTGGGCGATGGCGACGCCGATGGCCGCGCCGATGACCGGCGACTGGGCGCCCAGAACTTCGGTCACAGCCGCCAAAAAGCCCAGGTGGGGCAGCTTGGACAACTGAGAGATGATGAGGCCGATGATCAGAGAGGCGAAAAGACCCATGGCCATGGCGCCAAGCGCGTCAATGAAATACCGCTTGAAAAAGTTCGAGCCGCCTGCCCGGTTGTGTTTTTCTGTTTTTCCCATGATGAAACTGCACTTCGCTTTCGTTTGGTTTGATTTGAGTTGAGTTGATCCGCAATAGATCCCACCATAAATTTGTCTTTTTTGGGAAAGATTCCGGAATTGATGACAGTATAGCACAGGAAAGGGGAGAAAAGCAAAGGCCCTTTCCCTGGAGATTGTCCATGGATTACAACCTGCGGACGCGGTATAATGGAAAATGAAAATGTTTTTGCGTGATATGCGGATTTTTTTTTGAAAAAAGCGGCACAAAATCGATTTTTGCCCGTCTAATATATATGGCCGTTGGGCCGACCCAAGCAAAGACCCTGAAAGGAGCAATCATGAAAAAAGCAAAAAAAACCGGAATTCAGCGCGCTGCCGCCTGTGCCCTTACGCTGTGCATGACCCTGTTGGTCCTGCCGCAGAGCAGCCGGGCGGCGGCAAACTACAGCTACAGCCGCACAGACACGATCTCACACGGCCTGTCCCTGACCCTGGAGCAAACCAAAGATGCAGCCGGGCGGGGCGGACAGGCCTACATATATGACTATACGCCCGGTGACAGCACCCGGGCCATCGTTGCCTATGGGGATAAGCTCTACGGAAAATCAACAGTCGACCAGGTCGTGAGCTACTGCGAAAAGCAGGGCTATACCGTCATGGCGGCCTTTAACGCCGACTTTTTCAGCATGTCCACAGGTATCCCCACCGGTCTGGTCGTGCGGGAGGGCCGGCTCTGTTCTTCCGACGGAGCCTGGAATGCCGTCGGTTTCCGGGATGACGGCAGCGTTATTGTCGGCGCGCCCAAGCTGGATATTACTTTTTCGGTAAATGGCGGCCAGCGCTTTGCCGTGGCCGGCTTCAATAAAGTGCGTGACGCCAGCGGTATCTTTCTCTATTCCGGCGATTACGGCGATTCCACCTATCTGACGGCCGAGGGTCCGGTGGCGGTGCTGCGTAAGGTCCAGACGGAGGACGAGCTTTCGATCGGCGGCTCCATCGCGCTGCGGGTGGTGGAGGCCGGCATGTCGTCGGGTGCTTCCCGGCTGGATGAGGATAGGTTCGTTTTGACCTGCCAGAAAGCGGCCAGCGTCGGCATCGACCTGACGGCCCTGCAGGCCGGCGATCTGGTCACCGTGTACACCGGCACGCGCAGCACGGGCTGGGAGGACGTGGTCTATGCCTGCGGCGCCGGCGATCTGCTGGCCGTAAACGGCAGTCCGACGGCAGCGGCCTCAGCGTCTTCGGTGCGCGGCCCCCGCACCATGCTGGGCGTGCGTCGGGACGGCAGCCTTTCGGTGCTGGTATGTGACGGACGCAGCGGCGGAACGGCCGACGGCATGACTCTGCTGGAGGGCGCGCAGCGGCTGCTGGACGCCGGCTGCGTCACGGTGGTCAATCTCGACGGCGGCGGGTCTTCGGTGGCGTCGGCGCGGTATCCCGGCTATGAGAATTCCGGGATCGTCTCCCAGCCTTCCGACGGCACCCCCCGGAAGTGCGCCACCTATATCGTTTTCGTCAACGACGGCCGGGCCGGCGGCAGCGAATATGCCGCGTCTGTTTATCCCAAAGGCGCGCTGGTGCTGGCCGGCGGCACCATCGAGCTGGAAGCCCGCTCGTATAATCGGGATTACTTCCCCATGCAGGTCTACGACAGCGGCTTTTATATCGACAGCGGGGAGGGCAGCATCGACGGCAGCCTGCTGACGGTGTCCGAGACCGGCGGAGAGATCAGCGTGGGCATCGCCGGCGCCGGCCGCAGCGACAATGCCGTCATCACCTCGGTCGACCGTCCCGAGACCATGACGGTGGTCCGAAAGGGCTCGGCAGCCTCTCTCTCCAAGCTGACCCTGGACGGTGGAGAAACGGCCGATCTCGACGTGATCGTCACCGACGGTCTGCGGCAGATCCTGTCCAGCGATACGCAGTTTGATTTTGCCGTCAGCGGCAATATCGGCACCATCGACGCCCAGGGCCGTTTCACGGCGGCCGACGTGCAGGGTGTCAGCGGCGCCATCACTGTTTCCTTCGGCGATCTGTCGCGTACGGTCAGCGTAACAGTGGGTCAGGCGCCGGAAACGATATGTGATTTTGAAACCGGCATGACCTTTGCGGCGTCGGCCGTTGAGGGCGGCGGCGCTTCGGCGGCGGTCAGCCTGACCCCCGACAACACCCGGTACGGCAAAGGCAGCCTGGGTCTTTCGGCCTGGGCCGGAGAAAACGGCGGCACAGCCGTCTTTACTGTCGGCAGCGCCATGCGCCTGCAGACGGGCATGCGGCAGATGACGCTGATGGTCAAGGGCAGCGGCTGGTGGTCGCTGGATTTCAACACGGCTTCCGGTGTGGTTTCCCGGACGCTGACGTTGACGGACGGCGGCTGGACCTTCAATACCGTGGATATTCCGTCGGGCGCCCTTTCGGTGGCCGGGTTCCGCTGCGAGCTGGAGGCCGGTGAACAGGCTGGCGCGTATATCGACCAGATGACCGGTCATTACGGCGCGGCGCAGCGCGATATGACGCCGCCCGAGATCACCCTGCTTTCCTCCGATTACGATTTCCAGCTCCGCGTCACCGACGACGGGATCTATCCGCTGGAAAAGAGCCAGCTGACCATCCGGCTGGACGGCGCCGCTTATACGGATTATACCTTTGACGAGATCTCCGGCCTGCTGGACGTGACGGTGCCGCAGGACGGCGCCGTGCACAAGCTGACGGTGGAGGCAGTGGATTGGTTCGGCAACCGGGCCCGTTATATCGGAGAAACGGCCGGGACGGGCTCCGGTCCCTTTGGAGACCTGGCCGGACACTGGGCCGAAGATGAGATCAATTATCTCTATACCCACGGGGTCTTTACGGCCGACAGTGCCTTCCGGCCCCAGAGCAGCTGCACCAACGAGATGGTGGCGACCATGATCTCCCGCTATATGGGCATCGATACATCGAAATACGACGATGTGGTGCTGCCCTATGCCGACGGCGACAAGATCCATGACTGGGCGCTGCCCCATGTCCGTGCCCTCTATGCCCTGGGCATCATGCAGGGCGGCAGCGACAACGCCGGCAATATCTGGTTCTATCCCACCGACGGCGCCGTCCGCGCCAGAGTCATGACGGTTCTGGGCCGTACCATCGCCCGGGGCTACGCCTACGGGCCGGCCGGATACAGCGATTTCCAGAGCGTACCCGGCTGGGCGCAGGATCACATCTCCCTGCTGACCCATCTGGGCATCGTCAACGGCTACGGCGGCGGCAATGAAGTCCGGGCCAACGCCGGTATCACCCGTGCTGAGATCGCGGCTCTGCTTTACCGGCTTTATTAAAAGGCTGCCGAAGATCCGCGAAAAAACTTATAAAACGTCCGGCAAATTGAAAGGACGGAGATCCTGGATCTCCGTCCTTTTTGAATTTGAAAATGGCAGGTTTATTTGGCTTTGGTGTGCTTGTGGATAAAGTCCCAGATCAGCTCGGAAGCGATGCTGATGTCGTTGGCCGGGCGGGGCGCTTCTTCAGCCGTGAACCAGTGGGCCTCGGCCAGCTCGCTCTCCTGGATGCGCAGGGTATCGTCGTCGCCGTCCAGTTCGGCCGTAAAGCCGATCATCTGAGAGTCGGAAAAGCCCCAGGGCTGGCTTTTGAAATACCGGATATTCTTCAGCGGCAGGCCCACTTCCTCCATGGCTTCCCGGCGGACGGTGCCCTCAAAGGTCTCGCCGATCTCCACAAAGCCGGCGATCAGCCCATAGCGCCCCGGCGCGCTGTTGCGGCCCCGGGCCATCAGCAGCCGGCCCTGATGGGTGATGGCCGTAATGGTGGCGGGGCAGATCTTGGGATATTCGATCTGGCCGCATTTGGGGCAGATCATGGCGCGCTCGATCTGGCTGCGCTGGGTGGGCGCGCCGCAGCGGCCGCAGAAGCGGCGGCTCTGCTCCCAGCGGGAGAGCTGCAGGCCGGTGATGACGGCGAAAGCCGTTTTGCGGTCGGGATGACTGCGTGCCAGGGCCGGCGCCTTGGTATAGAAAAAGCCCTCAGGCGCTTTCAGGATCTCTTCGCAGATATAGCAGCCGCTGCCGTCCAGAGAAAAGATGTGGTGGCAGGGCGGGGTCAGCTCGCCGTAAAGCGGCAGGCGGGGAGCATCCGGGTCGCCGGCGACGAGAATATCATCGCCGCGGTAGCAGAAAAGCAGGTCGCCCGTACGGGCGGGCGCAAGGGAAAAGGCGTTGGAAAAAACGCCCTCGCCAATATCCTGAATCACGACAAAATCCTCCTTTGTACCTTTTAAATCGGGATTTGGATCATAGCCATCGTATCATATTCCCGCTTTGCAGGCAAGGGATAAATCCGCCGTGTGTTTTACCGGCGCCTTTGGTTGAATTGCCGATAAAACTATGATATACTGAATATTAATCGGCAAACTGTAGAAGAAACGCAGATCTGCCGGAAATTCGTCTTGTATATGGAGCGCTGCAGCATGAAAAATATGGTTGTGTTTATTATCCGAAGGCTTTTGTCCATCATACCGGTCCTGTTGGGCGTCACCTTTCTGGTCTATCTGCTGATGACCATCGCGCCCGGCAATCCCGAGACCGTTCCGCTGCGGGCGGCCCGCACGCCGGAGGAACGGGAGGAGATGCGCGAGCGGCTGGGCCTCAACGACCCCATTCTGGTGCGGTACGGCCGCATGATGAAAAAGCTGTTTATGGATGATTCCGGCAAGGCCAGCAATATCATCCGCAAAATGAATGTGCATCTGCCCAAGTCGCTGGAGCTTTGCTTTACGGCGCTCTTCGTTTCGGTGCTGCTGGCGCTGCCTCTGGGCGTTGTCGCCGCCATCAAGCAGAATACGCTGGTCGACGGTTTGTGCATGGCCGTTTCGCTGGTGGGCGTTTCCATGCCCAATTTTTGGCTGGGGCTTCTGCTGATGATCTGGTTTGCCCTCAAGCTGGGGTGGTTTCCCACCACCGGCTCCGAGTCGGCCATCTATCTGGTGCTGCCGGCGGCCACGCTGGCCTTCATCAATATGGCGGCCATTGCCCGCGTCACCCGTTCGTCGGTGCTGGAGGTCATCCGGCAGGACTATGTCCGCACGGCGCGCGCCAAGGGCGTGCCGGAAAACCGCATCATCCGCCGTCACGTGCTGCGCAACGCCCTGCTGCCCACCATCACCGTCATCGGCATCCAGCTGGGTGAGCTGCTCAGCGGCACGATCATTATTGAGAATATCTATGCATGGCCCGGCGTCGGCCGTCTGCTGATCCAGGCCATCAACAGCCGCGACATGTCGATGATGATCGCCTGCGTCATGGTCTTTGCCGTTTTCGTGTCGCTGGTCAATCTCTGCGTGGATATTCTTTACAGCCTCATCGACCCCCGGATCACGATCAATTGATCCGGAGCGCAGAAGCAGACGCCTGCCGGCGTCTGCTTTTACAGTTTTTACGAATTGTTTATGGAGCTGCCGCCGGGATCTGTCCTATAATAGAAAATAGGATCGTTATGGGATCGTCGAGAAAGAACGCACATGTGCTGTGGAGGAAAAGATGAAAGAAAGTATCAAAAAATATGCCGGCCTGGGCGTTTGCCTGTTTGTCCTGTTTCTGGCGGTGCATTACTGGGAGACGGCAGCCGGGCTGTTCCGGATGCTCCTGGCGGCGGCGCAGCCGCTGATCCTGGGCGCGGTGATGGCCTACATCATCAATCTGCTCATGCGGTTTTACGAAGACCGGCTGCTGGGCAGGGCCGGCGGCGCATTGGGCCGGATCCGCCGGCCGCTGTGTATCCTGCTGGCGCTGGCCAGCCTGCTGCTCATTCTGGCCTTCGTCGTCTGGATGATCCTGCCCGAGCTGTGGGCCAGCGTGCAGATGCTGTTCAGCGAGGTGCCCGACCTCATTATGAAATACGTGGCCTTTCTGGAAGAAAAATACGGCATCGACTGGGCCTTTCTGGATGAGATCTTCCTCAAGCTGGAGAGCTTCGACTGGAAGAGCATCGCCCGCAACGTGCTGGAGGGCGTTGGCGGCGCCGTGGGCGCGGCCGTTTCGGTGGTCGGTTCGGTAGCCGGCGCCGTCGTCAGCTTCGTGGTGGCGCTGGTCTTTGCCGTCTATATCCTGCTGGGCAAAGAGATGCTGGCCCGGGGCTGTATGGGCATTCTGGATACCTATCTCAAGCCGGTCCACCGCGACCAGATCCTTTATGTGCTGCGGACATTTGACCGGTGCTTTGGCAAATTCATCGTCGGACAGTGCATCGAGGCCGTCATTCTGGGTGTATTGTGCATTCTGGGCATGATGGTGCTGCGTATCCCCTATGCCACCATGGTGGGCACCCTGATCGGCTTTACGGCGCTGATTCCTGTGGCCGGCGCCTATATCGGCGGCATCGTCGGCGTGCTGCTCATCGCCACGGTATCGCCCGTCAAGGCCGTGGTCTTCGTGGTATTTCTCGTTATCCTCCAGCAGGTGGAGGGCAATCTGATCTATCCCCGGGTGGTCGGCAGCTCCATCGGCCTGCCCGGCATCGTCGTATTGGCCGCCATCACGGTGGGCGGCGGCGTGCTGGGCATTCCGGGCATGCTGCTGGGCGTGCCCATCGCCGCCGCGCTCTATCAGATCGTCCGTGAGGATATCGACCGCCGGCGGCAGGCGAAAACGGTCCAACCGGAGGTATCCGCACCCGTCCCGGCCGAAGCGGCCGCGTCCGGAGACGCTGCCGGACAGGCACCCCCGGCGGCCCGGCCAAAGACACCGGCACGAAAATCCCGTGCCGGCCGGCGAAAGAAATAAAAAGAGAGCCGCAGGGCTGCATGAAAGCGCCCTGCGGCTCTTTTGATCGGGGGCCGGTTTGTGCTATAATCAGTTAAAAGGCACGCTCCAGCATGATGATCTGGGAATCGGGGAAGACGAAGCCGTATTTCTCCAGTGCCGCCCGCAGGTCGTCACGCTCGGAGGGGATCATGCAGACCAGCTTGGGCAGGCCGCTCCGGCGGAACTGCTCCACGGCGAAGCGCACGCAGGCGTCCAGGTCGCCGCCCATCATGCCGATGTGCAGGCCCTTGTCTTTTTGGAAGCGGGCGCCCAGGGTGACGACGCTGTCGCCGCGGGTCCAGACGGCCTGCTGGGCGGCCAGGCCCTTGTACAGCGGCTCGCCCAGACCGTAGAAGGTGCGGTTGGTGCAGTAGTAGCCGTGGTAGCCGGCGGCATAGGGCTCGATGGCGGCCGCCGCGCAGTGGTGGCAGTCGGCCGGGGCAAAGCCGGCTTCGGAAACATCGGGGGCGTCGGCCAGCAGCAGGGTGCCCTCGCGGGTCTGATAGGCCACATGCAGGCCGTTGCGCTCGCCCAATACGCGGGAGGCGTAGTTGGTCAGGCCGGTGTACATGCGGACGAAGGGGACGTGGTAGATGTCGCACAGCTCGATAAAGCGCTTCCAGATGGTGGCGCCGCAGCCCTTGCGCTGGTGGGCGGGGTCGACCCGCAGGCATTCCAGCCAGCCCGAGCCGTCGTACTGCAGGGAAAACCGGGCGAAGCCGATGGGCAGGCCGTCTTCCTCGGCGACGATCAGTTCGCCGTGGGTATTGTCAAAGAACTCTTCCTTGACGTCGTTGAGATAGAGCAGCTTGGGGGTCGATTTCTTTTCGATCTCCAGCAGAACGGGCAGGTCTTCGATGACGCCTTTGCGGCAGGTGATGGGCATAGTCTCTCTCCTTTGTTGAAAGATAAGATGATTTTAATGTAGCACGCCCGAATGAAGATGTCAATAAAGCCCGGCAGCCGCCGGGCAGCGCAACAGGAGGCAGGATATGGATCAGGAAAAAATGGAACAGCTGGAGCAGCTGCGCCGGCTGGTACGGGAAAAACAGCGCATCGTCTTTTTCGGCGGTGCCGGGGTCAGCACCGAATCGGGGCTCAAGGATTTCCGCAGCGTCGACGGCCTGTATCGGGAAAAATATCAATACCGGCCCGAGGTCATGCTCAGCCGCAGCTTTTACGACAGCCATCCGGAGGCGTTTTTCCGGTTTTACCGCGATAAGCTGCTGGTGACCGGCGTTCAGCCTTCCCGCGCCCATCAGGCGCTGGCGCGGATGGAGCGGGCGGGCAAGCTGCTGGCTGTCGTCACCCAGAATATCGATGGACTGCACCAGGCGGCCGGCAGCCGGGAGGTCTACGAGCTGCACGGCAGCATCGAGCGCAATTACTGCCAGAAATGCGGTAAGTTTTATACCAAAGAGGAGATCATGGCCATGCCCCTGGTGCCCAAATGCACCTGCGGCGGCACCATCAAGCCCGACGTGGTGCTGTATGAGGAATCGCTGGACGAGCGGCTGCTCCGGCGCAGCATAGATGTCATTTCCCGGAGCGATCTGCTCATCGTGGGCGGCACATCGCTGACCGTTTGGCCGGCGGCCGGCCTGCTGGAATATTTCAACGGTGACGCGCTGGTCATCATCAACCGCACCAGCACGGCGTACGGCGGCAAGGTCGATCTGGCCATTTACGAAAGCATCGGCACGGCGCTGGAATACGCCGTGCAGGATCTCTGACCCGATGGCCGGCTGGAATCCCTGGCACGGCTGCCATAAGATCAGCGCCGGCTGTCTCAACTGCTATGTCTACCGGATAGACGCGCGGCACGGGCGGGACGCCTCCAAAGTGGTGCGCAACCAGGTCTTTGACCTGCCGCTGCGCCGTACTCGGGAGGGCGGATGGAAGATCCCGCCGGGGGAGACGGTCTACACCTGCTTTTCCTCCGATTTCTTCGTCGAGGAAGCCGACCCCTGGCGCGCCGAAGCCTGGGAGATCATGCGGCAGCGGCGTGATCTGCACTTTTTTATGATCACCAAGCGCATCAGCCGCCTGACCGACTGCATCCCGCCCGACTGGGGCGACGGCTATGAAAATGTCACCATCTGCTGTACGGTGGAGAATCAGGCCATGGCCGATGCCCGGCTACCCGTCTATCTGGCGGCGCCCATCCGGCACAAGGCGCTGGCCTGTGAGCCGCTGTTGGGGCCCATCGATCTGGAAGCATACCTGAGGAGCGGCGGTATCGAGCGGCTGGTCTGCGGCGGCGAATCGGGGGAGAACGCCCGGCCCTGCGACTATGGCTGGATATTGTCGCTGCGGGCGCAGTGCCTGCGCAGCGGCGTGGATTTTTATTTCAAGCAGACCGGCGCCAATTTCATCCGGGACGGCCGGCAGTACCGGGTGCCCCGGCGGCTGCAGCACGCCCAGGCACGGGCGGCCGGCATCGACTGCCTGCGCCGCCGGCCCGATGCCGTTTGGGGCAGGACATCGGAAGAAGAACAGATCACGCTGGATCTGTGGGAGGAAAGATGATCTATTCACATATGCGGGAGGGGCGGTTCCTGAGCCGGCCCAACCGCTTTATCGCCTATGTGGAAACGGCAGAGGGCGCCGTCGTCTGCCACGTCAAAAACACCGGCCGCTGCCGGGAACTGCTGATTCCCGGCACGCGGGTCTGGATCGACGAATCCTTCGCGCCGGGCCGCAAGACAAAGTTTGACCTGATCACCGTCGACCGGCAGGGGATGCTGGTCAATATGGATTCCCAGGCGCCTAACCGTGTTTTTGCCGAATGGGCACAGAAGGGCGGACTGGGGCCGCTTGAGCATCTGCAGCCGGAATGCCGGTTCGGGCAGTCACGTTTCGATTTCTGCCTGACCCGGCCCGGCGGCAGCCTGTGCTATGTGGAGGTCAAGGGCTGTACGCTGGAGGAGGCGGGGGTGGCCAGGTTCCCCGACGCGCCCACTGAACGGGGCGTGCACCACCTGCGGGAACTGATCGCGGCACGGCAGGCGGGGCACGAGGCCGCCGTCTGCTTTGTCATCCAGATGAAAGGCCCACGGTGCTTTGAAGCCAACCGCCGCACCCATCCGGCCTTTGCCGACGCGCTGCTGGATGCCCAAGCGGCCGGGGTGAATATTCTGGCCCTCGACTGTATCGTCGCCCCCGACCGGCTGACCATCGACCGGCCGGTGCCCGTGCGGCTGTAAAGGCTTGACTTAAAGCCGGCTTTAAGTGTTATCATGGAGCATGAACAGCAAGAAAAGAACAAAGGAGTGTGTTTTATGCAATACCGTATGCTTGGCAATACCGGCCTGCGGGTCAGCGAGATCGGCCTGGGCTGCGAGGGGTTTGTCGACCGGGACGAGGCCTTTACCCGGGAGCTGCTGGGCCGCGCCATGGCGGCCGGGGTCAATATCATCGACCTTTACACCCCCAATCCGGACGTCCGCACCAACATCGGCAGGGCCATCGCCGGCCGGCGGCAGGAGATCCTGCTGCAGTCGCACCTCTGCTCGGTCTGGAAGGACGGACAGTATAAGGCCACGCGGCAGATCGACGAGGTCAAGGCCGGCTTTGAGGAGATGCTGCGTCTGCTGGATACCGATCATATCGACATCGGCATGATCCACTACATCGATTCCGACAAGGTCTGGGAGGAGGTCTCGCAGGGGCCGGTGCTGGACTATGCCCGCCAGCTCAAGGCGGAGGGCCGCATCCGGCACATCGGCGTCAGCAGCCACAACCCCAAAGTGGCCCGCAAAATGGTGGAGAGCGGCGCCATCGAGGTGCTGATGTTCAGCGTCAACCCCTGCTACGATCTGCAGCCGGGCGACGAGGACATCGAAAAGCTGTGGGCCGACGAGAGCTATGCCGGCCATCTGGTCAACATGGACCCCGACCGGCAGGCCCTTTACGAGCTGTGCGAGAGCCGCGGCGTCGGCATCACGGTCATGAAGGCCTTCGGCGGCGGCGACCTGCTGACCGACCAGTCGCCGGCCGGCCGTGCCCTGACTGTCAACCAGTGCATCCACTACGCTCTGACCCGTCCGGCCGTGGCGTCGGTCATGTCGGGCGCCCGGTCTCTGGAAGAGCTGGAGCAGAGCCTGGGGTATGTCACGGCTTCGCCCGAAGATCGGGATTACGCTGCAGCCCTGGCCGCATTCCCCCGCATCAGCTGGGTGGGCCACTGCATGTACTGCGGCCACTGCGCACCCTGTCCGGCAGGCATCTCGGTGGCCGACGTCACCAAACTGCTCCATCTGGTGCGCGCCAAAGGCGGCATGCCCGAGACCGAACGTGAGCATTACGCCGCGCTGGACCATCACGCCGAGGAGTGCCTGGCCTGCGGCGCCTGCGAGAGCCGCTGTCCCTTCGGTGTCCGCGTCATCGAGAATATGCAGGAGGCGGCCCGTGTCTTTGGAAGATAAAAAGAAAAGGATCCTGATCATCGACGGGCAGGGAGGCGGCATGGGACGCCAGCTGACGGCCGCTCTTAAGGCGTCGGGCGTCAGCGCCGAGATCACGGCGGTGGGAACCAACGCGCTGGCCACTTCGGCCATGCTCAAGGCGGGCGCCGACCAGGCTGCCACCGGGGAAAACGCCGTGGTGGTGGGATGCCGCAGGGCCGATCTGATCATCGGCCCCATCGGTATTGTTATTGCCGATGCCCTGCTGGGCGAGGTGACGCCGGCCATGGCCGCCGCCGTCGGCCAGAGCGCCGCCACCCGGATTCTGGTGCCGGTCAGCCACTGCGACAACCGCATCGCCGGCATGGAAGAGCTGCCAATGAGCCGTCTGGTCGAGAGCGCCGTACGGCTGGCGCGGGAGTATCTGGAAAAATAAAGAGCCATGCGAAAAAACGCCTCTGCACGGTTTCCAGAGGTGTTTTTTGCGGAATACCCCCAAAAAAGGCAGAGAATCTGAGAAAAAAGCTTGTCACTTTCCGGCTGCTATATTATAATAATGAATAAATTCCGATCGAACGATCACTTGTTCCGATCATCAGAAAGCGGGGAAAGAGCATGCCCTATCAGGGGAAAATCAAGCTGCATCAGGCAATTGTTTTTGCGACACAGGCCCATCATGGGCAGACGAGAAAGGGCAGCGACGTGCCCTATATGATCCATCCGTTTGAAACGGCGCAGATCCTCACCGAAGCCGGATGCACCGACGAGGTCGTGATCGCCGGGCTTCTGCATGATACGCTGGAGGATACCGAGACCAGTTCCAATGAGATCTCGTCGGCCTTCGGTCTCAAAGTCCTGGGGTTGGTGCTGGCCGCCAGCGAGGACAAACGCAAATCCTGGGAGGCGCGCAAGCAGGACACCATCGATTATCTTGCGAGCCAGGCTGATCTGGACGAGATGCTGCTCATCTGCGCCGACAAGCTGTCCAACCTGCGCAGTATCCGCATTGCCCGGGATACCTGCGGAGAGGCGGTCTGGGATCGCTTCAAACGGGGGAAAGACAAGCAGAAATGGTATTACGAGGGCGTTCTGGACACCCTCAGCCCCATTCGGGACTATGCCATGTACGATGAATTCAAGCGGCTCATCGGCGAGCTTTTTTAAAAAACAGCAAACAGGCACGG
>CAMEZQ010000029.1 GCA_945947915.1 uncultured Clostridia bacterium | reverse complement strand
CTTATCCTTCATCTTTTTTTATTCAACTGTCCAACATCTATTGTAATCCTACATTACGCAAAGATTTTCGTTGAATACTGCCTTTGTGTTTTGGAAATTTTTTTGATATAATAAATATTTATATGTGATCTGATCCGGCGAGCCGGCCTGCCGCGAAAAGGCAAGGCTTTTCGGGGCGCTTCTGCAAGGCTTTTGAGTAGCGTGGCGGTCACTGGGCTTTGCCGCGGCTGGTGACGGGAAAGCGGGCGATGACCTCGTCGCCGCGGACGAAATGGAGCTGGTCGAAGAGGTTGACCGTGGCGCAGCAGTGGCCGGGCACCACCAGCACCGTATCGCCCACATGGAAATCGTGGGGGCCGTAAAAGGCCGTATGCTCCTCGCTGAGGGAGATGCGCTCGGCTGTAAAGCCGACGACGGCAGGCGGATCCTGGTCGGGCGAAAGGCTCTTGACGCCGGCGTCGATGACGAAGCGGCCCTTTCCTGCCGAAATGACCGTACATACGGCCAGCAGAGCGTTTTCAAAGCCCAGATCCATGCGGCCGTAGGACGCGTCCATAAACATAAAGGAGCCGGCCTGCAGCTCGGTATAGACGGTGCTGCCGGCCTTGAGGGCGGCCGTGCCTGTGCTGCCGCCGCTGACCTCCCGGCTGTGCACGCCCCGGGCTTCCAGATAGGCGATGAGGCTGCGCAGCTTCTGCTCGCCGGCCGCGGCGGCTTCAGTGCGCACCGCGCGGTCGTATTCGTGGGAGAGATTGCCGGCATAGGCCTGGATGCCGTCGTAGGTCAGGCCGGGCATGCCGTCCACATACTGCGCCAGCCGGTAGAATTCTTCAAAATCGTCAATGCCGCAGCGCTGCATGCCCATTTCCAGCTCGACGTAGCAGTGGATGGTGCTGCCGGCCAGCCGGGCGGCGTCGGACAAAGCCTTGACGTTGCCGGGGTCGTCGACGCAGACGGTCAGGCGGCAGCAGCGGGCCAGCTGGGCCAGGCGGGCGACCTTGGCAGGCTGCACCACCTGGTTGGCGATCAGAATGTCGCGGATGCCGAAAGCGGCCAGGTCCTCGGCCTCCGACAGCTTGGAGCAGGTGATGCCCTTGGCGCCGGCCTGGATCTGCAGGGCGGCGATGTGGGGGCTCTTGTGGGTCTTGTAATGGGGGCGCAGCCGGGGCTTTTTGCCGGCCAGCAGCATCATCATGCGGCTGAGGTTGTTTTCCATTTTGTCCTGCAGGACGATGAGGGCGGGGGTCTCGAGATCCCGGATTTTCATAAAATACCTTCTTCCAGTTCTTTGATGGCGGCGGGAATGCTTTCAATGACGTCGCGGGGCAGCATGCCGTATTTGCCCAGACGTTCGGCCGCGCGCGCGCCGGCACGGCTGTGGACGGCGGCGCCCAGCAGGGCGGCCGTGGGGGCGTCCAGGCCCTGGGCCAGAAAAGCGGCGATGCAGCCGGCCAGCACGTCGCCGCTGCCGCCCTTGGCCAGGCCGGAGTTGGGCCGGTCGAGCAGCCACAGGCGGCCGTCGGGAGCGGCGATGTGGGTGACGCTGTCTTTGAGAACGACGACGGCGCCGGTCTGCCGGGCCAGCGCCGCGGCATGGCCGCCGCGGTCCTGCCGCAGCGTCTCCGCGTCAATGCCGGTCAGCCGGGCCATTTCGCCCATATGGGGCGTCAGCACGGCGGGCCGGCCGGGGTCAAAGCGGGGCAGGGCGCCGCAAAGGGCGTTGAGCCCGTCGGCGTCGATGACGATGGGGCGGCTGTCGTCCCGGGTCAGGCGGGCCAGCAGGCGCGTTCCGGCGGTGCTGCGGCCCAGGCCGCAGCCCACCAGCAGGGCAGTGGCCCGGCGGTACTCCAGGATCCGGGCGCATCCCACGGCGCTGATGTGGCCCTGTTCGTCGGCCGGCAGGGGGAGCGTGACGGCTTCCCACAGGCTCTGGCGGGCGGCCTCCAGCACGGGCGGCACCGAAGCCAGGGCAACCAGCCCGACGCCGCAGCGCAGGGCCGCGCCGGCCGAGAGAAGGGCGGCGCCCGGCATATCCCGGCTGCCGCAGACGCACAGAAGGGTGCCGAAATCGCCCTTGGTTCCGGCGTCGCCACGCCGGGGCAGCAGGGCGGCGACCTCTTTTCGGTTGATCTTGACGGGTTTTTCCATAATGCTCAGTTTCACTTTCCAGCAAGGCGCTTTTCCAAAGCGCGGGATTCTTTTATAGTATAGCATAAAATCGGTCAAATGGGCAGAGAAACGGCGGCGTTTTCACAAAAAAGCTATGCAAAATGACGGCTTGACCGAAGGGTGGGTTTGTGTTATAGTAAAAACACCTGTCAAGGTCTTTTTTTTGTGTCTGAAAACAGACCTGGCCTTTCAGGGAGGCAACATAAAATTAAGGAGGTGCCGCAACGATGCGAGTTAAGATCACACTTGCCTGCACAGAATGCAAACAGAGAAACTACGACAGTAGAAAAAACAAGAAGAACGATCCCGATCGTCTCGAGATGAACAAGTATTGTCCTTTCTGCAAAAAGCACACCCTGCACAGAGAGACCCGCTAAACGGTCTGTCTGCCACAGTTTAGAAAGAGGTGCAACATGTCTGAGCAGAAAAAGGTAGAGTCGACAAACGGCAGCAATGCCAAAAAGCCCGAAAAGAAGGCGGAAAAGAAGCCCGGCTTCTTTGCTCGCACAGGCCATACCGTTTCCAAGTGGTTCAGAGATTTCAAGAGCGAATGCAAAAAGATCGTCTGGCCCACGCGCAAGCAGGTCATCAACAACACGCTGGTCGTCATCGCCGTCGCCGTCGTCGTGTGCATCCTGGTCTATGTGATGGATGTTTCCTTCGGCTTTGTCCGCGATACGATCG
Organism: uncultured Clostridia bacterium; assembly: GCA_945947915.1. GTDB lineage: Bacteria > Bacillota > Clostridia > Oscillospirales > Butyricicoccaceae > RGIG1902. The sequence goes on along the minus strand of CAMEZQ010000029.1, from coordinate 24,690 downwards.
TCAAACTTGTTTAACGGGAGATCGTTATGTCTGAGGGTGCAAGATGGTATGTGATCCACACATACTCGGGCTACGAAAAGAAAGTAGCCGACACGATCCAGAAGACCGTTGAGAACCGGAATCTGCAGGACCTGATCCTGGATATCCTGATCCCCATGGAAACGGTCAAGGAGCCCACCGAAGACGGCGGCATGAAAGAGGTCGAGCGCAAGCGCTTTCCCGGATACGTGCTGGTCAAAATGATCATGAACGACGAGAGCTGGTATGTTATCCGCAATACCCGCGGCGTCACGAGCTTCGTCGGCCCCGGCTCCAAGCCCGTTCCGCTGACCGACAAAGAGGTGGCGGCGCTGGGCGTCGAGTCCATTGAGATCAAGCTTTCCTACGGCGTGGGCGACAGTGTCAAGGTCATCGACGGACCCCTGGACGGCAATATCGGTACGGTCACCGAGATCTCGATGGCCAAAGGAACGGTTTGCGTCAACGTCAGTATGTTCGGCCGGGAAACTCCCGTCGAGCTGGAATTCAATCAGGTGGCTTCTTTAAAGAAATAAGCAAAGAACCGCCCTTTTTTGAAAGTGGGAGGGTTAACGACCCACATTTACCACATTTTTTATAGGAGGTGCAACGAAAGTGGCACAGAAAGTAACAGGTCTTATTAAACTTCAGATCCCCGCAGGCAAGGCAACGCCTGCTCCCCCTGTTGGTCCTGCTCTGGGTCAGCACGGTGTCAACATCATGGCTTTCACAAAGGAATTCAACGAGCGCACCAAGAACGAGGGCGATCTGATCATCCCCGTCGTCATCACGGTCTACGCCGACAAGTCCTTTACATTTGTTACAAAGACTCCCCCTGCAGCCGTCCTTATCAAGAAGGCCTGCAAGATCCAGAGCGGCAGCGGCGTCCCCAACAAGACCAAGGTCGCTGAGATCTCCAAGGAAGATCTGCAGAAGATCGCCGAGCTCAAGATGCGTGACCTGAACGCGGCCAGCCTCGAGGCTGCCATGAGCATGATCGCCGGCACGGCTCGTTCCATGGGCGTCACAGTCGCTGAGTAATTCCTGCCCCGCGACTCCCCCAAGCTTTTTATCAATATCTATTTTTTGCAATGCGGCCATGCAGCCGCTATGTGGGAGGATTATTCCGAAAAACCACTACAAGGAGGAAAAACACATCATGCGCAGAGGTAAGAATTACACAGAGAGCGCGAAACTTTTCGATCGCACAAAGCTTCACGATGCCGATGAAGCTATCGATATCATGCTGAAGACCGCCAAGGCCAAGTTTGACGAGACCGTCGAAGTCCACGTCAAGCTGGGCGTCGACTCCAGACACGCCGACCAGCAGGTCCGCGGCGCGCTGGTCCTGCCCAACGGCACCGGCAAGAAGATCCGCGTTCTGGTCTTTGCCAAGGGCGACAAGGCTGAGGAGGCACGCGCCGCCGGCGCCGATTACGTCGGTGCTGAGGACATGGTTCAGAAGATCCAGAGCGAGAACTTCTTTGATTACGAAGTGGTCATCGCCACACCCGACATGATGGGTCTGGTCGGCCGTCTGGGCCGCGTGCTGGGTCCCAAGGGCCTGATGCCCAACCCCAAGGCCGGTACCGTCACCATGGACGTCACCAAGGCCATCAAGGAGTCCAAGGCCGGCCGTATTGAGTACCGTCTGGACAAGACCAACATCATCCACTGCCCCCTGGGCAAGGTTTCCTTCGGCCAGGAGAAGCTGGTCGAGAACTTCAACGCGCTGCTGGGCGCCATTGTCAAGGCCAAGCCCGCCGCTGCCAAGGGCCAGTATATCCGCTCCTGCGTCATCGCTTCCACCATGGGCCCCGGCGTCAAGATCAACCCCGCCAAGCTGTCCAACTGATTTTTGGGAAGCAGCCGCAAGGAACAAAAATTATATTGACAGTCTGACTGACTTTTGATATAATATATCCGTTATCCAAAGACCGCAGGAGAAAGTAAACGGTTTGCACCGTCCTGCCGAGGATGCGCACAAACCATACTTTTATGCTGTTTCGTGCCTCTGCGTCTTTGGATGCGGAGGCACTTTTTCTTAGCAAAATCTATACGGAGGTGAAAACCAGAATGCCTAACGCTAAAGTACTGTCTGAAAAGCAGGCCATCGTCGCCGCGCTGGCCGAACAGATGAAGAATGCAAGCGCCGGCGTTTTTGTTGACTATAAGGGCATCACAGTGGAAGCCGATACCAAGCTGCGTGCCGATATGCGTGCCAACAACGTCGAGTATTCTGTCGTCAAGAACACACTGACTCGTTTTGCCGCAAAGGAAGTCGGCTTTGAAGAGCTGGATCCCATCCTCAACGGCACAACGGCTCTGGCCATCAGCGCCGAAGATCCCATCGCTCCCTGCAGAATGGTCGGTGACTTCATCAAGAAGAACCCCAAGTCCTCGTTTGCCGTCAAGGGCGGTTTCGTTGAGGGCAAGGTCGTCGACGTCGACACCATCATGGCGCTGTCCGAGCTGACCAACAAGAACGATCTGATCGCTACAGTCCTGGGCACCCTGAACGCGCCCATCGCCGCTCTGGCCCGCGCACTGAACGCCATTGCCGAACAGCAGGGCGCTCCCGCCGAAGCTACAGCTGAATAAGAAAAACAAACACTCAAATATCATTTGGAGGTAAATTACAATGGCTACCGAAAACGTAACAAAGCTGATCGAAGAAGTTAAGGCTCTTACCGTTCTGGAACTGTCCGAGCTGGTCAAGGCTCTGGAAGAGGAATTCGGCGTTTCCGCCGCTGCTCCTGTTGCCGTTGCTGCCGGCCCCGCTGCTGGTGCTGCCGCTGTTGAAGAGCAGACCGAGTTCACCGTCGTTCTGAAGGAAGTCGGCGCTGAGAAGATCAAGGTCATCAAGGTTGTCCGCGAGATCACCGGCCTGGGTCTGAAGGAAGCCAAGGAGCTGGTTGACGGCGCTCCCAAGAACGTCAAGGAGAACGTCGACAAGGCTGCTGCCGAAGAGATCGTCAACAAGCTGAAGGAAGTCGGCGCTACCTGCGAGATCAAATAAGTCCGGTACAGAATTTCTGTTCCAAATACCCGGCTGCATGCGCAGCCGGGTATTTTTATATCCATGACGAGGCAGGATCAGATCAATGGTCGAGTTGTATAAGCCCAAAGTTGAGGATCTGTGGTTCAGGGAAAAGCTGCTGAGTGATGCAGATACCATGTCTTACAATCACGCATGGGGCGGAACGATCCCGTTTCCGAAAGAAAAGTGGGAAAGCTGGTATGCCCGGTGGGTGCGGGGTCATGACCACAGGCATTTTTACAGATATATTCAAGAGAATGGCACTTTTTTGGGGGAAGCCGCATACCACTTTGATGAAAAAAGACAAATATATCTTGCGGATGTAATTGTATATGCGCCATACCGGGGCAGGGGATACGGAAGGCAGGCATTGCTGCGTCTGTGCCAAAGTGCCAGATGCAGCGGCGTACATACGCTTTTTGATGATATCGCAACGGATAACCCATCGATCGCATGGTTTATGAAGTGTGGCTTTACGGAAGTGATGCGAACGGGCGAATATATTTTGGTGAAAAAAGAATTGTGAGAAGGCGGCTCCGGTCTGCGTTTTTTGCAGAAGGTGCCGTTTTCCTGTATTTCCAAACAGAATGTATCCCAGGGCCGTCTTGCAGCGTTCCTGCATACAGAAAAACGGCGTGACTGCTTTCGTCACGCCGTTTCAGCTGTTTTATGAACACCCGCCGTCCGGGGGGCTGTTTATGCGGAGATGCGGTGAGGTCAGATCTCCAACGCTTCGACTTCGCGCAGCCATGCGGCGGCCGAAGCATCGGAGGGCATACGCCAGTCGCCCCGGGGCGAGAGGGTGACCGAGCCCACCTTGGGACCGTCGGGCAGGCAGGAGCGCTTGAACTGCTGGGCAAAGAAACGGCGGTAAAAGACCTTCATCCAGCCCAGGATGAAAGCGGGGGCGTAGACATCGGCGAAGGCCTTTTGGGCCAGCATAAAGATCTTGGCCGGCGAAAAACCGCTGCGCAGGGTGTGGAAGAGGACAAAATCGTGGAGGCGGTAGGGGCCGACCAGATCCTCGGTCTTTTGGGCGATGCGGTCGTCCTCGGGGGGCAGCAGCTCGGGGGAGACGGGGGTATCGAGGATATCCAGCAGCACATCCCGCAGGGCGGGCGTGTCTGCGGTATCGGCGCAGTAGGCCACCAGGTGGCGCACCAGAGTCTTGGGAATGGAGGCGTTGACGCCGTACATGGACATATGGTCGCCGTTGTAGGTGGCCCAGCCCAGGGCCAGCTCGGAGAGGTCGCCGGTGCCGATGACCATGCCGCCTTTCTGGTTGGCAAGATCCATCAATACCTGGGTGCGCTCCCGGGCCTGGCCGTTTTCATAGGTGACGTCGTGTTTGTCGGGCGACTGACCAATGTCCTCGAAATGGCTGAGCACCGAACGGGCGATGCTGATCTCGGTCAGCGAAACGCCCAGGGCCTGGCAGAGGATGTGGGCGTTGTTCCGGGTGCGGCTGGTGGTGCCGAAGCAGGGCATGGTGACGGCCAGGATGTCCCGGCGGTCCTTGCCCAGTATATCAAAGGCGCGGCAGGTCACCAGCAGCGCCAGGGTCGAATCGAGACCGCCCGAGATGCCCAGGACAGCCGTGCGGGCGTGGGTGTGCTCCAGACGCTTTTTGAGGCCGTATGCCTGCATGGTGAGGATGGCGGCGCAGCGCTCGGCCCGGCGGGTGGGGTCAGCGGGGACGAAGGGATCGGGATCCACCGGCCGGGTCAGGCAGCAGCTTTCGGCGCGCAGCTCCACGTCGATGGTGGTATAGGCTTCGCCGCCGTCGGTGAATGTGTTCATGCGGCGGCGCTCGTGGGCCAGCTTGTGCAGGTCGATCTCGGTGCACAGCAGCTTCTGTCCGCCGAAGGGCTGGGTCTGGCACAGGACGGCGCCGTTTTCACAGATCATGCTGTGGCCGGAAAAGACGACGTCGGTGGTCGATTCGCCGTCGCCGGCGTTGGCGTAGATATAGCCGCAGATGTTTTTGGCGCTCTGCATGGAGACCAGGCTGCGGCGGTATTCGGCCTTGCCGATGGTCTCGGTGCCGGCCGACAGATTGGCGATGATGCGTGCGCCGGCACGGGCCAGGCCGCAGGAGGGGGACACCGGCACCCAGAGATCCTCGCAGATCTCAACGCCGAAGCAGAACTCGGGGTCGAGGGTCGAACGGAAGAGCAGGCGGCTGCCGAACGGCACCGTGCGGCCCAGCAGGCGGACGGCGCCCGTTTGTGCCGGCGCCGGCGTGAAGTGGCGCAGCTCGTAGAATTCGCCGTAATTGGGAATGAAGCTCTTGGGCACCAGGCCCAGCAGCTGCCCCTGGTGTAGGACGGCGGCGCAGTTGTACAGGCTGTTTTCCACGCGGACGGGCAGGCCGACGACGGCCACCGGCATGCAGGCGCGGGAGGCTTCGAGGATGCGGCCCAGCGCATGCTCGGCCTGGTCGAGCAGATGCTCCTGCAGGAAGAGGTCGCCGCAGGTGTAGCCGGTGATGGAAAGCTCGGGGAAGACGACGAGAGAAGCGTTTTTCTGGTGGGCCTGGGTCAGCAGTTCGATGATCCGGTCGGCGTTGGCGGCGCAGTCGGCCACGGTGACAGTGGGCACGGCGGCGGCCACAGTGGTATATCCGTATTTCATAGGGCAGCTCCTTGTCTGCGTTGATTGCATAAATTCCGGGCCGTACTGCCTGCGGCTTGACAAAGCCGGTGATCTGGGCAAGAATAAAGAAAGGCAGGCCCGTTTCTATTCTATTATAATGCGTATGGAACAAAGCCGCAAGCCTTGAAAGGGCTTTGGCCGCGCGGACTGCCCCGGGATTTTACAGCTTGATCATACAGTGGGAGGGATCTTTTTGCATACCGATCCGATGAAACGGGCGGCCGCGGAGGGCGGCTGTCATCTTTGTCCGCGCCGGTGCGGCGCCGACCGCAGCCGGCAGCCGGGCTTCTGCGGCGAGGGCGATGTGGCCCGGGTGGCCCACTGGCAGAAGCATATGTGGGAGGAGCCGTGCATCAGCGGCACCGGCGGCTCGGGCACGGTCTTTTTCAGCGGCTGCACGCTGCGGTGTGTGTTCTGCCAGAATTACGACGTCAGCCGCGGCCGGCTGGGCCGGCCGGTGACGCCCGAGCAGCTGGGCGGCATCTTTCTGGAACTGCAGGAAGCCGGCTGCCATAACGTCAGCCTGGTCACCGGCAGCCATTTCGTGCCCCAGATCCGAAAGGCCCTCGACGGCGTGCGCAGCCGGCTGCACATCCCTGTGGTCTTCAATTGCGGCGGCTATGAATCGTTGGAGACCCTGCGCAGTCTGGAGGGCTATGTGGATATCTATATCCCCGATCTGAAATACCGCAGCAGCGCCCTGTCCTCCCGCTATTCGGCCTGCCCCGATTATTACGAAAAGGCCATGGCGGCGCTGGGGGAGATGCTGCGGCAGGCGCCGGAAGTGCGGATGGACGACGGGGGCATTCTGCAAAAGGGCGTCATCGTCCGCCATCTGGTGCTGCCCGGCTGCCATAAAGATTCCATCGCCGTGCTGGACGGGCTGCACGGCGCCTACGGCAGCAGCGGCTACCTGCTCAGCCTGATGAGCCAATACACCCCCATGCCGGCCTGCCGGCAGTTTCCCGAGATCGACCGCAGGATCACCACCTTTGAATACCGGAAGGTCTCGGAGCGGGCGCTGGAACTGGGCTTTGACGGCTATTTTCAGGAACGCGCGGCCGCGGAAAAGGCCTATATCCCGCCTTTTGGGCAAAATGACGGCGCCCCTTTGTGCGAAAAATAACAGAGGGTAAAACGGCTGGCTGGAAAAAGCGGGAAACTCACAGCCTGCGGAATTCTTTTTCGACAGGCACGGTCGGGCGCGGGAGCCGGGTTATGCACATATTCCACAGAGTTTTCCACAGCCATCCCCAGTCGGCCTGTGGAAAACTGTCGATAAACAGAGGGTAATATTCGGCGCGTAAAAAGGGACGTTTTTTTCGGCTTCTGCCGCAAAATCAACAAAAATCTATTGACCGGGCAGAACGTCCGTCATATAATTTAAGCGGTCGGCCGGCGCTGCGGGCCGCCGAGAAAACGAAAAGGGGAACGGGAAAGTATGAGCATTTTTGAAGCCGGCATGCTGATCTGCTTCGGCGCGGCATGGCCCATGAACATCATCAATTCACTGCGCACCAAGTCGAGCAAAGGCAAAAACCTGCCTTTCCAAATCGCCATTCTGGTGGGCTACATCTGCGGCATCACCCATAAGATCCTGTACAGCCAGGATATCGTCATGGTGCTGTATATCATCAATTTCGTGATGGTGGCCATCGACACAGGCCTGTATTTTTACAACAAGAGCCAGGGCAGATAAGCCGCGGCAGTTGACAAAACGGCTTTTTTCATGTTTAATAGAGAGTGCATGCAAGCACGCGCCGGCACCGGCGCACAGAATCGAATGAATCGGAGGAATAGATCATGAAGAGAATCAAGACAATGGAAACACGCGATCTCCGCAAGAGCGCTGCTTCGGGCGGCTGCGGCGAGTGCCAGACATCCTGCCAGTCGGCCTGCAAGACATCCTGCGGCGTTGCCAATCAGAAGTGCGAGAACAGCAATAAGTAAGCGCTGTCCGCCGGAGAAAACCATACGATCGTCAAAGGGGCTTGCGCATCCGTGCGTTGGCTCCTTTTTTTATTGAGGCTGTCGAAGCGCCGCCGCGTCGGTTTTTTCGGCAGGTCAGGCCCCGCCCTGCGGGGCGGTTTCGCCGTTTTTCTGCGGAAAAAACCGGCGGGCAGGGGTTTTTCCCGGCGCATGCCGGTGAAAAAACAATTCCATGGAAAAAGTCCGGCTCTGGCCGGGCTTTCAGGGCAAGCTGTTATGATGGGAGATAAAAAAGCAAAATGATACATCAGTATAAACTTAACGGATACAACATCGTCATCGACACCTGCAGCGGCTCGGTCCACTCGGTGGACGATGTGGCCTACGACATGATCGCCATGTACGAGAGCCATACCGCAGAGGAGATCGAGGCGGAGATCCTCCGGCGCTACGGCGGCCGCCCCGACGTCAACGCGGCCGAGGTGCGGGAATGCCTGGACGATATTGCCCGGCTCAAGGCCGAGGGCAAGCTCTTTTCCGAGGATCTGCAGGCCGATATGGAGGGCATGGCGTATGAATTCAAGCGCTCCAGACAGAACATCGTCAAGGCCCTCTGCCTCCACGTGGCCCACACCTGCAACCTCAACTGCGAATACTGCTTTGCCAGCCAGGGCAAATATCACGGCGAGCGGGCCATCATGACGGCCGAGGTGGGCCGGCGGGCCATTGATTTCCTGGTGGAAAACTCCGGCACCCGCCGCAATCTGGAGGTCGACTTTTTCGGCGGCGAGCCGCTGATGAACTGGGAGGTCTGCAAGGAGATCGTCGCCTACGCCCGCAGCATCGAAAAGGAAAAGAACAAGAACTTCCGCTTTACGCTGACCACCAACGGCATGCTCATCGACGACGACGTCATCGACTTTGCCAACCGGGAGATGCACAACGTGGTGCTCAGCCTGGACGGCCGAAAGGAGATCCACGACCGGCTGCGCCGGGATTATGCCGGCCGGGGCAGCTACGACGTGATCGTGCCCAAATTCCAGAAGCTGGTGGCGGCCCGGGGCGGCAGGGATTACTATATGCGCGGCACCTTCACCCACAACAACACCGATTTCACCAACGATATTTTCCACATGGCCGATCTGGGCTTTACCGAGCTGAGCATGGAGCCGGTGGTCTGCGCCCCCGACGACCCCAGCGCCCTGACCGAGGAAGACCTGCCCGTGCTGTTCGAGCAGTATGAGATCCTGGCCAAAGACATGCTGCGCCGCAAGCGGGAAGGCAAGCCCATCACCTTCTATCATTACATGCTCGACCTGAAAAACGGTCCCTGCATCTACAAGCGCATCACCGGCTGCGGCTCGGGCACCGAATATATGGCCGTCACCCCCTGGGGCGAGCTGTATCCCTGCCATCAGTTCGTGGGTGATGAAAAATACAGCCTGGGCAACATCTGGGACGGCGTCACCCATCCCGAGGTCCAGGAGCCCTTCAAGAGCTGCAACGCCTATGCCCGGCCCGAGTGCCGCGACTGCTGGGCGCGGCTCTACTGCTCGGGCGGCTGCGCGGCCAATGCCTACCACGCCACCGGCTCCATCGGCGGCGTTTACGACTACGGCTGCCGTCTCTTTAAAAAGCGCATCGAGTGCGCCGTCATGATGCAGGTGGCCGAGGAAGAAGAGGGGCTTTGATGGCCGTACCCACGCCGCTGTCTGATTTTGTCGCGGCCTACGCCCAAAGCGGCACGGTGCGCGCCCACATGCCGGGCCATAAGGGCAAGGCCTTTCTGGGCTGCGAGGCCCTGGACATCACCGAGATCCGGGGGGCCGACGCCCTCTATGAGGCCGACGGCATCATCGCCCAGAGCGAAGCCATTGCCGCCCGGCACTTCGGGGCCGGCCGCACCCTCTATTCGGCCGAAGGCTCTTCCCAGTGCATCCGCGCCATGCTCTGCCTGGCGGCAGGGCTGCACAGGGGCCCTGCCCGTCCCCTCATCCTGGCCGGGCGCAACGTCCACAAGGCCTTTATCCATGCCTGCGCCCTGCTCGACCTGGACGTGCGGTGGCTGATGCCCGAAGGGGAAGGGGGCGGCTCGGTGTGCAGCTGCCCCATCACGCCGGCGGGGCTGGAGCAGGCCCTCGGCGGCTGCGCGGCGGCCCCCTGCGCCGTCTATATCACGGCCCCCGATTATCTGGGCGGCAGCCCGGATATTGCCGCCCTGGCCGCCGTATGCCGGCGGCACGGCCTGCCGCTGCTGGTCGACAACGCCCACGGCGCCTATCTGCGCTTTCTGACCCCCTCCCGGCATCCGCTGGACCTGGGGGCGGCCATGACCTGCGATTCGGCCCATAAGACTCTGCCGGTGCTGACCGGCGGCGCCTATCTGCACATTTCAAAAGCATGGCTGGACCGGCTGCCGGGCGATCCCCGGCTGGCCATGGGCCTTTTCGGCTCGACCAGCCCTTCGTATCTCATCCTGCAGTCGCTGGACCTGTGCAACCGGTATCTGGAGACCTATGGACAGCGGCTGGCGGACTTTGTGGATGCGCTCCAAGGCCTGCGGCGCCGGCTGACCCAAAAGGGCTGGCATCTGGCCCAAAGCGATCCCCTGCGTCTGGTGGTCTGCGGACCGGGAGAGGGCCGGGGGCTGGCCCGGAAGCTGCGGCAGGGCGGCGTGGAGTGTGAGTATGCCGACCCCACGGCCGTCGTTCTCATGCTGACGCCCGAGAATACGCCGGAGGATCTGGCGCGGATCGAAACGGCCTTCGGTCTGCCGGAAGGCGGCGCGCGGCGCACGGTGACCCTGCCGGCGCTGCCCCTGCCCCGGCAGGTCATGTCCATCCGGCAGGCCGTTTTGTCGCCTGCCGAAAGCATACCGGCCTGCCGGGCGGTGGGACGGATCTGCGCCGCGCCCACCGTTGCCTGCCCCCCGGCCGTGCCCATCGCCGTCAGCGGCGAGATCATCACCCAGGCCGTCGCCGACGCCTTTGGGGCCTACGGCATCGACCGGGTGGACGTCGTCCGGGAGCCGGACGGGAGAGGAGAATAAGCCTATGGATACCACCGAAAACAAGCCGGACGGCGGCGCCGTCCACAAGCGCCGGGTACGCTATAAAGGCACCCATCCCCGCACCTTTGCGGAAAAATATAAAGAGCACGACCCGGAGAAATACCGGGACGAGGTGGAAAAGCGCATCGAAAAGGGCAAGACGCCAGCCGGCATGCACATTCCCATCCTGGTGGACGAGATTTTGGAATTTCTGCAGATCCGTCCGGGGCAGGTGGGGCTGGACGCCACGCTGGGCTACGGCGGCCACACCCGCCGTATGCTGGAATGCCTGGCCGGCCAGGGGCACCTGTACGCCACCGACGTCGACCCCATCGAATCGGAAAAGACCCGCAAACGGCTGGAGGCGCTGGGCTACGGCCCGGATATCCTGACCATCCGGCGCATGAACTTCGCCCGGCTGGACGAGGTCGCCCCCGGCGAGAAGTTTGACTTCGTGCTGGCCGACCTGGGGGTCTCCTCCATGCAGATCGACGACCCCGCGAGGGGCTTTACCTTCAAGGAGGACGGGCCGCTGGACCTGCGCCTGGACCCCACGGCGGGGGAGCCGGCATCGGTGCGGCTGCAGGCGCTCTCGGAAGACGAGCTGGTGGGCCTGCTGATGGAAAACGCCGATGAGCCCTACGCCATCGAGATCGCCCGGCGCATCCACGCCGTATTTGAAGGGGGCGGCGTCATCGAGACCACCCGGCAGCTCTACGACGCCGTGGGCGAGGCCCTTGTCTTTCTGCCCAAAAAAGACCGGAAAGAAGCTGTGCGCAAGTCCTGCCAGCGCGTCTTTCAGGCACTGCGCATCGAGGTCAACAGCGAGTTTGAAGTCCTCTACGCCTTTTTGGAAAAGCTGCCGTCGGTGCTCAAAAGCGGCGGCCGCGCCGTTGTGCTGACCTTCCATTCGGGCGAAGACCGGCTGGTCAAGCAGGCCTTCAAGCAGGGGCTGCGGGAGGGCCTTTACAGCCAGGCCGCCCGGGAGGTCATCCGTCCGTCGGCCGCCGAGTGCGCCAGAAATCCCCGGGCCCACTCCACCAAAATGCGCTGGGTCATCCGGGCGTGATCCCATAAACAGACTGTCCCTTACGGGGCAGTCTGTTTGAGTCTGTCGAAAATCCGCTGCGCTGGGTTTTTCGACAGGGGGTAGGCCGGCCTGCGGGCCGGTTTCGCCGTTTTCTGCGGAAAAACAATTCCATAAAGAAAAAGTCCGGCCTGTGCCGGACTTTCAGGGCAAGCTGCGGGGCTGTCTCTTATGGGGCGGCCCGTTTTTTCTTTTGCTTCCTTTCCATGCGCAGCCACAGCCCGAGGGGCAGCGCAAAGCCCAGAAGGGCCAGCGGCCACAGGCCGTAACGGTCCCAGGCGGCGGCGCCGGCATCGGTCATGCACCAGCCGCAGCCCAGCCAGAGGGCAGGCAGGGCGGCCAGGACGGTGCAGGCGTTTCTGCGCAGCCGTCCGCCGGCTGCCCTTTCCAGACAGAGGCCCGAGAAGCGCAGCAGCATGGCGCCTTTGATGAGCCGGGTGGCCAGCAGGGCGCAGATGAGCAGGTCTTCGATATGGCTGCCGCTGCCGCTGCGGCGCAGACCGGCCAGGGCATAGACGGGGAAATGATAGCGGGAGGCCAGCGCAAAGCCCACCAGCGCGGTGCTTTTGGCGTGGTGCAGGCCGAGGATCAGGCCGGCCGTCAGCGACGCGTCGCGGCTGGCCGCGCGCAGGGCTTCCGGCTCGGCTTCCCGGCTGAGGAGGGCGACGGCCATGAAGCTCTGGGCAAAGGGACGGATCAGGAGCGCCCACAGCCCGCCGATCACCGCGGCCGGATCGGCCGGGCCGATGGGCAGCAGGCGGCGCAGGTCCCAGCCGCCCAGGCTGGAGGCAAAGGAGAGCACCAGAAAGACGAGGATCCACGGAAAACACAGTTCGGCCGTCCGGCGCAGGCCGTGGCCGGGCAGGCAGGCGATATAGAGGGCGACAACGGCGGTCATCCGGACGATGCCGGCCGGCCGCAGGACAAAATCGTTGCAGGTGGCCACAAAGAGGCCGAACTGTCCCAGCATCCAGCCCAGCGAGAGGACGGCCAGCAGCAGCCACAGGGCGCAGACCGTCCGGGCCAGCCGGCCCGGCTTTTGGGGCGGCGCGGCGAAAAGGCGGATGCAGGCCCGGCAGAAAAAGACCCCCAGCAGACCGGCCAGCGGACAGAGCAGCCAGGCCAGGCGGCCGCCGGGATGCCAGTCGGTATTGAGGCTGTCGGCCAGCAGAAAAAGGGTGAGCAGAATGAAGCAGCGCTTGCGGGAAAGGGGATGGATGTTGCCCGGCATCACAGATCACCTCCCTGCAGACGCCCGGTGCTGACGATGCGTACATGGACCTGCGGCACCATGCGGCAGCGCCGGAAATAATCGGGCCACTCTGCCTGCAGGCCGGCCCAGACCGCCGGCTCCCGGCGGCTGAGGTCCTGCCCGATGCCCAGCGCGTCGCAGCCGGCTGCCTGCAGGGCGGCCAGCATATCGCAGAGATCCTGTTCCAGCCGCTGCCGCAGCGCCCGGGTGCAGAGTTCTGTGCTGTCGGGGATCTGGGAGGCGGCGCGGAAGCGCAGGTCAAGGGTGACGGTGCAGACCGGCACGCTCCCTTCCATGCGGGTCTCCAGACGGCTCCGGCTGGACAGCAGACGGAAGGCTGTGGATCGTCCGCCGGCCGAGACGGTCAGACCGTCGCCCCGGGGCACGCCGCCGGCCATGAGAAAGGCCGGCACCAGGCGGGATTCCAGGCTGCCCACCCATTGATCCTCCCGCAGCAGGCGCAGCCCCTCGGTGGTCTCGGCGCCGGTGGCCGGCAGGCAGCTGTCAATGCCGTCTTCCAAGCGGGTAAAGGCCAGATCCCGCAGCTGGATATCGGCCGAGGTCAGCGTGCCGCCGCCCTTGGTGACCGCCTTGAGGATGCGCTGGCTCTGGAATTCCCCGTCCTGCAGCAGATCGCCCGCCGGCGCCGGGCAGGCGGCCACCCGGGCGTTGAGCCGTACGCCGTTTTCGTTGAGCAGGCAGTCGACCGCCTGGCCCAGCGCATCGCCCTGCAGCCCGTCAGAGAGCAGCACCAGCTCGGTATGGCGCAGATAGGGATATTCTCCCGTCTGCTTCTGGACGTCGAGGAAGCATTGGAGCAGGTTGCTTCCCACACCCCGGCGCACGATGGCCTTGGGATTTTTGTTTTCATCCAGCTGGTCGGCGCTGCCCTCCAGATGGACGGTGTATTGCCCTTCCTCCCAGTCGATGGCCATGGCCGTGACGATGAAAAAGCGGTCCAGCGTTTCGCGGCCGCAGCCGGTCAGGCAAATCAGCAGGCAAAGCAGCAGGCCGAGGGCGGGCAGACGCAGAACAGACGGCTTCATTTGCGGCTTCCTCCCGCCCAGAAGCGGCCGTATTTCCGCATGAACCGCATGGGCACCCGCAGCAGGCTGTCCTCGTGGCTGCCCTGGCCCACCGACGGCATGGAGGTCAGATAATCGGCGCCGAAGCTCCGGATGACCGACAGGCGGCCGGCGATCGTCACCAGCCCCAGCACCAGCCCCCAAAGTCCGGCGGCGTTGGCACAGAGCAGCAGGAAGAGGCGCAGGAAGATGACCTGGTCCTTCAGCTCGGTGGTGATCAGCCCGGTCACGCCCGACAGCGCCACGACGATGACCATGGCCGGCGACACGATGTTGGCCTCGACGGCCGACTGGCCCAGCACCAGCGCGCCGACGATAGACAGGGTCTGGCCAATGCTGGAGGGGGCGCGCAGCCCGGCCTCCCGCAGCAGGTCGAAGGCCAGCAGCAGGATAAGAGCCTCCACAAGAAAGGAAAAGGGGGCCGCCTGCTGCATGACGGCCGTGTCCATCAGCATTTTGACCGGCAGGGTGCCGGGGTGAAAATGGAGCAGGGCCACATAGATGGGCACCAGGGTGATGGCGATGAGGAAAGCCGCCATGCGCAGGAAGCGGGAAAAGACGGCATAGACCCAGGATACGCAGTAGTCCTCGGGGCTTTGGAAATATTCCAGAAAGACGAAGGGGGCGGTGAGGGCCTGGGGACTGCCGTCGGTCAGCAGTACCACCCGGCCTTCCAGCAGCTTGGCCGTCGCCACGTCGGGACGGGCCGTGGTGCCCAGCCGGTGGAAGAAGGCGAAGGGGCGGTCGTGCAGCAGTTCGGCGAGGGTGTTGGCGCTGAGGACGCCGTCGATCTCGACGCACCGGAGCCGTTCCAGCACGTCCTGCACCAGCGCGGGATCGGTAACGCCGTCCAGCGAGAGCAGGCAGCAGGCCGTCTGGGTGGTGCTGCCCACCGTCACCCGGTCGATGTGCAGCTTGTTTGTGCGCAGGCGGCGCTTGAGCATGGCGATGTTGGGCATCAGCGGCTCGACGAAGCCCTCCTTGGGACCTTTGGCCACCTTTTCGGCGTCCGGCTCGGTAATGGAGCGATAGTCGAAGGCCTTGCAGCCGATGATGAGAGCGCCCGGCTGACCCTGGGCGAATAGCAGCGCGTCGCCGTAGGCCAGGGCCGGCAGCAGATCCTCCGTGTCGTCGCTGCGCTGTACCTCCGGCAGCTGCAGCACGGCCAGGGCCAGCCAATCGAGGACGTTTTCCCGCGGCGCCGGGCCGCCGAAGCTGAGGATGGGCTGGAGGATGCCGTCGCGCACCAGCTGGGAAGAGGTCATGCCGTCGCTGAACCAGACGCGGCATTGGAGCCGGCCGCCGGCCCCTTCAAAATCCCGGTATTTTACGGTCGGGTCGCCGGCCGTCAGGGTTTCCATGACGCGGAGATCGACGTCGTAGCTGCCGCTGAGTTTCATAAAAAAACCACCTGCCTTTTCTTGGTAGCCTGTCCCGAAGCTTCCCGGTTTATGCAAAGCGCATAAAAAACCGGAGGCCCCAAATGGGGGCCTCCGGCGCGGACTGCCGAAAAACCGCCTGTTCTCCTGCGCGTCAGCGCATTTCACGGTGGTTATCTGATGCTTTCTATTTTTTCTGCATTTTCTGTTCCTGTGCGCAGCAGCAGGCACAGCAGCGCATCCAGGCTTTCCTGCGGCATTACCGCGTACCATCCCGCACCGCTTTCGCTGTTCATCGTATCCGGCCCAAAGTATTCTTTGGCAAAGCCGTACGGGGTCTTATCCTCCGGCATCAGCGATAGATCTATTCTGGAAACGCATATCGTCGGCTCGCCAAAACGTTCCTGCCGAATGGGAAGCCTTGACCATGCGCTTCCTGTATAATTCTCCCAATTCAAGACCTCCATGCGGTAGCAAATTGCTTCTGTCACCAGATAAACGCGCGGGAGATACCGGAAACTATCCGGGCCATCCGGCATGCCCAACAGGATGTCGCTGCTTTTTTCAATCTGCCGGTATTGCCGGATCTCCCGGCAAAGATGCAGGATCTCTTCACGGAACTCTCCATCTGCAGTAAGCCATATGGAATGCGGTTCCGGCGCCTCTGTAAAACCATGAAAAACAGAGGAATAGCCTTCTTCGACATAGATCTCCACGCCGTTCTCAAAATCGGAAAGACAGATCTCTCCTCCTGTCGGTCCGCGAGAGACTGTCCGCCATATCATGCCCATCAGCAGAAGCGCCGATATCGACAATATGACCGCCGTCTTTTGCCGTTGAAAATTTTTCTTGATCATCAGCG
Source organism: uncultured Clostridia bacterium (assembly GCA_945947915.1). Taxonomy (GTDB): domain Bacteria; phylum Bacillota; class Clostridia; order Oscillospirales; family Butyricicoccaceae; genus RGIG1902. The sequence continues at coordinate 8,334 of CAMEZQ010000029.1, read as the reverse complement.
CGATCCTCCTTTCCGTTCATGGTCACAGATCATCCATGCTGACATGGGGTTTTTCACTTTTCAGCCTGCCGGGCTGCGAGCCTTAACATACTGTGCGGCTCGGTTTAGAAAAAAGCCTGCCGCACAGGCAGGCTTTTTTGACGGTTTTGGGTATGTACAGAAGAGCAGATCAGTCTTCCAGCACCTTGGCGATCTCGCGCAGACGCTCGGTGATGTTGATCTGCTGGGGGCACTGGGCCTCGCACTGCAGGCAGTGGACGCAGCCCGAAGCGCGGCCCTGGTCTTTAATGGCGTTGTTATAGGCGTTCTTGGCGCCCTGCAGGTTGCCGTAGACCAGATAGTTGTTGTAGGCCGTGAAGATGGCGGGGATGTTGATGCGCATGGGGCAGCCGTCGACGCAGTATTTACATCCGGTGCAGGGGATGGTGGGGATGCTGTTGAGGATGCCGACGACCTTCTCGATGACCTGGTTCTCGGCCTCGCTCAAGGGCTTGAAGTCCTTCATATAGCTGGTGTTGTCGACCATCTGCTCCAGGTTGGACATGCCGCTCAGCACGGTGATCAGGCCCTCGCGGGAAGCGGCGAAGCGGACGGCCCAGGACGCCACCGAGGCGTTGGGGTCGGCTTCCTTGAAGGTCTTCTGGACTTCAGGGGTCATGGTGACCAGGTTGCCGCCCTTGACCGGCTCCATGATGACCACCGGCTTGCCGTGCTTGCGGGCGACCTCATAGCACTTGCGGGACTGGACGTTGTCGCTGTCCCAGTCGGCATAGTTGATCTGCAGCTGGACGAACTCCATCTCGGGATGCTTGGTCAGGATCTCGTCCAGGACTTCGGCCTTGTCGTGGAAGGAGAAGCCGACGTGCCTGGCCAGGCCGCGTTCCTTGAGCTGTACCATATAGCCCCAGGCGTCGAACTTGTCGCAGATGGCCAGCTTGTTGGCGTTGAGGGCGTGCAGCAGATAGAAATCAAAATAGCCGGCGCCGGTGCGCTCCAGAGAGGTCTGGACAAAGGCTTCCATGTCCTCTTCCTTCTCGATATTGATGACGGGCAGCTTGTCGGCCAGCTGGAAGCTCTCGCGGGGATAACGGTCGACAATGGCCTCCTTGGCGGCCTTCTCCGAGGCGCCGCCGCCGTAGACATAGGCGGTGTCCACATAAGTAAAGCCGTTGGCGAAGAAATGGTCGGCCATCTTCTTGACCTGCTCGACGTCGATGACGCCGTCCTGCTGGGGCAGGCGCATAAGGCCAAAGCCCAGCTTGGGGATATCACAGCCCAGATATTCGTTGCTCATAATGATATTTCCTCCTGTTTTAATTATTCTTCTTCTTATTGTACAGCATAAAGTGGGGTTTAAGTCAAGCCCTTCAGCCAAAAGCCCCGTCCGCTTTATTCCGCGGCTTCCCGCACCAGGCAGGTGATCTCCCGTCCGTCGATATGATAGAGGGAAAACTCGCCGGGCATACCCTCTTCCATGATCTGCCGGCTTTTTTCGTAATCTTCGGCCGGCACCCGCACGGAGATGCCGCAGCTGGCGTTGATCTCGCGCAGGACGGGCATGATGACGGCCCGCATGCTGCCCTGCAGAAGCTGGTGGGCCGCGATGGCGCCGTGGGTCGATTCAAAGGTATAAAGATAGTATTCTTCCATCTGCCGATCTCCTCCAAAGGTATCAGACTGTGCAGAAGCACGCCTGTATTATACCGCCGCGGGCGCCGTCTTGTCCAGCACAAAACCGGCGTCCGCGTTTGACAAGCGCCCGGACGGAGTTTATACTGGAACCAATGCCTGCAATTCTATTTTTTTCGGGGGAGGATCCTTTTTATGGACCTGTTGAAAATGCTCTACGTCTTTGTGCCCAGCATCGGCGGCGGACTGATCCAAAGTACCACCGGCTTCGGCTCGGGCATCTTCGTCATGCTCTTTTTTCCGCTCTTTCTGCCTATCCTCAAGTCCAGCGCCCTGTCTTCGCTGATCAGCGCGTGGGCCTGCCTGACGCTGGCCTGGCGCTATCGCAAGCACATCACGCCCAGGATCGTTCTGCTGCCGGCCGTTTTCTATTTTATCGCTTCCTATCTGGCCATCAAATTCGCCGTCAACAGCGATATGAGCGGGCTGAAAGCCTTTTTCGGTCTTTTTCTGATCGCCATTTCTCTTTATTTCATGTTCTTTGCCGACAGGCTGCACATCAAGCCCAATCTGCTGTCGGCCTTCGTCTGCGGCAGCCTGGCCGGCGTGGCCAGCGGCCTCTTCGGTATCGGCGGCCCGCCGATGGTCATCTACATCCTGGCCATCACCGGCGACGACAAAAACGCCTATCTGGCCAATTCCCAGTTCTTTTTCTCCATGACCTGCATCTACACCACGGCGCTGCGCGTGATGAACGGCATCCTGACGCTGGATCTGCTGCCGCTGGTCATTCCCGGCATGCTGGGTATGGCCATCGGCAAGAGCCTGGGCGTCCGCATCGTTGAAAAGATCGATGTCAAGCTGATGAAAAAGCTGATCTACGGCTTCCTGGGCCTGTCGGGGCTCATCACCTTCCTGAGCAATATCTAACAGCCGCCCTTCGGAAAATCTTTCCGGAGGGCATTTTTTACGCAAAAAGCCGCCGAAACCGTTTGACAGCATAAAAGAACGGATATATAATAAATCGTTAAGAATTTCATGTGATAAGGGGATATATATGCGTAGAGAAGATCTCAGAAATATCGCCATCGTCGCCCACGTCGACCATGGCAAGACGACGCTGGTCGATCAGATGCTCAAGCAGAGCGGCACTTTCCGCGAAAATCAGGCAGTGGCCGACCGCGTCATGGACAGCAACGACCTGGAGCGTGAGCGCGGCATCACCATTCTGGCCAAGAATACGGCCGTCTATTATAAGGGCGTCAAGATCAATATTATCGACACGCCGGGCCATGCCGATTTCGGCGGTGAGGTCGAGCGCGTGCTCAAGATGGTCGACGGCGTGCTGCTGCTGGTGGACGCCGCCGAGGGCCCCATGCCCCAGACCCGATTTGTCCTGCAGAAAGCCCTTTCGCTGGGCCACAAGGTAGTGGTGGTCATCAACAAGATCGACCGTCCAGACGCCCGCATCAATGAAGTCATCGACGAGGTGCTGGATCTGCTCATCGACCTGGGCGCGAGCGACGACCAGCTCAATTCGCCGGTCCTCTTCTGCTCGGGCCGCGACGGTACGGCCGCCCTTTCGCCCGAAGGCCCCCACGAGAATCTGGTGCCCCTCTTCGACGCCATTCTGGAGTATATCGACTGCCCCGAGGTCGATACCGAGGGAGAGACCCAGATGCTCATCTCCTCCATCGACTATAACGACTATGTGGGCCGTATCTGCATCGGCCGCATCGAGCGCGGCACGGTGCGCAAGAACCAGGACATCGTCGTCTGCCATTACCACGAGAACCACGCGCCCTACCGTTCCAAGATCGTCAACCTCTATTCCATCGAGGGTCTGGGCCGCGCGCCCATCGAGTCGGCCACAGCCGGCGAGATCGTCTGCCTGTCGGGTATTGCCGACATCACCATCGGCGACACCATCTGCGCCCCCGAGCGGGTGGAGGCCCTGCCCTTTGTCAAGATCTCCGAGCCGACGGTGGAGATGACCTTCTCGGTCAACAACAGTCCCTTCGCCGGCCGCGAGGGCAAGTTTGTCACCTCCCGCCATCTTCGGGAGCGCCTGATGCGCGAGCTGCTCAAGGACGTTTCTCTGCGCGTCTCCGAGACCGACACCACTGAGAGCTTCAAGGTGGCCGGCCGCGGCGAGATGCACCTGTCCATCCTCATCGAGACCATGCGCCGCGAGGGCTATGAGTTTTCCGTCGGCGCGCCCCGGGTGCTGTATAAAGAGATCGACGGCGTGCGCTGCGAGCCGGTGGAGACCGTCGTCTGCGACGTGCCCAACGATTATGTGGGCGCCGTGATGGAAAAGCTCGGCTCCCGCAAGGGCGAAGTGGTGCAGATGAACCCCCAGGGTGACGACCGCATGCGCGTGGAATACCGCGTCCCCTCCAGAGGTCTGTTCGGCTACCGCAACGAGTTCCTCACCGATACCCGCGGCGAGGGCATCATGAGCACCGTCTTTGCCGGCTATGTGCCCTACAAGGGCGACATCCTCACCCGCACCACCGGTTCGCTGGTGGCTTTTGAGACCGGCGAAGCCGTTACCTACGGCCTCTTCAACGCCCAGGACCGCGGCGTTCTGTTCATCACGCCGGGCACGCAGGTCTATGAGGGCATGGTGGTGGGCCAGTCGCCCAAGGCCGAGGATATCAACGTCAACGTCTGCAAGAAAAAGCACGTCACCAATATGCGCGCCGCCGGCAGCGACGAGGCCATGCGTCTGGTGCCGCCCCGGCAGATGAGCCTGGAGGCCTGCATCGAGTTCATCGCCGACGATGAGCTGATCGAGGTCACTCCCAAGAGCCTGCGCATCCGCAAGGCCATCCTCAACAACCAGCTCCGCGCCAAGAGCAACGCCAAAAACAAGTAAAGACAAATAAAGACAAATAAAGACAAATAAAGACAAATAAAGACAAAGACAAAAATAAGGCCCCGCCAATCGGCGGGGCCTTTGCTTTTGGACGGGCTTCTGGTCAGTCTTCCAGGTGGATGATGTTGAGCTCGCTGAGCGCGATATCCGTAGTGAAGGGATTGATCTTCTCGTTGATATAGTCGAGGGTCGACTGGGGATCGAGGAAGACATAATCCTGCTTCTTATAGCGGCCGGTGGTGGTGCCGGGCAGGGCATCGAAGGTCAGGTCGTTGTCGAAGTCCATGGTGCGGGCCACATTGATGTAGAACCAGATCATGTCCTTGACCGGCATGTTGGTGTGGATGCTGTTGGAAATGACCGAGATCAGATCGCTGGCCTGGTCGATGCTGAACTCCGATACCAGCTTTTTGCCCACGGCCTTGAGGAAATCCCGCTGGACCTCCTGGCGGCCGTAGTCGCTGGCGCTGGTGCCGCGGTAACGCACCAGCTGGATGGCCTTTTTGCCGTCCAGCAGCTGATAGCCCTTTTTGAGGTTGATGTTGTATTTCTGGTCGGCATCCTCGTGGTACATGTTATAGGGCACGTCGAATTCCACGCCGCCGATGATATCGACGACCTCGATGAATTCCTCCATGTTGACCAGGCAGTAATAATCGGGATAAATGCCGGTGACCTCCTGCAGCAGGCGGCGCAGCTCGTCCATGCCGGCACGGCCGTAGGCGTTGTTGATTTTTTTGATGTTGATGTTGACGTCCACCATCGTGTCGCGGGGGATGGAGACCAGCGTGACGGTGTCGGCCTCGGTATCCACCTTGCCCAGCATGATGGTGTCGGTGTTGTAATCGTCGTTGGTGCCGGCCAGCACGAAGGTGTAGACGCCATCCTGGCGCACCTTGGAGGAGGGCGTGTTTTCATCGTCGGGCACGGTGGGATCTTCGCCGGACTGGCCCTGGGGATCGTCGGGGTCATCCGTCTGATCGATGGGGGGCGGCGGCGCGATCTCCGGCGCCTGCAGCACATCCCAGATGGTATAAGCACAGAAAGCGATGGCCATCAGCAGGATGACGATGGCGGCTTTTTTTCGGAAAGAGGAGTTCTTTCTGGATCTCTCGTGTTTTCTCATGGTCATTCTCCCAAAATTGAGTGATAGCCGATATAGTATAACATACCGCCGGCGCGGATGCCATATTCGGCAGTGTGAAAATGCAAAAACTTTTCACAGAAATTGATACCGCCTGTTCTGGCAAAAAGTTCCCGCGTAACCACGAAAAAAGAAAAAAACCCGGGAAAATCGGCATATTCTGCCGCCGGACGGGGCAGCGGCCTTGATTTATGGCCCGGCCCTGTTATATAATATAAACTACTATGCGCTTTTTTCCGCCCCGGGGTGCCGCGGGCGTTCTGCAGGCGTATCTGCATCAAAACTATTCTGAAGATCAATGGAGTGAAGCAAAAATGGATTACGGCAAGCTCGCGGAACTTTTATTCCCCCATATCACAACGACGGCCCGACAGTACCGGGAGGAGATCTATCCCAGGCGGGACCTGCCCGAAGGCGCCATGGTCACCCGATTCGCTCCCAGCCCCACGGGCTTTCTGCATATCGGCGGCGTTTTCACCTCGCTGGTCAACGAGCGCTGCGCCCACCAGTCGGGCGGCGTTTTTCTGCTGCGCATCGAGGACACCGATAAGAAGCGGGAGCAGCAGGACGGTATTTCGGCCATTCTGGATGGGCTGGAGAGCTTCGGCATCCACTTTGACGAAGGGGTCAATAAAAACGGCGAAAGCGGCGCTTACGGCCCCTATACACAGAGCCGCCGCGGCGTCATCTACCAGGCCTTCTGCAAGGAACTGGTGGAAAAGGGCCTGGCCTATCCCTGCTTCTGCAGCGAGGAAGAGCTGGCCGACATCCGCCGGCAGCAGGAGGCCGACAAGGCCATGCCCGGCTATCACGGCGCCTACGCCCGCTGCCGCGATCTTTCCTATGAGGAGATCGAGCGCCGGGTGCGGGCCGGAGAGAGCTACGTCATGCGCCTGCGTTCCCCCGGCCGTCCGGGCGGACGCATCAAATACAAGGACGTCATCAAGGGCCAGATCGAGATGGACGAGAACATTGTCGACATCGTCCTGCTCAAGAGCGACGGCATCCCCACCTATCACTTTGCCCACGCTGTGGACGACAGCCTGATGGGCACCACCCACGTCATCCGTGGCGACGAGTGGGTATCGTCGGTCAATATCCACCTGCAGCTTTTCCAGGTGCTGGGCATGAAGCCGCCCAAATATGCCCATGTGGCGCCGGTCATGAAGGAAGAGGACGGCTCCAGGCGCAAGCTGAGCAAGCGCAAGGACCCCGAGGCCGCCGTCAGCTATTTCACCCAGGAGGGCTATCCCAAGGAGAGCGTTCTGGAATATCTGCTGACCCTGGCCAATTCCACCTATGAGGACTGGCGCCGGGCCAACCGCGAGCAGCCCTATACGGCCTATCCCTTCCAGCTGGGCAAGATGGGCCAGTCGGGCGCGCTGTTCGACCTGCAGAAGCTGCACAGCGTGTCGGCCGAGGTCATTTCCCGCATGACGGCGGCCCAGGTGGCTGCCGGCGCCCTGGACTGGGCCGGGGAATTCGATCCGGAGCTCCACCGCTGTCTGGCGGCCGACAGGGACTACACCGAGGGCCTGTTCGCCATCGACCGCGGCGGCAAAAAGCCCCGCAAGGACATCGCCAAGTGGAGCGATGTGCGCGGCTACTGCGCCTATTTCTTCGACGAGCTCTTCCGGCGTGACGAGGCGCTGGAGATGGACGCCGGGCTGCAGAAGCAGGTGCTGGCCCGCTATCTGGAGGTCTATGACGAGGCCGACGACAAGGACGCCTGGTTTGGCCGCATGAAGGAGATCTGCCCCGATCTCGGCTTCGCGCCCGAGGTCAAGCTGTTTAAGGCCGCCGAGCCGGGTACCTACAAGGGGCATGTGGGCGACGTCAGCGCCGTGGTGCGCATGGCGGTCACCGGCCGGCACAACACCCCCGACCTCCACGCCGTCATGGCGCTGCTGGGCGGCCGGCGCTGCCGCGCCCGCATCGCCGCCTATATGGAGCAGCTGTAAGGCAGCGAAAGACGGAGAGCAAAATACAGAGATTAAGATATAAAGACAGGAGCAAACCATAATGGAAAAAATGGAAAACGTCACTGCGTCCAACTTTATCGATGATTTTATCAAGGAAGACCTGGAAGCGGGGGTCTATACCCATGTGCACACCCGTTTCCCGCCCGAGCCCAACGGCTATCTGCACATCGGCCACTGCAAGGCCCTGTGGATCGACTTCGGCACGGCCGAGAAGTTCGGCGGCATCTGCAACCTGCGCATGGACGACACCAACCCGGCCAAGGAAGACGTCGAGTATGTCGACGCCATCCAGGAGGATATCCACTGGCTGGGCTTCGACTGGGGCGACCGGTTCTTCTACGGCTCCGATTATTTTGAAAAGGACTATGAATACGCCGTGGAGCTGATCCGCAAGGGCCTGGCCTACGTCTGCGAGCTGACGCCCGAGCAGTTCCGCGAATACCGGGGCGACCTGCAGCATCCTGCCGTCAGCCCCTGGCGCGACCGGCCCATCGAGGAGAGCCTCGACCTCTTCGAGCGCATGAAGAACGGCGAGTTCCCCGAAGGCAAATACACCCTCCGCGCCAAGATCGACCTGGCCTCCGGCAACTTCAATATGCGCGACCCGGTCATCTACCGCATCAAGTATATCGAGCATCACCGGCAGGGCACCAAGTGGTGCATCTTCCCCATGTACGATTTCGCCCATCCCATCCAGG
>CAMEZQ010000028.1 GCA_945947915.1 uncultured Clostridia bacterium | reverse complement strand
CGGCTGGTTATCTCCCTCCGAGTTCTCTGTCCAATATGTTTGACAATCCTACACGGTATTTTGCCGGCGGCAGTATGGGTGTTATAATAGGGCAGAGGATCAGCCTGTATTTTGTCATTTTGGGAGGAAAGCCATGAAGCGACTTTATCTGATCGGCGGGACCATGGGCGTCGGAAAAACGACGGCCTGTCAATGCCTGAAGCAGTGTTTGCCCGCCTGTGTCTTTTTGGATGGGGACTGGTGCTGGGATATGCATCCCTTTGTCGTCAATGACGAAACGCGGCAGATGGTCATGGAAAATATCGCGTTTCAGCTCAATAATTTTCTGCGCTGTACGGCCTTTGAGAATATCGTTTTCTGCTGGGTCATGCACGAGCAGAGCATCATCGATAGGCTGCTTTCCCGGCTGGATCTCCGGGATTGCCAGGTCTGTGCGGTCTCGCTGATCTGCAGTCCGGAGACCCTGCGTGAACGTCTGCAGCGGGATATTGACGCGGGCCTGCGGCCGCCAGATGTGCTGGGGCGCAGTCTGGCCCGGCTGGACAATTATAAGAGACTGCGCTCCCGGCTGCTGTTTACAGACGGCCTCACACCGACACAGGTCGCCCAGGAGCTGGCTGCGCTGGGGGAGATGTGCTGATGCGGGAAGGCAGACTTTTTCAGATCCTCTATCTGCTGCTTGCCCGGGGCCGTATGACGGCACCGGCACTGGCCCGGATGCTGGAGGTGTCGGTGCGGACGATCTATCGGGATATTGACGCGCTGAGCGCCGCTGGTATTCCGGTCTATACCGAGCCGGGCAGGGATGGCGGCATCGGGCTGCTCGACCGGCAGCTGCTGGACCGTGCTTTCTTTTCGGAAACGGAAAAACAGGCATTGCTGGCGGCGCTGCAAAGCATGTCGCTGACCGGTGAAGAAGCTGAGCAGACCCTGCTGACCAAGCTGGCCGCCCTCTTTCAGATGCAGACGGACAGCTGGTATGAGATCGATTTTTCGCGTTGGGGCGGACTTACGGCACAGGACCGGTGGTTTGAGGAGATCAAGCGGGCCATTTTGACCCGCAGCGCGCTGCGCATCACCTATGCCGCCATTGACCGTCCGGCGTCTGTACGGGTGGTTTGGCCACATAAGCTGCTTTACCGCTCCATGGCATGGTATATGCGTGCCTGGTGCATCGACAAGCAGGCTTTTCGCACCTTTAAGCTTCATCGGATCCTCGGACTGGAACGGCTGGCAGAGCATTTTGACCGGCTGCCGCCGCCCGATGAAATAAAGCTGATGCCGATGCCTTCGGAACAGACCGTCCGGATGCGCTTTCCGCCCCATCTGTTGTGGCGCGCCTGTGACGATTTTCCGCCGGACCGCATCACACGGCTGGAAAACGGCGGCTGTATCGTTGAAGCGCAGATGATGCCGGATGCCGGTGCGGTGGGATATATCCTGTCTTTCGGCGCCGGCGTTGAAGTGTTGTCGCCGCCCGCTCTGCGAGCGGCAGTGGCGGCTGCCGCAAAGGAAATATGGAAAACGCACGAACCCTGACAGACTTTGTCAGGGTTCGTGCGTTATACTGATGGCAAAAGAAAGAAGGTGCAGAATATGCCATTTAATTTCAAAAAAGAGTACCGGGATCAGTACAATGCCAAGACCATGCCCTCTGTTGTGGAGATACCGCCGGCGAATTATATCACTGTGCGCGGTAAAGGCGATCCCAATGCGGCGGGTGGGTCCTATCAGCAGGCGCTTTCGGTGCTTTACACCGTGGCCTATACCCTGAAAATGAGCTGGAAGACAGACTATCGGATCGAGGGCTTTTACCCCTATGTCGTGCCGCCGCTGGAGGGCTTTTGGTGGCAGCCTGGACGAGATGACATCGATTATGGCGCCAAGGCGGAGTTTTGCTGGATCTCGGCCATTCGCCTGCCCGATTTTATTCGAAAAGCCGATTTGGCGTGGGCAGCCGAGCAGGCGCAGCGCCGAAAGAAGCTGGACTGCAGCCAAGCCGAGTTTCTTACGGTCAGCGAGGGATTGTGCGTACAGGTGATGCATATCGGATCTTACGATGACGAGCCGGCGACCCTCGCATATATGTCTGCGTGGCTGGCAGAACACGGGTATCGGGAAGATTTTTCAGCCTGCCGGCTCCACCACGAGATCTATCTGTCCGACCCCCGGAAAACGGCGCCGGAAAAACGCCGGACCATTCTCCGGCACCCCATCGCGCTGCTGTCATCCGCTGCAATTCAGCCTTGACTTCCCGGAAGGGCTGTGCTATCGTATGACCAACTGAATATGAGTGGTACTGCGGACTTGTGATCGTTCGCCCCAAGCTGGTTTTATATCGGCTTGGGGCTTTTTATTCAGAAAAACAAAAACAGGTCCGTAAAGGAGGAAATCAAATGAAAATGAAGGATCTGGTCGGAGAACGCTCCATCACCATCACCCGCGGCATTGAAGTGGGTAATATTTTTCAGTTCGGCGATAAATACACCCGTTCCATGGGCATGACCTATACCGATGCCGGCCTGCTGGGCGTGCCTTTGCGGATCATTCTCAGTCCCCGGGGCATCAGGGAAGGGCAGGCAGAGATCTGCTCCCGGGATAAGTCTGTCCAGGAAAAAGCGGAACTGGATGCGGTTGTTTCCGCTGTCCGGCAGCTGCTTGCGCGGCTTGGATAAAGGCAAAAAAGATTGGGAAATGCCTGTAAGACCTGAGTTCAAAAGTTGTGTATATAGGTGAAAGGATAAAATGAAAGGGCGGTGAAAGCCGATGGAGGACGCAAAGATCGTTCAGCTATACTGGGACCGGAATGAACTGGCCATCCCGGTCACTGCCGACAAATACGGAAGCTACTGCGCTTCTATCGCCAATAACATACTGGACAGCCGTGAGGACGCAGAAGAATGTGTCAACGATACATATTTGAACGCATGGAACGCCATGCCGCCCCACCGGCCGGGCATTCTGCCGGCATTTCTTGGAAAAATCACCAGAAACCTGTCGCTCAACCGATATAAGCACAATATTGCCGGCAAGCGCGGCGGCGGACAGGCGGCAGTCGTTCTGGACGAAATCGCGGAGCTTGTATCTGACGGGGACAGCGTGGAACGGGAGATCGACCGCAGGGAGCTTGCAAAAGCCATCGATGCGTTTCTGGACGGGCTTTCCGCCAGGAAGAGAAATATATTTGTTCGCCGGTACTGGTATTTTGACAGCATTTCTGATATCGCATCCCGGTTTGGAATGACGGAAAACAATGTATCCGTGACGCTGAACCGCCTTCGCCTGAAACTGCGCAATTACCTTTTGGAAAGGGGTTTTGAACTGTGAGAAAAGAAGAACTTTGTGAGATCCTCGGTGACATCAGCGAGAAACATATCGCGGAAGCCGGAGCCGATCGTAAAGCCGGGAAGCCTGCATGGCTCAAATGGAGTGCCGCGGCCGCCTGCCTGTGCCTTGTGGTTCTCGGCGCTTTTGCTGTCCGGCGCCTCGGAACGCCCGGCACAGGTATCGAGCCTCCCGAGGCCTCTCAACTTGTGATAAACGAAGTGGAACAAACAGCGGCTCTGGATATGGATGTCCGGATCTCGCACTGCAGCGCACTTTCTTCAACGGAATGGGAAAGCGTGATGAAAGCATTTGAAAGTGCCGTTGGATTCAGCTACGCGGAGTTTTTGGAAAAACTGCCGGCTGGCCGCCGCGATACGGCGTTCTATTCCGTCGACGTCCCGGTCAGCCCCAAAAGCGCGGTCTATCGTCCGCACGATTACGTTTTTGAATTCCAGACGGAAAGCGGCGGAAGCGTGAAGATTGCCGTCTGCGCCGCGGAAGAACCGATTCGGGATTGCTTCTTTGTATGTGACGATCCAAAAGAGTCTGAGATCAACGGAACGGCCGCAGTGATCTATGGCATACAGGACAGTTTTTGGGTGCAGTTTGCGTATGCCGGCGTAAATTATGACATGGAGACTTGCGGCATTTCGCTGAAAGAACTGGAGGATCTGTTGACCTGCATGATCTGTAGGTGAATGCCCAATATGAAAAAAGCTCCATCCGTCGGATGGAGCTTTTTTTATTTGTTCTGATAGATAACACTACGGTATTTTAGTGGGATCAGGCCAGCTGATCCAGCCGTGCGGCCGCTTCCGCCAGCGAGATCTCCTCCTGCCGGGCGATGCGGGTCAGGTCTTCGTATTCATACTTTCTGCGCGTCACGCCATAGCCGGAGGAGATCTTGCAGCCTACGGGACCCCAGGGGGTATCCAACGTCTCAGTGCGCCGGTTCAGCACATGACGGCGGAGCTGCTGTTCGCGAATGCCGATGGTCGTGGTGTGCTTAAAGAGGGTCTGCACAACGGCTTCCTTTTGCGCCGCGCGGCACAGAACGCCGATCAGAATGCCAGGACGCGACTTTTTCATGCCGATGGGAATGGTGTAAACATCCAGCGCACCGGCATCCAGAAGACGCTCCATGGCAAAACCGACGGCTTCGCCGGTCATATCGTCCACATTGCAGCACAGCTCATACACCGTATCGCCAGTATCTTCGGTCTCACCCAGCAGGACACGGACGCAGTTGGCTGCTTCAAAATCCTTTTTGCCCATGCCGTAGCCGATGGCCTGTGTCTTCATGACCGGCATACTGCCGAACCGGGTGGCAAAATGCTTGAGAAGGGCAGCGCCAGTGGGGGTGCAAAGCTCGCCGCGGATGCTGCCGCCGTAGATGGGAACATCTTTCAGAATAAAGGCTGTGGCAGGAGCGGGCACAGGCAGAATTCCGTGGGCGCAGCGCACCTGTCCGCTGCCTACATGGACAGGGGAGACCACCACCTGATCGGGCGCCAGACGGTCCATCAGCAGGCAGACGGCGGTGATGTCAGCAATGGCATCCATGGTGCCCACCTCATGAAAGTGGATCTCAGTGACGGGCACGCCGTGGGCGTGGCTTTCGGCCTCGGCGATTAGGGTATAAACAGCCATGACGTCGTCCTGTACCTTTGCGGGCAGAGAAAGATGGCCGCGGACGATATGCTCGATATCGTGTAGGCTGCTGTGATGGTGGGTATGCCCGTGATCGTGCTCATGTTCATGGGAGTGCTCGTGTTCATGGGAGTGCTCGTGTTCATGGGAGTGCTCATGTTCATGGGTATGCGCATGTTCATGGGTATGCGCATGTTCCTCTGCATGGTCATGGCTGTGGCCGTGATCATGGGTATGCGTGTGGTCGTGGCTTTCTTCTGCCTGGCCGTTTACCGTTACCGAAACATGGGTGCCGGTGATGCCGCATTTGACTGAGGGCTCGGCCTGCATCACTACACCTGGGATTCCGAGGGCGTTGAACTCAGCCACGAATTTCTCCGGTTCCGGGCACAGTTCCAGAAGCGCTGCTGTCAGCATATCTCCGGCAGCGCCCATAGCGCAGTCGATATACAATGTACGCATAGTTAATTCTCCTTTTTGGATAGTTGTGTTTTTACATTCATGTGATTGATCATGTTGGCAAGATAGCCCGCGCCGAAGCCGTTGTCGATATTGACGACGGAAACGCCGCTGGCGCAGGAATTGAGCATGGACAAAAGGGCCGAAAGTCCGCCGAAGGAGGCGCCATAACCGACGCTTGTGGGGACGGCGATGACCGGGCAGTCGGCCAGACCACCGATGACGCTGGCCAGCGCACCCTCCATGCCGGCGATGGCAATAATGACGCTGGCACTCATGATATCGTCCAGATGGGCCAATGTGCGGTGCAGGCCGGCGACGCCCACATCATAAAGGCGTACGACTTCGCTGCCAAGAACGGCGGCTGTCAGCGCGGCTTCTTCCGCTACGGGAATATCGCTGGTTCCGCCGGTGGCTACCACGACTTTTCCGATCCCGTCGGGAACGGGCACGGGGCCGATGATGCCGCAGCGGGCGTCGGCGTGATAATCCAGACTGTGCGCCCGGCCGACCAGGGCGGCGGATTCCGCAGACAGGCGGGTGATGAGAATAGTCTCCTGACCATTTGCCAGCATAGTACCGGCGATGCCGATGATCTGTTCCGGCGTTTTGCCGGCGCCGTAAATCACTTCCGCCGCGCCCTGCCGGAGTTTGCGGTGCATGTCCACTTTGGCGTAGCCGATGTCTTCAAAAGGCTTTGTCTTCAGCTTGAGCAGGGCTTCGTCCACGGAAACGTCGCCGGTATGGACTTTTTCCAGCAGTTTACGGATATCGTTGTTCATCCCCGCACCTCCAGATCAAGGGTGACGCCGGTATAATAATTTTTCAGCTTGGCAAGCACATCCTTGCGATGATCCATCAGCAGAGGAAGCTGGGCCTCCGGCATCTGCAGCTTGGCGCTGCCGTTCTGGGTACGGATGCGAAAATCCGTAAAGCCCAGGGAAAAGAGATAGTCCTCGGCTTCCTCAGTCGCATGAAGCTTTTGCGCGGTGATTTCCTCGCCGGTGGGGATCCGGGTGGCAAGACAGGCGTATGAAGGCTTATCCCAGGTGAACAGACCCGCTTCCCTGGAAAGCTGCCGGATCTGTGCTTTGGTCAGATCGCACATACGCAGCGGGGACAATACCGAAAGCTCCTGCAGCGCGCGCATGCCCGGACGGTCGCCCGCGTCGTCCGATGCGTTGGTGCCGTCCAGCAGGACCGAAAAGCCGTCCGATGCGGCAGCTGCCGAAATGGCACCGAAGATGGCCTTTTTGCAGTAATAGCAGCGGTTGGCCGGGTTCTGGGCTACATAGGGGGCGGAAAGCACATCCAGATGCAGCACATGCAGATCGGCGCCCAATTCCTCTGCCAGCCGCAAAGCGTCATCCAGTTCAAACTGGGGCTGAAACTGGGATTTTACATAATAGGCACGCACCTTTTCGGCGTATTGAATAGCGGCGTAAAGAAGATAGGCCGAATCAACGCCGCCGGAAAAGGCGATGGCCACTTTCGGATGCTGTGCAAAGAATTCCTGCAGATTCAAGAGTATTCACCTCATTATTCTGAATTCCAATGATTTTAAAATAAAAAGCACACAGATCCATTTGGAGATTTGTGTGCTTTCAAGCATACGGTTCACTTATTATGGGAGTTCGCGCATTTTGTCTGCCCGAGGGCAGGTTTTGCCGGTTTATCGGGATCAAAACGCTTCTGCGTTTCTGTCGGCAGCTTCCTGCTGCCGAATTCAATATATATCATCAACGGGAAAAAGTCAATATGCAGCAGCCGGCCCTTCGGGAAGCATATCTTCCGTCCATTCGGCCGCGTTGATCTCCAGACCGTTTTTGCCCTCTGTGATACGGATGACTTTGTCGAAACCGCTGATATCATAACTGACGCGGCCATAATTGTCCGTAAAGTAAAAAATCGTTTTAAGGACATCTCCGGGATGAACGGCGAGGGTGAGCTCCAGAGGCGCGGGAAAAACGTAGTCCGCTCCTTCTCCGGCGGCAGCTGCGGTAGGTGCTTGGGTGGGCGCGGTCGTGTCCGTGCCTTTTCCGTTTTCTTCCAATGCGCTGTTGTCCGGCGTCAGGTCAACGGTTTGCACGAGGGTGTCGTTGTGGTAGACCTCCGCCTTGACCTCCGCCACGGAAAGCGGCATGCCCAGTTTGGCCGGCAGGTCCGGCTGCCAGATGGTATAACTGCCATAGAGCACCAGGCGCAGAGATCCGTCGTCTGCCGCATGGGCGGTATAGCTCATGCTGGCGCTGCCGGTCAGGCGGTAATATGCCTCGGCTGCGTCGTAGATGGTCGTCATCTTCTGGGTGCGCTGCTGTCCGTCGGGATCGTCGACCAGCAACAGGACTTCGGTATGTCCGTTATACGGCAGCCGGACTTGCGCGGAAAACACAGGTCCCTGGCAGATATCCGATTCTACTGTTTGCGTCTGCCCGGCATCATCGGTATAACGCAGCAGGAAGCGGCCCGTAGATGCCGTATTGAATGTTTTGAGCGTTGCTGACAGGTCGTAGAGAACGGCGCCGTTTGCGATATCGACACCGGTCAGCTCGGTGCTGCTGTCGGCCAGGATGTTGTCCTGCTCTTCCAGCAGATCGGAGATGCAGCCGGTAATATCGTTGATCTGCCGGTCGACCGAACTGCTGAGGACACTCATGCGGCCTTCCAGCTGCCGCAGGCTTTGCTGAAGCTCGCGGAACCGGGCGGCCGTGTGCATGAAGCCGCCCAGCAATAGGAGAGCAGCCGCAGCGGCTGCCAGAAGGCGGTGCTTTTTCTGCCGTTGTTTCTGCTGCTGGTTTTGGGCGGCGTATTGTTTCAGCAAAGCTTCCAGGCGGTCGGCGGCCCAGTCGCCGGAGGTCTGTGCCGGTTCTTCCGCCGCATGCGCTGCCCGGTCATCTTCGGGTTTCTCCTGCGGCGCGGCGTTTTCGGAAGGCTCGATCAGCAGCAGCGCGCCCAGTGTCGTTTGGAACAGGCGGCTCATGGCGATCAGGGTGTCCAGTTCCGGAATAGCGCTGTCGCTTTCCCATTTGGATACGGCCTGCCGGGAAACGCCCAGTGCTTCGCCCAGTGCCTCCTGCGAGAGTCCGGCATTTTTGCGAAGGGATTGTATATTCTGTCCAAGTGCCATGCACCATGCTCCTTTCGATGAAAAGCATAGCAAACGGAAGAAAAATTGGCAACAGACTGTCCGTTTCCTTTTGTCAACTGCCGGTTGCCTGGGGGAAAACCTCCTGTTTTATAGCCATACCGTTTTCGTGGCAATGTTTGTGCAGAAGGCGATGTCGTGTTCGACGAACAGAAGGGTGGGCTTGGAGTCCAGGATCAAGCGCTCGATCTGCATACGGGAAAGGACGTCAATATAATTGAGCGGCTCGTCCCATACATAGAGATGGGCCTGCTGGCACAGGCTCCCGGCAAGCAGAACTTTTTTCTTCTGACCGTCGCTGAAGTTGGCGATATCTTTGTCAAATTGCGCGCGGGAAAAATCCAGCTTGCGCAGGATGGCTTTGAAAAGGCTCTCGTCGATCTGCAGATTTTGCGCGTAGGCCCGCAGATCGCCGGAAAGGCCTTCGGTGCTTTGGGGGACATAGGAGATCTTCAGCCGGTCGCTTTTGTAAAGCTTGCCCGTGTGATCGGTCTTGCGCCCGCACAGGATACGAAGCAGTGTCGATTTTCCGCAGCCGTTGCCGCCGCGCACGGCGATACGGTCGCCGGCATGGATCTCCAAAGACAGCTTCTGGAATACTGCGCGTCCGTCGTAGCCGCCCGACAGATCGACGGCTGAAAGCAGCGGATCGGTAAAGAAATCCAGGGGAGAGAGCTTTAGATCTTCTGCTGTGTCGATGTTGTGGAGCAGCGCGGCTTTCTCCTCTATATGTGCCTGCCGCCGGCGTTCAATGCTTTTGGAGCGCTGCATCATTTTTGCGGCTTGATGGCCGATATATCCCCGGTCGGGCCGCAGGCCGGAGTTGCGGGTGCCGTGTTTTGTTTTTTCCACTTTATCCGACCAGTCGGCCGTGCGGGCAGCAGCTTCCTGCAGGCGTTTGATCTCTTTTTTGTGTTTTTCGTTTTCGGCCAGTTCCCGTTGGTCCTGCATGGATTTTTCCTGTTCCCAGGTGGTGAAATTGCCTTTATAGATCTCGATATTCTTTCTGTTGATGACCAGAATATGATCGATGCAGGCGTCGAGGAAGGCACGGTCGTGAGAAACGAGGATATATCCGCTGTGCCGGTCGAGATATCGTGCCAGCATCTGCCGGCCGTCGGCGTCCAGATGATTGGTCGGCTCGTCGATCAGCAAAAAACTGTTGTCCCGCAGGAAGAGGGCAGCCAGACGGATCTTGGTTTGTTCACCGTTGGAAAGCGTGCCGAAGGGACGGCCGAGCACGCCGGCAGAGATCCCTAGCAGGGAAAGCTCCCGTTCGATCTCCCAATCCTGGGCATTGGGTGCTTTTGCCCGTATGGCTTCCAGCGTATTCTGGCCGGGGTCGATCTCATAAGGAAAATACTCCAGGTCCAGATCACATTGGATCTTGCCGCCGTAGGGGTATTCGCCCAGCATAAGTTTCAGAAAGGTCGTTTTGCCGCGGCCGTTCCGGCCGGTAAATCCCAGCTTCCAGCGGCTGTCGATGCGGAAAGTGACGTTTTCAAAGACGGGATCGCTGCTGCCGTCATAAGTAAAGGTAAGGTCGGTCACCTGAATCATGGACATATCAATGCCTCCTGCATATTTTGTGATATGAAAAAAGAGCTGCAAGACAGTTGGTCTTGCAACTCAGGCAGAATACAGTCAGGCATAAATACAAAAAGCAGCCTTGATCCGGAAAGAACTGATAAGCTCAAACTCTCTTGCATTTTTGCACAACAAAACAGCGGCTGTCCGCCGATCCAAGAACTGTTTGCCATGCAAATTTATTTTTTGCAAGAAGAGCTGCGCATCTTTCCACCTCGCTTGGATTTTCTGCTTTCAAGATAACACAGAGAATGTTCTTTGTCAAGCCGGCCGGACTGTGCTATAATAACAGGGAAAATAACCACAGAAAAGAGGGGGAAAATATGCAGCCGCGTGCGCTGATCGAGCAGATCACGGCAGCCGGCCGC
Organism: uncultured Clostridia bacterium; assembly: GCA_945947915.1. Taxonomy (GTDB): domain Bacteria; phylum Bacillota; class Clostridia; order Oscillospirales; family Butyricicoccaceae; genus RGIG1902. The sequence continues at coordinate 17,107 of CAMEZQ010000028.1, read as the reverse complement.
CTTAAAGATACGATGCGTCATTCGTTTACGGCCGGCGGCCGGCAGGAGAGCGTTGCCGAGCACAGCTGGCGCCTGGCGCTGATGGCGCTGCTGTTATCGGAGGATTATCCGGCGCTGGATATGCAGAAGCTGCTTTCCATGTGTCTGCTGCATGATATGGGGGAGGCTTTTACCGGGGATATCCCGGCTTTTGAGAAAACAAGCGTCCATGCGGCCGATGAGCGCCGTGCTGTGGATGGATGGCTGGATACGCTGCCCGAGGGGCTGCGGAAGACCTTTGCCGGCCTGTTTGACGAAATGGAGACCCTTGGTTCACCGGAAGCCAGACTGTGGAAAGCACTGGATAAGTTGGAAGCGCTGATCCAGCACAACGAAGCGGATATTGCCACCTGGCTGCCGCTGGAATACGAACTGCAGATGACTTACGGCAGCAGTGAGTGCGCCTTTGATGACGGTATCAAGGATCTGCGCGATTTGGTGCGGGAGGATTCCCGGAAAAAGATCAAGGAGAAGAACGATGTCCAGAAAGAAGATTGAAAAAACCAACGCCATGCGCATCCTGGACCGCGCCGGCGTTGCCTACGAAGTGCTGACCTATCCCGTCGATGAAAACGACCTTTCGGGAGAGCATGCGGCGGCTGCGCTGGGGCTGGATCCGGCGATGGTATTCAAAACGCTGGTGCTGCGGGGCGACAAAGGCGGATTTCTGGTGGCCTGCATTCCCGTACTGGAGACATTGGACCTGAAGGCATTGGCCCGCGTCAGCGGCAATAAACGGGTGGAGATGATCCATGTGGCTGATTTGTTTGGACTTACCGGATATGTGCGCGGCGGCTGCAGCCCGATCGGCATGAAAAAGCCTTTTCCCACCTATCTGCACCAATCGGCGGAGAGGCTGGAGCGGATGGTTTTCAGCGCCGGGCAGCGCGGCATGCAGATCGTCGCCGCACCGGCTGACCTCATCAAAGCCGCTGATGCGCAGCTTTGCTGGATCACGGCCGGACAGGACGAGTAAAGGGAACCATTCAGGCATGGCGGCATAAACTGTATTGAGGCGTATACATACTTCGCCTGAATACGATTTAGGAGGTTATCAAATGCCTGATCGGGTTTCTCCGGGACCGCTTCGTTCCAATCAGCTTCCGAGGGAAGCTGTCTGTGTCCATACAAAAAAGGTCTATGACAGCTGCCGCGACAAGGAATGCCTGCAGGATATCCGCGTTTATCTGACCAGGTGCTCGCAGTCGGTGCTCGACAGCAGTACCAGTGTCAAAGCCAAAAACGCCGAGCTTCTGTGGGCTTATATCGATGTGGAGCCCATTCCTTTCAACAAGGGTTTTTATACCATCGACGTCAAGTATTTTTACAAGGTTACAGCCGAGGCATTCTCGGGCGTCGGTCGTCCGCGTGAGATCAGCGGCCTGGCTACGTTTGACAAGCGTACGGTGCTCTTCGGCAGCGAAGGCAGCGTGCATATTTTCAGCTCTCAGTACCGTCCGCAGGCCGATGACGTGCAGTGCTTTGAGCGCACCAATCTGCCCGTGGCCGTCGTTGAGGTGGTCGATCCGGTGGTTCTCGGCGCCAAAGTGCTGGATGGGCAGGGATGCGGCGAAAGCTTGCTGAGCGATATTCCCGAAATGATCTGCAATTGCTTCGACGATGATCTGATCATCACCGATGAAGGGAAAAAGCTCTATGCCACATTGGGCCAGTTCAGCATCATCAAGCTGGAGCGTGATATTCAGCTTCTGATGCCGGCCTATGATATCTGCCTGCCGGATAAGGAATGTGCCGGCAACGCCGAGGATCCCTGCGAGCTTTTCCAGAAATTCAAGTTCCCCGTGGATGAGTTCTTCCCGCCCAGAATGAGCGATATGCTGGCCGGGGAAGGGGGGAGCATCGGCGGATGCAGCCGCTGCGGCTCCGGCCGGACGTCTTTCAGTTCGGCAGCGAATTCTGCTATTAACAGAAAATAACACAAAAAAGCAGGCGTTTTTCGCCTGCTTTTCTTTTTTAACGAAATCTTTACTTCTAATTGCGTTAGTTTACATAACTCTATTTACATAATTCTAAAAGTGTGTTATACTGTAAACAATCAAAAATGTGGTATATTTTGGGCAGCTGCATGCTATATATCATCAGGTGGTGATTTTATGGCAGGCAGAACGCGCAGGCGGGACGAGCCGGCTTTTGATCTGACAACGGAATTGATCCTGTTGTGCGGCGCTTTTTTGATGGGCGCTACGGTCGGCAGCTTTTTTGCTTCTGGGTTTTCTCTCAAAGCCGGCAGTTTTTTCTCAGATTATTTGAATGGCTTGGCAAACGGTGTCGGCGGCCTTTCCTTTCGCGCTTTTATGGTCTATCACGGCGTGCTGGTTTTGCTGATCTTTCTGGGCGCCTTTGCCGGCATCGGTTCGATTGTTGTTCCTTTTGCCATAGCCGTAAAAGGATTTACCCTGTCGGCCGCCATTACTTGCTATATAAAGCTTTTTGGGATCCGGGGATATTTGCCGGCGGCTGTATCCTTTCTGGCCTCCGGCTTCGTTGTTGTCGCGGTGCTGCTGCTGTTGGCCTGCCGCGCATTGGAATACAGCCGGATCAACGGCCGGAAGCGTATTGAACGCAGTTATTTTCTTTCCGGGGTTGCGGCCTGTCTGATGATCGCGCTGGCCGGGCTGCTGCATTGCCGGGTGCTGAATTTCCTGACGGCCGCCGTTCTTTCCTGGATCAGCTGAAACAAAAACAATATATCACGATAAAGAAAGGAGGGATCGAAATGCTGCAAACAGAAGCTTTTGAAAAGAGCATGCTTGAAAAAGGGGCTTCCAGGAATACACTGAGTTCCTATCGCAGCGATCTATCCCTCTTTGCCGCGTATTGCGCGGAGCAGGACTATGAGGACCCGGCAGAGCTGACGGGAGAGCAGCTGTCGGCCTATTTTGAATACCTGCGCTCCATCGGGAAATCTCCAGCCACGGTGCGCCGTGCGCGCAGCAGCCTGAGTACGTATTATACTTTTTTGCAGAAAGAAGGCCTGACAGATACCAATCCCGTCCGGGAGACCAAGCTGGAAAAGTCGCCGGATCTGCAGCAGACGCCGCAGGTTTTAACACATGAAGAGATCGATCGGCTGCTGGACTATGATTTTGGTTCAGATGAAAAGGGGCTGCGTGACAAAGCCATCGTGGAATTGTTATATGCCTCCGGCATCAAAATCAGCTCGCTGATCGCTCTGCGTGAGACCGATTATCAGCCGCAGACCAGAACGATCTACGCGGAAGGGCGCCGGGTGCCGTTGTATCCGTCGGCCAATCAGAGCCTGCTCAACTACATCCGCCTTTCCAGACCGTACATCGCGCTGTCGGAGGAAACGGCGCTGTTCGTGAATCTGCAGGGAAGCGCCATGAGCCGCCAGGGGCTTTGGAAGATGCTGCGCCACGCGGCGGATGCCGTTGGAATCGATAAGAATCTCACGCCGCGCCTGCTGCGCCGTTCCTTTGCCGTGCATTTGCTGGAAAACGGCGCCGGACCGGAAGACCTGGAAAAAATGCTTGGGCTTTCGGATAAGGCTTCTGTGGCCGGGTATGTCAAACTGATGAAAGACAGCGAGACGATCGATACCTATACGCGGTTTCATCCGCGCGCCGCAAAAAGACATTGACAGATATATTTTGTGCGTGTATAATATAGGGCTCTCTTTCACAGAAAGAGGGCCTTTGTGTTGGACGGATCATGCATGTGAAAAGGGGGATATACCGTGGGTTTTGATCTGATCGCATGGAACGGCAGCATGTCGGTGCGCGGAACAGATAAGGAGATCGTCGAACAGCTGCTGCAATGCAATGCCGATACGGCTGCGTATGGTCTGATGCTGACGGAAGCACAGGCGCTGGCATTGACGGAGTCCTGGTCGTCGTCGCTGCGTCAAACGGGCCGGATCGAGTTTGGCGGCGATATACTGAAAAAATTGATCGGCAGCTTCTGCGATTCGCCATATATTTCGGCCGGCGATTATGAAGAAACGCTTCAGGCATTGATCCAGATGTTTTACGATGCGAAAAATGAGATGCAGGATCGTATTGGTGATGACCGTCTGCTCACATATATGAAGGCTGCTTTTGACGGGCCCTGCCGCGGCTCACTGGAGCTTTTGGCCGGGTCGGTGCTTCCGCAGGCTGCAGCAGCTGTCCGTGCCGGCAGACCGTTGCCTGCGCCGGAGCGGCTTTTAAACGAACGCAGCCCCGGGATGGGAGAAAATGAAGATGTGTGAAACGAGGATGACGGCATCCAATGGGATCGACTCCACTCGGCTGGATCCGGAACAATATGTTCCTTCTCTGATCGGGCAGGCGCTGCAAAAGGGGCTGCTTCGGGAGTCTGACGTACAGATCTTTCAAACCGGCTGTTGTGGATTTCTTGCCGAGCTGAGCCGGCAATGGAACGGGGAACGGAGCAGTTCCATCCGTATTGAAGATGCGCAGATGCTGATCCTGTCCATGCTGTGGCTGATCGGACTGGTTCTTAAGGAACAGCCTGCGCCGGAACAGGCGCTGATCCTGCTCAAAACGACGCCGGTGAAAGCATTATATAACGAAGGGCTCCAAATAGCCCAGCGAAAGACGCGAACGGCAAAGATCCGGTGGGCCCAGGCCGCAGGCCGTTTGTTTCAGACGAAATGCAGCTTTTATTCCGATGCCTTTCAAGGTATCCGCGGTTTTTTCCAGGTATACCGGCCGGCTTTCGCGGCACATGAGATCCATATTACAGCAGATTACCCGACTTTTATTCCGGTCGTGCATTTGGCCGGCATAGAGTTTATTGAAACCTACCTCCAGCGGCTCTGCCTGGAGAACGGCTTTCTTTGCCATTTCGACGCAGCCGTTGTGAATGCGCTGTTCGACCGTCGAATCGAGCACGGCGCCGATCAGTTATTTAACCTCTTTGAAGTCGTTTGGCTGGCAGCCATAGGCTGCATCTGTGCTGGACGCGGCGTGCAGCAGTTGGCGATCTCAAAAGACGACCGTGAACTGCTGGAAAGCAGCTTTGGGCGAATGGACCGGGAACAGATTTCGGGCGTGCTGTCGCGGGCGCGCCGCAAATTGGTGCAGGAACTGGATCTTCTGCCGGCACTGGATATCTATGTACAGCAGGGGGAGCGGCGTTTGGCAGGGGAGATCGCGCTGGCCTGTCGGGAGCATTGGCTGGACCGCCTGTTTCCGGCAGACGATCAGCAGCGGCTGCAGCCTGTTGTTTGTATTTTTGGGCAGAAAATGCCGGATCCCGAGTTCCGTATGCTTCTGGACAGGCTGGCCGGCTGTGATTCTGAAGCAGAGAAGCTGGAACGGATCCGAAGCGAAATACGATCTCTGGCCGATCTGGAAGACCTTCTTTTGGCAGATCGTCTGACCTCTGCGGAAACGGAGGCGGTACTGGGCCTTCTGGCACCGCAGGAATTGGCTGCTTTCTGGCAGCGCCATGCACTGGTGCCGTCTGCTCAAAGTAATCATTTGGCCAAGGCCTTGCAGAGGTTTTTACAAAAATATCCGCCTGATGCCCAGAGCCGCATCCAGATGCTGGCCGGGCGGATCGAGATCCTTGTCTGACCGGATATTGGACTTGTCTGACCGGATATTGGAACAGAACAAAACGAGCCCGACCGGCGCAGATGCAGCGGTCGGGCTCGTTTCCCGTTTATGATCAGAAGCTTATATTTCTTTTTTTTCCGAAGCCAGCGGATTTCGGTCGGCTGCATCACGCAGATTATCGTTGACCACATGGGTATAGATGGCCGTTGTGTCCAGGTTTTCATGGCCGAGGACTTCCTTGATCGTACGGACGTCAACGCCGTTCTGATACATCAGTGTGGCGGCTGTATGGCGCAGCTTATGCGCGGAAGCGTGTTTTTGCGAAAGACCTGCCCGATCCAGGTGTTCTTTGACCAGTTCCTTGATGCGCATCGTACTCAGACGTGTCCCATTCCGGCTGATAAAATAGGCGTTTTTATGCGCATTCTTCGGACGGGTATCGCTTTGCAGTTTATAGTCGTCGTAATCCCGGATCGCAGCCATGCAGGCATCGTTCAGATAAACCATGCGTTCTTTACTGCCTTTTCCCAACACGCGCAGAATATGGTCATCCCGGTTGATATCGCCCACGCTGATGCCTGCCAGCTCAGAAACACGCAGGCCGCAGTTTAAAAAGAGGGTCAGAATACAGTAATCGCGCACTTTGTATTTGCCGTCCACGCTGTTCAGCAGCTTTTTGGATTCGTTCAGAGAAAGATATTTCGGCAGAGATTTCTGGGTTTTGGGGATATCGATATTGGCGACGGGGTTGGTGGGGATCTGTTTTGTTTTATCACAATAATACTTGAAAAAGGCGCGCAGGGAAGCCATCTTGCGGGCACGGGTCTTGGCGCTGTTGCCGTAGGTGGTCGATGCGCTGTTATGATATTTCGGGCGGCTGCGGGAGATATAGAGAAGGTAATCGTAAACCTCGCTTTGTGTAATGCTGGCCAAAAAAGCAACGTCAATATTGCTGATATCGACCGTATCCAGCGTATCCAGAGAAAGACCTTGGCGTTTGGCCGCCATGTAACGCAAGAAAGTCCGCAGATCCAGATGATATTCCGCTACGGTTTTTGGGGATCGGCCGAGAATGCTCTCCATATAAACGAGAAATTCCCGCAATACCTGCGGCGCGCCTTCGTAATACTGTGCCATAATCGCTGCTCCTTAAAGGGGATAAAAAATTTTGTTTGGTTCCGTCAATGATTATACAGCATAACGGTTCCGGAAGCAAACAAAATTTCTGAATGATGGAAAAAGAAACCCCGGCGAGGCCGGGGTTTGAAACGCTGTCTGATTTTTAATTTATATCAAAAGTCAGAATAATTCTGCCGATCTCGGTTTTTGCTGTGTATGCTTCCGAAAGGTCATTCTGGAGATTCAGCAAGGCGGAAACGCTCGGAGCCTGATCCACACTGGTACCGACTGCCGAAGCCAGCGTCAGATCCAGCGGGCTTGCCGCAATACCGTCACCGCCGACTTCAAGAAAGCTGCCCGATACGCTGCTTTTTGAATCGGTATTCTGATATTTAAAATGCACATTCATCGCTGTGTTGGAATGATTTGTGACGGTGATCTGATTGGCGCCGGGTTCACAGGTCCAGCCGAGTGACTCCGTGACGTATGTATGTGTATCCGGGTCCCACACGCCTTGGCCGGCGGTGTAAGTAAACTCCAAAGAGCCCCAGTCAATATCGATGCTGTAAATCGTTTCTGAAACATCCGACAGATATGTGGCGTATACCGAACGGCTGACCGGTTCGAGCACATCCAGAGTCTGCTGGTCGGCTGCAGCCGTCAGCGACAGCGCAAGAATCAATATAACGGTAAGGCCGAGCGCGATTCTTTTTGTAAACATAAGAACAGCTCCTTTGAAACCATGAAATCGACATATTGCAGCAAATTTTCTATTACAGTTTTATATTATCGATTTTTTTAAACTGTGTCAATAGCTTTTTGCAGGTTCTTTGCGGCTATGGGCCGGAATACCTGGCGTGTCCGGCCCATAGCCGCAGCAAAATAATGGACCATATACCCTTAACCAAACAAAATATTTATTTTGTTTGGTTTTATGTCAGAGAGATCCACCGGAAACAGACATTGTGTTCCGGTGGCTGATTGGTGGATAATTAAACCTCTTCCCCCAATCCTCCGGCGATGCGTTCTGCTTATCCTGCAAAATGATCGAAAGTCATCGAACGATCACATCGATGGGATCCAGCGCAGCAGCTTTATAGGCCGGAAGCAGCCCGGAAAGCACTCCGCAGAATAGCGCCAGGCTGAGGCTGCTTTGGATCGTATGCGTTGGGATCTGCAGATACACAGTAAAATAATGCTCGATCAGGCTTACGGTCAGCTCGGTCATGAATAGCCCCAGAATTCCGCCCAACAGGCACAGGATCACTGCTTCGGTGAGAAATCGCAGCAAAATGCTGTGTTTTGGCTCTCCCAGGGCCTTACAGACACCAATATCGGAACGGCGGGCATCAACAGTGTAAAACATGGAATTGGTGATCCCGATTCCCCCCACCAGCAAAGAGATCCCCGCAACCGCCCGGATGAACACCTGCAGGATCTGCAGGATCTCCTGCAATCCGGAAATATAGGCGTTTAGGTTTTCACATTTATATTTCACTTGATTCTGCAGAGTTAAATATCTGATGACCTGATCGGCAACGGCATTTTCATCATAAGCCGAAAAACAGCTGATGGCGATCTGGTCGGTCTTTGTGTGTCCGGTGATCTGATTCAGAAAGGTGTACGGGATATAGACCAGGCTGGGCAGGCTGACGCCGATTATGCTTTCCAGCCCTTGTTTCTGCGATGCGATGATCCCAACGATCTTTGCTTCGAACCGAACGCCGTTTACGCTGAATGTCAGAAGCTTGCCCGTGATATTCCGGCGCTCATAGAGCTTTTGCGCCAAGGCATCATCGATCAGAATCACCGGCTGGCTCCCCGCAAGGTCAGCGGCCGTGAAATAGCTGCCATACAGCAGCCGGAGATCAAAAACATCTGAGATGTGCGCACCGACGCCGATCAAAGCAGCCGGCTGTGTTTTTCCGCGGCAGGACAGCGTACCGGTTTCGACGGAAAACGGCGTTACGGCTTTTAACCCGGCAATATCAGCGGAAAGATGCGCAAGGTCTTCTTCCGAGATGGCATGCTGTCCGCTTTTCGCCGGATAAACGGTCAGTCCGCCCAAACCGGTTTCGGAAACACGCGCTTCGATCTCGGCTGCCGCCGTATCCCCCATTCCCGAGATCAGGCAAAGGGAAAAAATGCCCACGGCGACAGCCAATATGGATAAGACGGCTTTACGGCCGCCGGATAAGATGTTTTTTGCGGAAAAACATAAAATGTCGATCCATCTCATTGCAGGCGCACCCGTTCTCCTTCCGTATAGGCTTCCGGCGTTTCTATCAGCAGCGTTCCGGCGGAAATACCGCTGAGGATCTCGACCCCATTGGTCAGTTCCCTGCCGGTTTGTACGGCTGCGCGGTAAAGGCGGCCGGAACTGTCTGCCGAAAGGATATATTCGCCGTCATCATCCTGCGCAATGCAGTTGTAAGGAACGACTGTACAATTGGCCTGCCGGGACAGGTCGACGCGCACTTCAGCAGAATAACCGGGACGCAGATATTCGCTGCTGTTCCGGATATCGGCCATCACCGTGACTTTGATCTCGCTTTCCTGCTCCAGTATGGAAGCTGCCGCGGCGTATGGCGCCACAGAGGTGATCACACCGGAAAACGGATCCTCTGAGGCGGAAGATACAGTGATCCTGCATTCCGTGCCGGCTTGTATTTTGCCGCTGTTTTCTTCACTCACCTGGGCTTCGACGCCCAGCTGCGTCAGGTCGGATACGGCAATACAGGGAAAAATGCCGGAGACCGACTCCCCTGCCTTGCAGTAAATATCCATGACCGTGCCGTCCATGGGGCTGATCAGATCATAGGTCTCCCCTGCCCACTGCGTGCGCTCCGGAAAACCGACTTCCCAGCCGGCAGGATCCAGTTCCCGCAGCCGGGCGCGGATTTCTCCGTAAAAAACGGCCAGATCATTCTCGTTATCCAATACACGCAGCGTCATCAGGGCCTGCCCTTTGGAAACATGTTCCCCAGGCCGTACCGTGATCGATTCGATGCGGGAAGTATATTTGGGATAAAGCTCCCTGCGGCACTGCTCGACAACATTGCCGCGCAATGTGAGATAATCCGTGATCTCAATGGATTCTGCCTGTGTACAGTGAACAGTCCGGATCTCAGACTGCGCTTTATAAGGACTGTTGATGTAGAGTACACCGATGATCAGAACGGTCAGCACCACGACGCTTGTCTTTTTGATGATATACACCTCCCAGCCATGTTAGTATGGGCTGTTTATTCCGGATTATCCAAACGGCACGGCTGTAAGGACGATGCAGAAAAACGGCGGCTGTGATCCGATCACAACCGCCGTTTTTTAAGATATATTCGCTTATAAGAGATTTACAGATCCTGCTTCCTGCCCGCGGCAGCATTTTCCTCTTTCGGCTCAAGAGATTCAAAACAGATGCGGATGGCTTCTTTGATATCACTTACCGGCAGCAGCTGCAGACCTTTTGGCGGCTTGATATTTTCAGCCGAGGCCTTTGGCAGGATGCAGAACCGGAAGCCGAGCCGGGCCAGCTCGTTGATGCGCTGGGAGGCATTGTTGACGGCGCGCATCTCCCCTGCCAGCCCCACTTCACCGAAAACCGCCAGATCCTGACGGATAGGCCTGTCCAGATAACTGGAAGCGATGGCCAGCATAACGCCCAGGTCTACGGCCGGCTCGTCCAGACTGAGGCCGCCGACTACGTTGATATAGGCATCGAAAGCGCCCAGCATAAACCCGGCACGTTTTTCCAGGATCGCCAGAAGGAGCACGGCCCGGTTGTAATCCAACCCCGCAGAAGTCCTTCGGGCCGAACCGTAGGCCGATTTGGTCACCAGGCCCTGGATCTCGGAAAGGATGGGCCGGGTGCCTTCGATGGTGGCCACAACGCAGCTTCCGCTGGTATTGACCGGCCGGCCGGACAGCAGAGCTGCCGAAGGATTGGGCACATCGATCAGCCCGTCGCCTGTCATTTCAAAAAGACCGATCTCGTTGGTCGAACCGAAGCGGTTTTTTGCCGCCCGCAGCATGCGGTAGGCGTTGTGCCGCTCCCCCTCGAAGGTGAGAACGGTATCGACCATGTGTTCCAGCAGCTTGGGGCCGGCAATATTGCCGTCTTTGTTGATATGGCCCACCAGAATGACGGATACACCGCGTGTTTTGGCATACTGCATCAGTTTCATCGTGCATTCGCGCACCTGGCCGACACTGCCGGGCGCCGTGGAATTCTGCGGATCGTACATGGTCTGTATGGAATCGATAAAAATATATTGCGGAGCCAGCTTGTCGGCCTGCTGAAGAATACGGTCCAGATCGGTTTCGGGAAGAACATACAGGTTTTCCCGGTCGATGCCCAGCCGGGACGCGCGCATTTTGATCTGTGACAGAGATTCCTCTCCGGTGACATAAAGCACGATATTCGCTTTGCAGAGATTCTGGCAGGTCTGCAGCAGCAGCGTGGATTTACCGATGCCGGGCTCACCGCTGATCAGCACCAGCGAGCCCTTGACAATACCGCCGCCTAGGACGCGGTCCAGCTCCGGAATATTGGTCAGGGTGCGGCTTTCGCCATCCTGGGCGATCTCCGACAGCCGCACGGGGCGCGCGGGCGTCTGGCCGCCCGCAGGCAGTACGCCGCTCTGCTGGACCTCGGGCCGCAGCGTCTCCTCTACCATAGTATTCCAGGCGCCGCAGGCAGGGCACCGCCCCATCCATTTCGGAGAATCATATCCGCATTCCGTACACAGGAAAACGGTCTTTTTTTTGGGAGGCATATTACAGATCCCTCATTTCCATATAGTCAATATAGCCGCAGCAGATCGAAGCGGCGATTTTCAACCGGTATGCCGGCGTATCCAGAAGTGCTGTTTCCTCCGGATTGGACAGAAAGCCGCATTCGATGGTCACGGCCGGCGAACGGATGGAATTCATCAGAAATACCGTATCCGGAGAGAGCTTGGCCCGGCGGTCGTTTTGCGGATCAAGGCAGATGCGCATCTTCTCCTGCAGGCAGGCGGCAAGCTGCAGCGAATCCGCGTGGTTTGGCGAATAAAAGACCTGTGCGCCTTTATATTTTTCCTGCACATATTTGTTCAGATGAATGCTTAAAAAGGCACAGGACGGGTTTTCTTCGGCGATCTGCAGCCGTGCGTTGAGATCCGCGCGTTTGTTTTCCCGGGTGGTCTTGTCTTCTGCATAATCCAGCGAAGAGGCGTCTGTGCGTGTGAGGATGGAACGGACGCCGACGAAGGCAAACAGATCATGCACCCGCAGGCTGATATCCAGGTTCAGCGGCGCTTCCGTCAGCCCGGAGGGACTGACCGCGCCGCCGTCCAGACCACCGTGTCCGGCGTCGATGATGACTTGCGGTACGTCCGTTGGGATGCGCAGAAGGTCGGCTGCGGGTACGGCAGATGAAAAAAACAGCAAGATTATTATACGCAATGCCAGCAGCAATGTCAAAAAAAGTACGGCAGCCGCAATATTCCTGCGGCGAAGCAGACAGATCCGCATGGGCTACCTCCGATTGGCAAAGAGGCTGCCCGCGATCAAACCGAGAAAAACCGCCGACAGCATCAGCGGATTGGAAGCCGGTGAAAAGACGCTGTCAAAAAGGATCTGACCCAAAACTGCCAGAAAAACCAGCATGACGATGCCTGCAAGAGGGATGAAAAAAAGGATGCGGCCGCGGCTGCCAATGAGGACAGCGGCGGCAAAACCGCCGATCAAGCCGGAAAGCGCGGCGTAAAAGACCAGAAGATCCATAGGCAGTATTCTAAAAAACAGCAGACAGGCAAACATCAGACAAAGCAGGCAGAGCACGCTTGTTCCCAGAAGACCGCCCAGCAATACATATCGGATATCTTCAAACCGCTTTGGATTGACGTCGTTCTTTTTTGACATAATAAAACCTCCCGCACATATCCTTTGCAGATATATATGCGGGAGGCACGGGATCTCATGCATTCAGATTGCCTTTATTTGCTCTCTTCTTCAGCAGATGCTTCGATGGCAGTAGCATCCTCCGCGGGAGTCCGGGAACGGATGCCCCACTTTTTAACGACCAGCTTGGTGCGGTTGGCACCGGTCTCAAAAGTGACCTCATCATCTTTGATCCCGATGATGCGGCCCGTAAAGCCGCCGATGGTCTCGATCATGTCCCCCGGCGTCAGGCTGTTCCGAAGAATTCTCGCTGCTTTTTCCTGCTTCTTCTGGGGTCTGTAAACGAAGAAGTAGAAGAATGCCGCCATGATAACGACCCAAAGAATAAGGCCTTGCGTATCCATTGCATATCCTCCTAAAGTGATTGTATAGAAGCTATTATACCTGTTTCAATAGGAAAATACAACCCATATTTCTCAGATTCTTCTGCCCAGGACTGCCGTCTGCTCGGCCTTGTAAGCCGAAAAAGTACCGTTCTCAATATGCGTGCGGATCTCGGCAAGAAGATGGTTATAAAAATACAGGGTATGCATGACGGCCAGACGCATGCCCAGCATCTCCCCTGCGCGCAGCAGATGGCGGACGTAGGCACGGGAGTACCGCCGGCAGACGGGACAATCGCACGCCGGGTCGATCGGTCCCGGATCGGTGCTGTATTTGGCATTGTTCATATTGATGATGCCCTGCGATGTGAACAGATGCCCGTGGCGGGCGTTGCGCGCAGGCATGACGCAGTCGAAAAAGTCAATACCGCGGGAAACGGCTTCCAGAATATTGACCGGTGTACCTACGCCCATGAGATAGCGTGGCTTGTCTGCGGGCATTTCCGCGGTGACAGCGTCGATAATGGCATACATCTCCTCGGCTGTTTCACCGACGGCCAGGCCGCCGATGGCATAGCCAGGCAGGTCAAGCTCGGCGATGCGGCGCATATGCTCGACGCGGATATCTGTATAGGTCCCTCCCTGGTTGATCCCCCAAAGCACCTGGCCGGGATTGACCGTATCCTCGCGCTTCTGCAGCTCGGTCAGCGCCGCTTTGCACCGTTCCAGCCAGCGCGCCGTGCGGTCGCACGACCGTTTGACATAGTCGTAGGGCGAAGGGTTTTCAATGCATTCGTCAAAAGCCATGGCGATGTCGGAACCGAGTCCCCACTGGATCTTCATGCTTTCTTCCGGCCCCATAAAGATCCTGTGACCATCGGTGTGGGCGCTGAATGTCACTCCTTCCTCCCGGATGTTGCGCAGCTTGGCCAGCGAAAAGACCTGGAAACCGCCGCTGTCGGTCAGGATCGGGCGATCCCAGACGGCAAAATCATGCAGTCCGCCCAATTGGTGGACCACGTCGTCCGAGGGACGCACATGGAGATGGTAGGTATTGCACAGCATGACCTGACAGCCGATGCGCTCCAGGTCCTCGGTCGACAGAGCCCCTTTGATGGCCGCCTGTGTTCCGACATTCATAAAGACCGGCGTCTGTACGTCGCCGTGGGGCGTTGCGTAAACGCCGCGGCGTGCAGCACCGTCGGTCGACAGCACTTTAAACATGATAAGAGTCTTCCTCCAAGTCGGTATTCTTTTGATCCGCCGAAAACGCCTGCACGCTGCGCAGCGTGCTCTGTATCCTGCGTGTGCGCACACCCACCAGCTTGTCCAGCTCGTCATTGGCCTGCAAAATGCGTTTCTGCGTGGATTCCAATACGCTGCCAAAGGTGTCGAACTCCGTTTTGACAGCGCTCAGCACCTGCCAGACTTCGCTGGAGCGCTTCTGGATGGCCAGCGTGCGGAAACCCATCTGCAGGCTGTTGAGCAGCGCGCCCATGGTCGTCGGGCCGGCAATGCTGACCTTGAACTCCCGCTGGAGCTGCTCGACCATGCCCAGACGCACGGCCTCGGCATACAGCCCTTCAGAGGGAAGGAACATGATGGCAAAGTCGGTGGTTTCGGGCGGCGCGATGTATTTATCGTGGATGTCTTTGGCAAAGCCGCGGATGCGGGCGCGCAGTTCCCGGGAAGCCAGCTCGACGGCCTGGGGATCGGCCTGGTCATAGGCGTCCATCAGCTTTTCGTAGGCATCCAGCGGGAACTTGGAATCGATGGGGAGCCACACGCGCTTGTCGTCGGTCCCCGGCAGACAGACGGCAAACTCAACGTTGGCCTGGCTGCCTTTTTTAACGGCGACATTGGTGGCGTATTGTTCGGGAGAGAGCATTTGTTCCAGAATGGCGCCCAGCTGGATCTCACCCAGGATGCCGCGTGTTTTGACATTGGACAGCACACGCTTGAGATCGCCCACGCCGGCGGCCAGATTCTGCATTTCACCCAAGCCTTTATAGACCTGTTCCAGCTGCAAACTGACCTGGGCAAAAGAATCGTTCAGTTTCTTTTCCAGCACATCCTGCAGTTTTTCATCCACTGTTGCGCGGATCTCGCCGATTTGAGCGGCATTTTCCCGCCGGATCTGCGTCAGCGCGTTTTCCATGCCGCGGCGAATGAAATCCAGCTTCTGATCGGTCTGCAGATTGGCCGAGGACAGATCGTTTTTGATGCTGTCCATGGAATGTCGGACTGTATCGATCAGCAGGTCCTGACGGGACAACAGAGCGGCGCCGTCGCTGCCCTGTTTTTCCAGGTCGCCGATCCGTTCCTGCAGCCGGCCGAGCCGTGCCGCCATCCAGCAGCACAACGCACAGGCGGCGGCAGCTGCGGCGAAAATCAACCAAAGCAATATTTGTTCCATCATAAAACGCCGTCTTTCCGGGTCAGAGGATCAGCATGGCATCGCCAAAGCTGAAAAACCGGTATTTTTCTGCGACAGCCGTTTCGTAGGCGTGGAGAATATGCTCGCGCGAGGAAAAAGCCGACACCAGCATGATGAGCGTGCTTTCCGGAAGGTGGAAATTGGTGATCAGACCATCCAGGATCTTGAACCGATACCCGGGATAGATAAAGATGCTGGTATCGCTGCTGCCGCTGTGAACGACTCCCTGGTCGTCTGCCGCGCTTTCCAGCGTCCGGCAGGAGGTGGTGCCTACGGCGATGATCCGGCCGCCCCTGGCCTTGGCGGCATTGATCCGGTCGGCCGCCTCGGGTGTGACCTGATAGTGTTCGGTATGCATCAGATGATCGGTGATGTTCTCTTCCTTGACCGGGCGGAAAGTTCCCAGGCCCACATGCAGCGTGATGTGCACGACGTCGACGCCCATTTCTTCGATCTCCCGCAGCAGTTCTTTTGTAAAATGCAGGCCGGCTGTAGGCGCCGCCGCCGAACCGTTTTCCCTGGAATACACTGTTTGATACCGTTCGGCGTCATCCAGACGTTCCGTGATATAGGGCGGGAGGGGCATGGTGCCGATCTGCTCCAGCAATTCCAAAAAGATGCCCTGATAGCTGAAGCGCACGATGCGGTTGCCGTCGGGCAGGACATTGATGACTTCGCCGTGCAGCAGCCCGTCACCGAAGGTGATCTGCGCGCCCGTTTTCAAGCGGCGTCCGGGATAAACGATGCATTCCCAATCGTCACCGCCGATGTTTTTGAGCAAAAGCACCTCCACATGGGCGCCGCCGCCTTCCTTGATGCCGTACAGCCGCGCAGGCAGTACACGGGTATCGTTGATGACCAGGCAATCACCCGGACGCAGATGTTTTTTGATATCATAAAAATGTTCATGGCAAATTTCTCCCGTTTGCCGTCCCAGCACCATCAGCCGGGAATGGTCCCGCTGGGCAATGGGAGTCTGCGCGATCAGCTCCTGAGGCAGATCGTAATAAAAATCACTTGTTTTCAGCATATTGCGTTTTCCTTTGTCTTTTAATATGCAGAGACAGATACGGTGGGACGTCCGATATCGATATCTGTAAAATAGAAATGCAGGATCTCTTCATAGTCAAATCCCTTTTCGGCCATGGCCCTGGCGCCCCACTGGCTCATGCCCACATTGTGCCCGGACCCGGTGCCGGTCACGCGATAGGTGCCGGACCCCGTGCTGCCGGCCGTGGTTTCCGAAAGCCCGGAAAGAGGCACGATGCCGCTGCCGGTGAGGGCAAAAGCGCTGCCCGCGTCCAGCCGAAGCTGTTTGCGCCCCGAACCGCCGATGGCGAAAAGCTCCCGCAGCTTGGCAGTTATCCAGGTATCGTTGATCGGCAGCTTTTCACCTGTGCTGCCGCTGCCCACGGGCGTGACGGTAAAGCGCTGGCTTTTGATCTGATATCCATAGGAGGAATTGTTCAGGACCGTGCGGGCCTTTTCCCCGGTAAGGGTCAGTTCCTTTCCGTTTTTCTGCACGAAAGTGACGGCGCGTACATTTCCCGCCGCCGTTTGTTCACTGACATAAAAGTCTGTGATGTCCGCCTGCAGGCTGTAGCCTTTGGCCTTGAGGATCGACTGGATCTCGCTGTTGGTAATGGTAAAAGAATAGGGCAGCGTTTGGGTGAGATACACGTCTTCCACGGCTTTTAAAT
>CAMEZQ010000027.1 GCA_945947915.1 uncultured Clostridia bacterium | reverse complement strand
ATTTCTGAGGACTCCGTAATTCCATAGATTTCCGGCCAGTGAATGACCGGAAATCAGGCGGCGGCACTGGCCGCCGGTCGCGCCGCGGCGCGGAAGATCCGATCAGAACAAAAAAAGAAGCCGTTCCTCGTCAGGAGGAACGGCTTCTTTCGCATTTGGCTGTCAATAAAAAAACCGCCCGCCGGCGGAAAGACGCGGCGGGCGGCGAAAAAAGAGGGGATGGGGCTATTTCGTTCGCAGGCAGATCCGGGCGCTGCCGTCGGCGCTGACCTCCAGGGCCAGGCGGTGGAGGTATTTTTCCAGGAAGCGGGTCTGCTCGGCGCCAGACATGGAAGCACGGGTCGTGCGGATGGATTCGGCCAGCATATCGTTGATGTTAAAGGTGAACGGCTCCAGCCGGTGCTGGATCTCGGTGCGCAGCGCGGCGAATTTGAGCTCTTCCTCACCGCCGGTATAGAAATCGTCCAGGTAGCAGTAATAAATATTGGAGTTGCTCAGAGCGTTTTTCAGGTCGCTGCCGCAGGCGTCACGCTCGACCATGACCAGGAAGTTGGCAAAGGGCAGGGAGGAGATCAGCGCCCAGTAATCGGAATCGCTGGAGACCAGGATCATGGAGTCCAGGCTGTTCTGATAATACTCCTGGCAGGCACGGGCGATCAGCCGGCCGTCGACCAGGGATTTGCCGGCGTGCAGGCGTTCGATCATCATGTGCTCCACGGGGATCTCGGTGAAATTCTCCAGCATCTTCCAGGCCATGGTGGTGTGGATGTCATCAAACAGGATGATCTTGGAGATGGTGGAAAGCTCCTCTTCCCGCAGGCTCCGCAGGGCGGCGCATAGCTTATAGGGGTCGCTGTTTTCGCAGTCGACGAAAACGATGGTGCGGCGGCTGCGCTCGAGGAAATCGTAGATGGAGTTCTTGATGCGGTCGCCGGCATCGGTGGTTTTGCTGAATTCGGTGAAATAATCGTTGTGCTGTTCGTAGAGAATGGTCATAAACTTGCGGTCGTCATACAGGATATTGCCGGATTCAACGGGTGTCCAGTTGATGTAAACTTTGTACGGATAGAGTTCTTTATTGGCGTAATACAGGTCGGCGGCCGCCTTGGTGCCCAGCTCGGACAGACCGTTGGGCATGAGGAACAGTTCGCGGATATAGTCCCATTTGACCCAAAGGGGGAAAAGATCCTTGCAGTTGTTGATGCGGTCGCTGATCAGACGGTTGATCTCAATAATGTGGTGGGACAGGCGGGTGCTTGTTTTTTTCACAAAGCTCACGCCGTCGCTGCGCAGCTGATCCAGCGCATCGGATGGGATATACTCGGGCATATTGAAAATGGTGCGGAATTCGAGGCGCATGGCGTCGTTGATATTTTTAAAATTGCGCTCGATGGCCGTGCGGATCATGCATAGATTGCGAATGATGCGGGCGGTCTTATCCTGTTCCAGCTCGGTATAGCGCTCCATCCGGGGCGGCTCGCATTCGCGTTCAAAAATATGTTTGGGTACGCCGATCAGATAGGCGACGGTGGAAACGACCTCACGCTTGCCGTCTTTATAGTGTCCAAGCTGAATGTTTTCAAAGGGGTTTTCCGGAATATTGCCGCCGGTGCTGCTTTTCATCAGACTGTTGTTATAGATCTCCATGGAGGATCTCCTTTCTGTATATATATTTGAATATATCTTGTGGATCCATTATAGCAAACCCATGGAGATCGGAAAAACGGCGGAGGGAGTTTTGAAGTCGGCATAAAAAATCCGGCTCTCAGCGAGCCGGAAAAGATGGGGATAGGGATAGGGATAGGGATTGGGATAGGGATCACAGAATGTCCTTGCGGTCGTAGATCAGAAAGCCGGCCAGCACGGCGGCGGCCGAGGCCAGCAGACCCAGCAGGATCAGCGACAGGTCGAGGGTCAGCTCTGACAGGATATCGGCGCTTTCCGCATAGCTGAAAGGGGTGAAATATTTGAGCCAGCCGGCCTTTTCCGTGATATTGGCCAGCAGATTGAGGCAGTAGAAGAGCAGCGACAGCCCCATGCCCAGACCGATGGCGCTCCGACGCAGGACGGCGGACAGGCCAAAGCAGAGAGCGGCGGTCTCCAGATGGAGCAGGAGATAGGCCGTGTGGAGCAGCAGCAGCTCTTTCCAGGGCAGGGCTTCGCCGATGCACAGCCCGGACAGGATGCCGCCGGCAAAGGCCAGCAGGTCGAGCAGAAGGACCTGCGTCAGCAGGGCGGTCAGCTTTCCGGCGGCGATCCGCCGGCGGGAGACCGGATGGGTCAGTAGGAATTCGGCCGTGTGTCCGGCCTCCTCCTTGGACAGCATGGCGATGCCGGTCAGCGCGGCAAAAAAGGCGCCGCCCAGGCCCAGAATATTGCCGCATTCAATGCCGTAAAAGCCGATGAAGGTGCCGAAATTCAGCTTATCCATGCCAAATGCGGCCGTAAAGCTGCCCATGGAGGAAAAAATCTCGCTGACTCCTTCCATCTCGCCCCGCATTTCGGGGAAAAGCAGCACGCAGACGACCATCAGAGCTGCGATGGACAGGCTCCAGATGAGCAGCGATTTCCAGCTCAGACGCATTTCATGTTTGAAAACAGTCATAACGCCAGGTCTCCTTTCGTCGGCGCCGGATCGGCGTAGTAATGGAGGAAGATCTCTTCCAGGTCGGGTTCGGTGATGGTCAGGTCGGCCAGCTCCAGTGCGGCCAGCTCGGCGGTCAGCGGGCGCAGGCCGCCGCTATAGAGAAAGCTGACGCCGTCCGGCAGCGGGCGGATATCGCGGATGCCGGGCAGGTCGGGCGCCTGGGAAACGCCGTGGAGGGAAACGCGGCGGGCGCTGGTGCGGGCCAGCGTTTCCACCGGCGCGCAGGCGATGATGCGTCCCTCCCGGATAATGGCGGCCTGGGTGCAGTGCCGCTGGATCTCCGACAGGACGTGGGAGCTGAGAAACACGGTGGCGCCTGCGGCCTGGCGTTCCTGCAGCAGCTCGAAAAAGGCGCGCTGCATCAGCGGGTCAAGGCCGGAGGTCGGTTCGTCGAAGATATAAAGATCGGGCCGGTGCTGCAGGGCGCAGACGATGGAAACCTTTTTGCGGTTGCCCAGGGAAAGGGCTTCGATTTTCTTATTGCGGTCCAGCTGCAGACGCTGGCAGAGGGCGTCGGCCTCGGCCGTGCAGTCGACGCCGCGCAGATTGGCCGATAACTGCAGGACTTCCCGCACCCGCAGGCCGCTGTGGAAAACGGCTTCGCCGGGCATAAAGCCGACGCGGCGCAGCAGAGCTGCCCGGCTGCGGCGGTCGACGGGCTGGCCAAACAGGCGGACCTCGCCGGAGGTGGGCTCCAGCAGGCCCAGCAGGCAGCGGATGGTGGTCGATTTGCCGGCGCCGTTTGGGCCGATGAATCCGAAAAAGGCGCCGGATTCCACCGTCAGGTCGATCGACTGGACGCCGCGGGCCTTGCCGTAGGCCTTGGTCAGTCCACGGATCTCGATGGCATGCATGATCTATTCCTCTTTTCTTACGGTTTTTTCAGATAGACGCTTTTCCAGAAATCCATCATCTGTGAAAAGTCTTTTTCCATCCGGTCAAAGTCGACGTTATCCCGCTGGATCATTTCCCACAGGTAGCCCTCCGAGGCCCAGTACATCTGCTGGTACATCTGCCGCAGATCGATGCCGGGGATAAACTGCGCCGGATCCATGCGCATGCGGGCGGCGTCGGCTTTGAAATTGAAATAACGGTGATAGCTTTCCTGGATAGCGGCGCTGATCTCGGGGTCTTTTTCGTAAAAGGCCTTGATGACGAAGCGGCCCATATGGGGATACAGGCGGAGAATTTCCATTTTGCCGCGCATGCCGCGCTCCATGGCTTCGAAGAGATCGGCCTGCTCGTAGCAGCCGTAACGGGTCAGCGTTTCGATGGTGGTGCGGGCACATTCATCCCAGAGAAAGAGATACAGCTCTTTTTTGTTGTGGAAATAATGAAAGAGCAGGGCTTTGCTGATGCCGGCTTCTTCCGCGATCTCGCGCATGGGGCTTTTTTTATAGCTGTTTTCCGAAAAGACCCGATAGCCGGCATTCAGGATGCGCTGGCGCTTTTCCAAAGGCAGGGAGAAGAATTTTTCGTTCACGGGATCACCTCTTTTGATCGTGGGGTTTGACCGCTGCGGTTAATTCCATTATATCCCATTGACCGATTTTGAGAAGAGGGTCAATGAAAAAAGCCCCTCTTTTTGGCTGCGTAAAAAGAGGGGCGCATTTTATTTCTTTTGTGCGGCGTGGGCGCAGGCGGCACAGCTGCCGCAGCAGCCGCTGCATCCGGCGGAGTGGGAAGGATGTTTGCTGCCGCAGCTGCAGGAACCGGTCCTGCGCCAGGTGCGCAGAGCCAGCCAGGCGGCAGC
The DNA here is from genome assembly GCA_945947915.1 of uncultured Clostridia bacterium. Taxonomy (GTDB): domain Bacteria; phylum Bacillota; class Clostridia; order Oscillospirales; family Butyricicoccaceae; genus RGIG1902. The sequence continues at coordinate 23,477 of CAMEZQ010000027.1, read as the reverse complement.
GGCCACCAGGGCCAAAAGGATCCAGTCGGGAAGTCCCATAGAACAGCATCTCCTGTGATTCATAGTTAGCAATAGCTTACTTATATGGTAGCACAGGCTTCCTGCCTTGTCAAGCGGCGGCGGATCAGATATAATGGGGAAAATACGATGCACAACAGAGAGGGAGATCGGAATATGAAAGTTATGGCCATCGACCTGGGTGACGTACGCACCGGCGTCGCCCTGTCAGATGTGACCGGATTTCTGGCCGGCCGCAGCGTCACCATCACCCAACGGGACCACAACAAGCTGCTGGAGGAGCTTCTTGGGATCATCGAAGCGGAAAAACCGGGGGAGATCGTGCTGGGGCTGCCCATCAATATGGACGGCAGCGAGGGGCCGCGGGCGGAGAAATCCCGCGTATTCGGCGCGCGGCTGGAACAGGCCTCGGGCCTGCCGGTGAAATATATGGACGAGCGCGGCACATCGGTCACAGCCAACCGCATCCTCAGCGATGCCGGTAAAAAACGCGGCAAGCAGCGTGCCCGCGTCGACGCCGTAGCTGCGGCGATCATACTGCAGAGCTATCTGGACAGCCGGCCGAGATAGGAAAAGAGAATAAAAAAACACACCATGGCCCGGGGCGAAAGCTCCGGGCCATGGTGTTGGGATGGGTGTATACAAAACAAAGGGAGGATAAGGGCTGATTGAAAAATATCAGTCGTTGAGGATCAATCGTTCAGGAAATCGATTGTCGCATGGCCGGCTTCGCGCCCCGCAAAATCTGTGATTTTACGGGGACCCCGGGAATTACATAGATTTGCGGCGAATGGATCGCCGCAAATCGGCGCCGCAAAGGCGGCGGAACGACGCAGCCGGCGGAACAGATGTTGCAGTTAAGTTATCAGTCGTTCAGGAAATCCACTGTCGCATGGCCGGCTTCGCGCCCCACAAAATCTGCGATTTTGCGGGGACCCCCGGGAATTACATAGATTTGCGGCGAATGGATCGCCGCAAATCGGCGCCGCAAAGGCGGCGAGACGACAAAGCCGGCGGAACGGTGCCTGTGGTCTTTCTTTTAGTCGTTCAGGAAATCCACTGTCGCATGGCCGGCTTCGTCGTACTTGACGGCATCCTTGTCGAGGATGAGGTCGTTGATGGCTTCGAAGTAGGCCTTGATGGAGGGATACTGAGGCTGATAGTTGGCGATGATCTCCTTGGCGGCGGCGGCGTCGTTGGACAGCAGGGCGTCGGTGACGAAGAGCTGTGCCTTGGCCGAGTTGACGCACAGACGGTTGGCGTCGGTGATGTAGTAATCGATGCCGTGGCCGGTGCCGGTGGCGCCGGAAGCGTTGAACTGGACGCCGGGCATGACGCAGGTGATGTCGCCGAAATCGGAGGAACCGGTGCTCCAGGCGTTATAATCGAACTTGACGCGATCGGGGCCGACCAGCTCGCCGCAGCACTTTTCGACCAGCTGCATGAAAGCCTTGTCGTGGATCTCGGGCGAATAGCCGGGACGGTCGCACAGCTCAACGCCGGCGCCCATGGCCAGCGCGGCGCCGGTCAGAGCGCGGTTGATCTTCTTGTTTTCCCGCTTCATGGCGTCCAGCGTCTTGCCGCGGACATAGCTTTCGATCTTCATCTCGTCGGGGATGATGTTGACCGCGCAGTTGACACCCATCATGATGGGATGGAAGCGGATGGTATCTTTCTCCTGGAAGGTCTCGCGCAGGTCGTTGCAGGCCTGCAGGCCCAGCATGGCGGCATACTGGGCGTTGACGCCCAGATGGGGCGCGCCGCCGGCGTGGGAGCTCTTGCCCTTGAACTTGATGGTCTTGGCCATGCAGCCGTTGTTGCCCAGGCCGCACTTGAAGTCGATGTCGTCGCCGTTGGAGCCGCCGTGGACCATCATGGCGATGTCGACGTCGTCGAAATAGCCTCTGGCCATGAACTCGACCTTGCCGCCCATGTAGCCGATGACGCCCTGCTTGCGCAGTTCCTCACGGAAGGCCAGCTGGATCATCTCCTCGGCGGGAACAGCCATCAGACGGATGCTGCCCGAAAGGCCGTCCAGCGCACCGGGTTCCTTCAGCGCGGCGGCGATGCCCAGCAGGGCGGCAACCTGGCCGTGATGGCCGCAGCAGTGGGTCATGCCGTTGACCGATTCGGGATGGTTGGCGATGTCCAGAGCGTCCAGCTCACCCATGATGCAGAGCTTGGGGCCGGGCTTGCCGGTGTCGATGTCGGTATAGAAGCCGGGGATGTTGCCGGCCTGGGTCAGTGTATAGCCCAGGGCCTCGAATTTCTCGGTCAGGTAGCCGTTGGCTTCCCACTCGGTATAACCGGTCTGGGGATGGGCCCACAGCCAGCGCTCGGCGTCGAGGATGAGCTGCTTGTGCGTATTTACGTTATTGACGATCAGTTTCTGTCTGTCATTCATAAGAATCTGCCTCCTAAAAAAATTAAAAGGGTTTCATACGCAAATATAATACCATGATAAAGCAAAGGGGGAAAGAGCTTTTTTGCAGATTGCGCAATTTTTGGGAGATTTGGACAAAGCGATTTGGATAGATTGCGAAAAAAGGACGGCCGGCGGCACGGCGGGCATTGTCTTTACTTTTGGGTGCAAATTTGCTATACTGTAATATAATATTGCCCCGGGAGCGCGTGCTTCGGCATGCCGGTCCGGCAGGGACCGCGGGGAACGAGGAGCGTAAAGCTTATGGACAAAAAGCTGGCAAAACTCTTGGAACCCGGACTGAAGACCATGTTCGCGGCGCTGATCCTGTTTGTCGGCATCACCGTTTATTTTTCCGTGCCCGTCGCCGCGGCCGAGGGGCTTCTTGTCCTGCTGATCTTCATCTTTTACAAGCGCAAATCCCGCCGGCGCAGCGACAAGATCCGCAAATACGTCGATACGCTGGCCTTCCAGATCGACAACGCCTCCAAAAACACCATCGTGCATTTTCCGCTGCCCATGGTCATCCTGCGGCTGGATACCGGCGAGATCGTCTGGGAAAACGAGGGCTTCGAGGGCATAACCAACGGCTATAAGCGCGTTTTCGACACCCACATCACCGAAGTCGTCCCGGGCTTTGACACCCGCTGGATCATGGAGGGGAAAAACTGCTGCCCCTTCGACGTGCAGGTGGGTGACAGAAAATACAACGTATACGGTAATATCGTCCGCGGGCCCAATATGGAAAACAGCGGCCTGCTGGCCACCCTCTTCTGGGTCGACGTCAGCGACTACTGCGCGCTGCGGGAAAAGCACCGCCGCAGCCGGCCGGTGGTGGCGACCATTCACGTGGACAATCACGAGGAGCTTTACAAAGGCATCAGCGAGGCGGAAAAATCCACCATCAATGCCGAGATCGACCAGCGCCTGAGCGATTTTCTTAAAAAATACGGCGCCCTGCTGCGCAAGCTGGAGCGCGCCAAATACCTGGCCGTTTTTGAAAACGAAGCGCTTTTGCAGATGACGGCCGAGAAATTCCCCATCCTGGAGCAGATGCACGAGGTGCGCAACAGCGGCGGCATCAACGCCACCCTGTCCATCGGCATCGGCAAGGGCGAGGACTGCAGCCTGGCCGAGCTTTACCGCTTCGCCGGCCTCTCCATCGACATGGCTCTGTCGCGGGGCGGCGACCAGGTGGTCATCAAATCGCCCACCGCCTTTGAATTCTACGGCGGCCAGAGCAAGGAACTGGAGAAGCGGTCCAAGGTCAAGTCCCGCGTGGTGGCCAACGCTCTAAGCCAGCTCATCCGGGATTCCAGCCAGGTCTTTATCATGGGGCACCGGGTGTCTGACCTCGATTCCATCGGGGCGGCGGCCGGTGTGGCGGCCATCGTGCGCAAATGCGGCCGCCGGCCCTATATCGTCTGCGACCGCACGGTGACGGCGGCGGCCGAGCTGATCGACCGGCTGTGCGCGGTGCCGGAATACGCCGACATCTTCATCACCGAGCAGGAGGCCATCATGATGGCCGACGCCCAGTCGCTGCTGGTGGTGGTGGATACCTCCCGGCCCGACATCGTCGAAGCGCCCGATCTGCTGGAATCCATTCCCAAGATCACCGTCATCGACCATCACCGCCGGGCAGCCAGCTATATCGAGCAAGCCGCCATCAACATGCACGAGCCCTATGCCAGCTCGGCCAGCGAGCTGGTCACCGAGCTGCTGCAGTATATCCTGAGCCCCCAGGAGCTGCTCAAGACCGAGGCCGAGGCGCTGCTGGCCGGCATCGTGCTCGACACCAAGAGCTTCACCGTCAAGACCGGTGTGCGCACCTTTGAGGCGGCGGCCTATCTGCGGCAGATCGGCGCCGACACCATCGACGTGCGCAAGATGTTCTCCGGCAATCTGGAGGGCTATATCAAGCGTTATCAGCTCATCTCCGAGGCGCGGCACATCTGCCCGGGCATTTCGCTGGTGGTCAGCCGCGCGCCGGTCGACCGTGCCGTGGCGGCCCAGGCGGCCGACGAACTGATCAATATCAGCGACGTGACGGCGGCCTTCGTCGTCTTTGCCGAGGCGGCCGGCGGCACCGCCGTGTCGGGGCGGTCCTACGGTAAGGTCAACGTGCAGTTCGTGCTGGAGAAGATCGGCGGCGGCGGCTCGATGAACATGGCCGGCGCCCAGTTCAAGGATAAAACACCCGATGAGGTCGTCCCCATGCTGACGGCCGCGGTTGAAGAATATTTGAGAGAAACCAAGAAAACAGAGGAGTAATTTACCATGAAAGTCATTCTTTTGGAAAACGTCAAAGGTCAGGGCAAAAAAGGCGACATGATCAATGTTTCCGACGGTTATGCCCGCAACTTCCTGCTGCCCCGCAAGCTGGCCATGGAAGCCACCACCGACGCCATCAACGCCAAGAAGATCTCGGACGATGCCGCCCAGCGCCGCTACGCTCAGGAGAAGCAGGCGGCGGTGGAGCTGAGCCGCAAGCTGGCCGAAATGCCCGTGCGCATCCAGGCCAAGGCCGGTACCGGCGGCCGCCTGTTCGGCTCGGTGACCACCAAGGAGATCTCGGAGGCCCTGATGGCCCAGTACAAGGTGGATATCCCCAAGACCAAGCTGAGCCTGGAGGAGCCCATCAAGACCTTCGGCACCTTTGAAGTCAAGGCCAAGCTGTTCACCGAAGTCAACGGCGTTCTCAAGGTCGTCGTCACTGAAGAATAAAAGGCAAAGATGCCCGGAGAACAGCTTTTTGCCCAAAAGGTGCCCTACAGCGTCGAAGCCGAGCAGGCCGTCATCGGCTCGATGCTCATCGACCCCAACTGCATCCCCAAGGTCATCGAAGCGGTGGTCGACAGCGATTTTTATATCGAGACCAACCGGCTGATCTTTTCCACCATGTCCTTCATGTTCACCTCGGGGCAGATCATCGACCCCATCACGGTCATGGACGAAATGAAGGTCATGGGGTATAAAAACGCCGCCAACCGCGATTATTTCCTCCAGCTCATCGAAATGACGCCGACCTCGGCCAACGTGATGGAATACTGCAAGATCATCCGCGGCAAGAGCCTGCTGCGGGAGCTGCAGGAGATCTCGGCCGAGATCACCCAGCTGACCCAGGACGAGCAGGAGGACCCCCAGACCATCGCCGAGCTGGCCGAGCAGAAGATCTATTCGGTGCGGCAGGGCCGGGAGGTCAAGGGCCTCAAGACCATCAAGACGGCCATCAGCGAAGTTTATAACCATCTGGATGAGATGAGCAAGCATCCGGGCAAGCTGCCCGGCCTGCCCACGGGCTTTTCCGATCTCGACCGGATGATCGGCGGCCTCAACAATTCCGATCTCATCCTGCTGGCTTCCCGCCCCGGTATGGGCAAGACCTCCATCGCCCTCAATATCGCCCGGGCCGCCATCAAGGATACCAACAAGGCCGTCGTCATCTTCCAGCTGGAAATGTCCAGCCAGCAGCTGGCCATGCGTCTGCTTTCGGGCGAGGCGCTGATCGACAACAAAAAGCTGCGCATGGGCAACCTGGACGAGGACGACTGGGGCCGCATCGCCGGCGCCGCCACCAGCCTGACCCAGAACAAGATCCTCATCGACGACAATTCCGGCATCACGGTTTCCGAAATGAAGGCCAAATGCCGCCGCCTGGGCAACGAACTGGGCCTGGTGGTGGTCGACTACCTGCAGCTGATGCACAGCGGCCGGCGGATCGAGAACCGCGTGCAGGAGGTGGCCGAGATCTCCCGGTCCCTCAAGATCATGGCCAAGGATCTCAACGTGCCCGTCCTCTGCCTGTCGCAGCTGTCCCGCGGGCCGGAGAGCCGGCAGGATAAGCGTCCCATGCTGTCGGATCTGCGTGAATCGGGGTCCATCGAGCAGGACGCGGATATCGTTCTGTTTATTTATCGCCCGGATTATTATCCCGATGCCAAGCCGGAGGCCAAGAATCTGGCTGAGGTCATTATCGCCAAGAATCGGCACGGTGAGGTGGGCAAGGTGGAGCTGCAGTGGGAGGGACAGTTCACGACCTTCCGCGGCAGAGAGACCCGCTACGACGAGCCGCGGTAAAAGCGGCCAGCGGATAGAAGATGAAAGAGCAGAAGATCCAACTGAATACCGATATCATACCAAAGGGCGGCAGAATTCTTGTCGCCCTTTCGGGTGGCGCCGATTCGGTCTGCCTGCTGCACGCGCTGCACGGCGCGGCGGGAGAGCTGGGGCTGGAGCTGCGGGCCGCTCATTATATCCACGGCATCCGGCCCGACCGGGCCGCGGAGGAACTGGCGCTGGTGCGGCGGCTGTGCGCGCGGCTGAATGTGGCGCTTTCCGTCGGGCAGGGCGATGTGCCGGCCTATGCCGGCACCCACGGAATGGGCCTGGAGGAGGCTGCGCGGGAGCTGCGCTACGGCTTTCTGCGCCGGACGGCTGCTGAGACCGGCTGCTGTGCCATCGCCGTGGCCCATCACCGGGGCGACCATGCCGAGACCGTGCTGCTTAACCTGACCCGGGGCGCCGGCCTGGCCGGCCTGGGGGGCATACCGGCCGTCAACGGCGACGTTATCCGGCCGCTGCTGGGGGTTTCACGCCGGGAGATCGAGGCCTACGACGCGGCGCACGGACTGGAATATGCTGTTGACGCCACCAATCTGGAGCCGGTGTGCGGCCGCAACCGGATCCGCCTGGAGGTCATGCCCCAGCTGCGCCTGCTCAACCCCGACGCCGAGGGAGCGCTGGTCCGGGCCGCCGCCCATGCCCGGGAGGCCCAGGATTTCATCATGCAGTCGGCCCGGGCGCTGCTGCCGGCGGGGCGTGTGCCGGGAAGCGCCGCGAGGCAATGCCTGCGGGACTGCCATCCGGCCCTGCGGCGTGCGCTGCTGGCCCTGCTTCTGGACGAGGCGGGCGCCGGCACCGGCCTGTTGGATGAAGCCCATACCGACGCCGTCTGCCGGCTGGCAGCCGGAGAGCGGGCCAGCGGATGGGTCGACCTGGGAGCGGGCTGGACGGCGCGGGTCGATTACGCGGCTCTTTATATCGAAAAAAAAGAAGCCTCCGAAGCGCAGCCAGTCCGGGCGCCCGTGGCGCTGACGCCGGGGCAGCCAGTCTGTTGGCAGGGCTGGGAGGTCTGCCTGGCGCCTGCCGTGCCAGAGGGGACTGCCTTCCGGGCCGCCGGCCTGGAGGGGCCGGTGGTGGTGCGCGCCCGTCTGCCAGGCGACCGCGTGGCCTTTCCGGAGGGACATAAAACGATTAAAAAAATCATGATCGACCGAAAAATTCCTGTGAAAACCCGTGACAGAATCCCTGTGGTATGCGATAATAAGGGGGTGCTGCTGGTGGGGGATCTGGAAAAAGACCGCCGCCGGGCCGCAGGAAAAGAAGATACGGAGCAGCGCGTATATATCTGCTGCAGGAGGATAGATATATGACAGAAGATCTGCGCAGGGACGTTGAGGAGACGGCCGTTTATACCAAAGAGGAGATTCACCGGGAGGTGGCCCGGATGGGCGCCGCCATTTCGCGGGATTACGCGGGCAGGAATCCGCTGCTCATCAGCGTGCTCAAAGGCGCTTTCGTCTTTATGGCCGATCTGGTGCGGGAGATCACCATTCCCTGCGAGCTGGACTTCATGGCCGTATCCAGCTATGGTTCCGGGACCGAAAGCTCGGGCCGGGTGCGGATTCTTAAAGATTTGGACACAAATATCGAGGGCCGCCATGTTATAATCGTCGAAGACGTGCTGGACAGCGGCGTTACGCTTTCCAAGCTGATCACCATGCTGCAGAGCCGCGGCGCCGCTTCGTTGGCCGTCTGCACGATGTTTGACAAGCCGGCCCGCCGCAGGGCGCAGGTCGATGTGGCCTACCGCGGCCTGACCATTCCCGACGCATTCGTTGTCGGTTACGGTCTGGATTACGCGGAAAAATACAGGAATTTACCCGATCTCTGTGTGTTAAAGCCGGAAGTTTACACAAAATAAGCAGGAACTTCCACTGAGCGGCAGAGACCAGTAAACAGAAATTAATCCCCTATTAAGGAGTTGAGAGATCGCTTGAACAACCAGAACAACCAAAACAATCGTCCCGGCGGCCGCCAGACCCCCAACCGCCGTCCGGTCAATCCCATGCGGGGGCCGGGGATCGGCCTGTATCTGATCCTGCTGATGGTCGTCATCGGCACGGTGGGCGTCTTTATGGATTTCCCTCAGGAGCAGGAGACCGTCGCCTACAGCGATGTGGTCGGCTATTTTGAAGACGAGCAGGTCAAGGCCTTCGTTATCCAGGGCAGCGAGCTGACCATGCAGCTGCGGGATAACAGCGTTATTTCCTACGAGCTGCCGAGCGTGGACATTTTCTATTATGACCTGGGCGAGACCATCGCCGCGCAGAGGTCGGCCGGTATTATTGAAATGCAGGATTTCCAGGTGGAAGAGACCTCGTGGCTGTCCATGTTCCTGCCTTACATTATTCTGTTCGGCCTGCTGGCTTTGTTCTGGTTCTTCATGGTCCAGAAGCAGGGCGGCGGTGCCGGCGGCGCCATGAATTTCGGGAAATCCCGCGCCAAGCGCGCCGATCCTTCCCAGATGAAGGTCACTTTTAAGGACGTGGCCGGCGCCAACGAGGAAAAAGCCGATCTGCAGGAGGTCGTGCAGTTCCTGAAATCCCCCCAGAAGTTTCTGAATCTGGGCGCACGCATCCCCAAGGGCGTGCTGCTGGTGGGCCCTCCGGGCACTGGTAAGACCCTCATCGCCAAGGCGGTGGCCGGCGAGGCCGGCGTGCCGTTCTTCTCCATCTCCGGCTCGGATTTCGTCGAGCTGTATGTGGGCGTGGGCGCTTCCCGCGTGCGCGATCTTTTCGGCGAAGCCAAGAAGAACGCGCCCTCCATAGTCTTTATCGATGAGATCGACGCCGTAGGACGCCGCAGAGGCGCCGGCCTGGGCGGCGGACACGACGAGCGCGAGCAGACGCTCAACCAGCTGCTGGTGGAGATGGACGGCTTTGGGAACAATTCCGGCGTCATCGTCATGGCGGCAACCAACCGTGCCGACATCCTCGACCCGGCGCTGCTGCGTCCCGGACGCTTCGACCGGCAGATCTACATCGGTGTGCCCGACATCCAGGGCCGCCGGGAGATCCTGCAGGTCCACGCTAAGGGAAAGCCCTTTGAGCCGGGCGTCAGTTTCGATGCCATCGCCAGCAAGACGGTGGGCTTTACGGGCGCCGATCTGGAAAATCTGCTCAACGAAGCGGCATTGCTGGCGGCCCGGGCTGACCGTCCGGCCATCACGGCCAAGGATATGGACGACGCCTATCTGAAGGTCATCATGGGCAACGAGAAGAAGAGCCGCGTCATTTCGGAGCATGAGAAGAAGCTGACGGCTTATCACGAGGCCGGTCACGCCCTGGTCACCCGGCTGCTGCCTTCGCAGGATCCGGTCCACCAGGTTTCCATCATTCCCCGCGGGCGGGCCGGCGGCTTTACCATGAGCCTGCCCAAAGAGGATAAGTATTACGCCTCCAAGAACGAGATGCTGGATGAGCTTGTGGTGCTGCTGGGCGGCCGTGTGGCCGAAAAGCTGGTGCTGGACGATATTTCCACCGGCGCTTCCAACGACATCGAGCGGGCCACCGATATTGCCCGCGGCATGGTGACCAAATACGGCATGAGCGACAAACTGGGTCCCATCTGCTACAATTCCAACGAGGAAGTCTTCCTGGGCCGTGATTTTGCCCAGAGCAAGAATATCTCCGACGCCACGGCCGCGCTGATCGACGAGGAAGTCAAAGCGATCATCGACGAGGCTTACAGGCGCTGCACAGAGCTGATTCAGGACAATATGCCCATGCTGGATAAGATCGCCGCCGCGCTGCTTGAGCATGAGACCATTGGCGAAAAGCACTTTGCCGCGCTGTTCGACGCCCCCGACGCCGACTGGGATTCCATTCAGGAGACCGGTCTGCTGGAGGACGAGAGCGAAACGGAAAAAGACGGGGCCGACGGTGGAAACGCGCCGGCCGCGCAGAAAGATCAGTGAGTTTTTAAGCCCCCCGGCGGATCTCTCCGCCGGGGGGTTTTCCGAGCTGCGCACAGGGCGCGGAGAAAGGGAGGAGAAAAGGTGCGTATCGATCCGCCGGCCGCCGTGCTGCGGGCCATGGAGATCCTGCGGGACGGCGGCTACGCCGCCTATCTGGTGGGCGGCTGCGTCCGGGACGCCTGCCGGGGCGCCGTGCCCCACGACTGGGATATTGCCGCGTCGGCACGGCCTGAGGAGACGGCCGCGGCTTTTGCCGGATATCGCGTGCTGGAAACAGGGATCCGGCACGGCACCGTGACCGTGCTGCTGGACGGCGAGGCACTGGAGATCACCACCTTCCGGAAGGACGGGGCCTATTCCGATCACCGGCATCCCGAAAGCGTCGCCTTCGTTCGGGCGCTGCGGGAAGATCTGCGCCGGCGGGATTTCACCGTCAACGCCATGGCCTGGAGCCCCTGGGAGGGGCTGGTCGATCCCTTTGGCGGCCGGCAGGATCTGGCGGCGCGCACGCTGCGGGCTGTGGGCGACCCGGCGCGCCGATTTGACGAGGACGCCCTGCGCATCCTGCGCGGCCTGCGTTTTTCGTCGGTGCTGGGCTTTTCCATCGCGCCGTCCACGCGGGCGGCCATGACGGAAAAAAGCGCCCTGCTGGCCTGCGTTTCGGGAGAGCGCGTATTGCAGGAGCTGAAAAAGCTGCTGCTGGGGGAGCATGTGCTTTCGGTACTGCTGACCTGCCCCGATGTACTGCAGGCCGTGCTGCCCGAAATGGGCGCCGCAGTGGGCTTTGACCAGCACAGCCGGTATCATATTTACGACGTCTGGGAACATACGGCCCGCGCCGTAGCCGCCGCGCCCATGGATCTGACCGTCCGGCTGGCCCTGCTCTTTCACGATCTGGGCAAGCCGGCCTGCGCGATCGTCGACGCGGCCGGGGAGGGACACTTTTACGGTCACGGGGTCGAGAGCGCCCGTATGGCCGACGCGGCACTGCGCCGGCTCAAAAGCGACCGGCGGACGCGAGAGGCGGTTGTGTGGCTGGTCAACATGCACGACCAGACGCTGCCTGGCGGACGGGCCGGGGCGCGGCGGCTGCTTTCCCGGTACGGCATCGCGCGTACCCGACAGCTGCTGCAGATGCGCATCGCCGATCACGCAGCCCATAATCCGGCCTATCCAGAGCGGGGCGACGAGGGGCGGCGCTTGCTGGCGCTGGTCGAGGACGAATGGGCGGCGCGGCCCTGTCTGACCCTGGGGGAGCTGGCCGTGCGGGGAAAGGACCTGACGGCGCTGGGATACAGCGGTCCGGCGGTGGGGGAGGCACTGCGTTTTCTGCTGGAAGCCGTTCTGTCCGGCGTCTGCCCCAACGAACGGCAGGCCCTGCTGGCGCATCTCCGCGCAGGCCGCGGCGGAACCGGATCCATACAGACTTAAAAAAGTCCAGCCGAAGCTGGACTTTTTTTGATGGGTTTTGTCGCCGAAGCTTACGATCCGGCGGCTTTTTGTTCGTAGTATGCGGCCATGGGCAGGTTCAGGGCCTGGGCCGCCGCGGCGGCGATCTGCCAGGGGAGAGGGCCCCAGGCGAAGCCCTCATTGAAATACTGCCAGTCGGGCGTGTGGATGGCCAGCGCACCCAGGGCATAGAGCAGGGCGTCGCCGTACTGCGCCTGGTGCAGACAGAGCTGCGCCAGCTCCACATAGCCTTCACGCAGGCGGGGGCAGGCCCCGATGGCCTGCCGGAAGAGGCCGGCTGCCCCGGCGGGATCGTCCAGATACAGGCGGCAGCGGGCCAGGTCGCGCAGGGAAGCGGCGCGCTGTGCATCCCACGGTTCCAGCGCCGCGTGGCGCTCCAGCACGGGAATGGCCCGGTCGTACTGGCCCTGGTAGACATATTCCCGGCCCAGATATCGCAGCATGCGCACGTCGCCGGGCATATCCCGCACGGCCTGCTCCAGCAGGGGAAGATAGGCGGCCCGGGATTTTTGCGTGTCGGGCAGATGACGCAGCCGGATGTCCTCGCAGGAGACCCGCACCTCGGGGGCCAGTGATACCAACGCCTCGTGGACGGGCCAGGCCCAGACGAAGCCGCGGCGGGCGTGGATCAGATCGCGGTAGAAAAAGCCGCCCCGGTCGTCGTAGTAAAAGCGGCAGGCGGCCCGGGTGCAGCCGGGCGTCCACGCGGCTTCCAGCGCCGCCCGCCAGCCGGGGTCGAAGACCTCGTCCAGGTCGCAGCAGACGCAGATGTCGGTATCCATGGGCACCAGTCCCAGCGCCATGTTGCGGGCTGTGTCGAAGCGCCAGGGGGTGATATCGGCCGTTTGGACCTCGGCGCCCAGAGATCGGAGCTGCGCCGGGCTGCCGTCGTCGGAGCCGGTGTCCAGGATATAGACGGCGTCGGCCTCGCCCATGGACGCCATAAAGCGTTCGGCATGGGCGGCTTCGTTTTTGCAGATGGCGTAGACGGCAACTTTATACTGATGTGCCAGAAAGACACCTCCAGAAAGGCCCGGGGGACGCTGGGCATCCCCCGGACGAAGGGAAAGATCAGCCGATCTTCATAACGGTCATATAGGAATCGGCAAAGGTGAAGCCGCTGGTGTCGACCACCATGGTCAGTGCGGCAGGAACGGTGGAAACGCTGACCGGAACGGCCAGGTTGAGGGTGGTCGTTTCGTTGGAGTGTTCAAAGGAATAGCGGACGAAGGCGCCGGGGACAGTGACGCCGTTCAGACGGAGCTGAACGGTGACTTCCGTGGGGATAGAAACGCCGCTGTTGACGGTGACGAAGCTGTGGAAGAAGACCTGGTAGACGCCGGTCTGGCTCAGATTGATCTGGGCGGTGCCCGGCGTATGGGTCATGCCGCCGCCGGAGGTCATGGGCGTTTCGCTGAACAAAAGAGCCGTGCCGGCGGCCGGCGTTTGTTCGTTGGCGTCATAGACAGCCAGCGCAGCGACGGTGCCGGCAGCACCGGTGGGGCCTGTGGGACCGGTAGGACCTGTGGGACCGGTAGGACCTGTGGGGCCGGTGGGGCCTGTGGGTCCGGTAGGACCGGTGGGACCCGTGGGGCCTGTGGGTCCGGTAGGACCGGTGGGGCCGGTGGGACCGGTGAGACCGGTGAGACCCGTGGGGCCTGTGGGTCCGGTAGGACCGGTGAGACCGGTGGGACCGGTGGGACCCGTGGGGCCGGTCAGACCGGTGATGCCCATGGGGCCGGTAGGACCTGTGGGACCAGTGGGTCCGGTGAGACCAGTGGGGCCAGTAGGCCCGGTGGGACCTGTGAGACCGGTGATGCCCATAGGACCGGTGGGACCCGTGGGGCCGGCAGGCCCGGTGAGACCCGTGGGGCCTGTAGGCCCTGTAGGACCGGCAGGTCCGGTGGCGCCGGCAGGACCGATGGGGCCTGTGGGGCCGGCGATCATCGACGGGCAGCAGGACATGGGAAAGCAGAACTGCTGTCCCATGCAGGGATGCCAGCCGCCGCAGCGGCACCATTCGGGGCATTTGGGATGACCGCAGCCCTGGGGCATTTCCGGCCCTTCGGGACGGTCGCCGCCGCGGGGCGGCATAAAGCCGCCGTACTGGGCGCAATTGATGGTTTTGGTTTTACAGTATTCGTAATCGGGATGTTCCGGCATGAAAAGCCTCCTCTGTTGTCGTGACCCGTCTGCCCGCCAGGGGAAGAGGGGCCTCAGGACAATATATGCCCTTTGGACGCCGGCGGTGCCGGCAAAACAGGGTGACATAATTTTTTCATAATGATTGAAATACGTGCCGGATTTTGATATAGTAAACTTGTACAGACAAAAATCGCACGCCCTTTTGCGTGCCCGGGCCGCGCGCCGGCATATTGAGGAAATACAGATGAAACGATATAAATACAGAAAGATATGCGCCTTTTTGATGGCTTTTCTGCTGGTTTTTCTGCCGCTGCTGGGCGGATGCGCTGAGCAGCGGGACACCGGGACGGAGCAGGACCGGCAGCCGCAGGCAGATGAAGAGACCCAGCCGCAGGAGACCCAGCCCGCGGCCGGGACGGAAACGCCCCCGGAGGAGCCGGAGGAACCGGAGCGGGAAAACATCGTCGTCACCTTTACGGCGGCGGGAGACAACCTGATCCACAACACCCTGTCTTTTGACAGCCGCCAGGACGACGGCAGCTATGATTTTGCCCACGTCTACGCCGGCATCCGGGATGAGATCGCCGGCAGCGACGTGGCGCTGTATACCCAGGAGGTGCCGCTGGATGATACGGTGGGCGCCTATCCCACGCTCAGCGCCCCCAAGTCGGTGGCGGCGGCCATGGCCGATCTGGGCTTCACCGCGGCCTCGCTGGCCAACAACCATATGGCCGACAAGGGCGCCGAGGGCGCCCGCCAGACCATTGCCGCCCTGGAAGAAAACGGCATTGCCGTGGTCGGCGCCCGGGACGACGAGAGCGAGGTGGGCAGCTATGTCATTCTGGAGGTCAAAGGGGTGCGCATCGGCCTTTTGGCCTATACCTACGGGCTCAACGCCGGGCTGGGCGGCAGCGACTGGATGGTCGACCGCATCGGCACCCAGAAGATCACCGAGGACGTGGAAGCGCTGCGTCCCCAATGTGATTTTCTGGCCGCGGCCATGCACTGGGGCACGGAATACCAGCAGACGCCCTCGGACGGCCAGCGGGAATTTGCCGCGCTGCTCAGCAGTCTGGGGGTCGATCTGATCATCGGCTCGCATCCGCATGTGCTGCAGCCGGCCCAGTGGATCGACCGGGAAGCGGGCACGGAACAGACCCTGTGCATCTATTCCATGGGCAATTTCGTTTCGGGACAGCGGGAGCAGGACCGCCTGCTGGGCGGCCTGCTGCGGCTGGAGCTGGAGTTCGGCCCCGAGGGACGATTCATCGGTTTCAAATCGGCCGCCATCGACGGCGTCGTCACCCATTATGAAAAGGGCAACAAGGGCTTCCGGCTCTATATGCTGGAGGACTATACCGAGGAGCTGGCATACCGCCACGGCCTGCATGACTATGACCTGCCCTTTACGCTGGATTTCCTCACGCAGCGTATGGCCGGCATGGAGGCGTCGCTGGCACGATGAGATTCTGCGGCAGTGAGGTGGAGAGCCGTTTTTTTCTGGCTCCGATGGCCGGCGTGACCGACGCGCCGTTCCGCGCCGTCTGTGAACGATACGGCGCCGCGCTGACCTATACCGAAATGGTCAGCGCCCGGGCCCTGACCTATCAGGACGAGAAGAGCGGCCGCATGCTGCGGCTGCCGGAAGGACATAAGCCCTGCTTCGCCCAGATCTTCGGCAGCGACCCCGACGTGATGGCCGAGGGGGCGCGGCGGGCGCTGGAGATCTCGGGGGCCCAGGGCATCGATATCAATATGGGCTGCCCGGTCTCCAAGATCGTCGGCAACGGCGAGGGCAGCGCGCTGATGCGCGATCCCAAACGGGCCGAGGCCATCCTGCGGGCCGTCGTCCGGGCCGTGCCGGTGCCGGTGACGGTCAAGTTCCGCAAGGGCTTTGAAGGGGGCAGCGATACCTGCGTGGAATTCGCAAAAATGGCCGAGCAGACCGGCATTGCTGCCCTGTGTGTCCACGGGCGCACCCGTGCACAGATGTATACCGGCGCTTCCGACCGGGAGGTCGTCGCAAGAGTCAAGGCGGCCGTCACGTCCATCCCGGTCATCGCATCGGGGGACGCGCTTTCGGCCCGGGCCTGCATGGAGATCCTGCGGGAGACCGGGGTGGACTATGTGATGATCGCCCGGGGCGCCGAGGGCAATCCCTTTATTTTCCGGGACTGCCTGCGGGCCGCCGAAGGCCTGCCGCCGGAACGGCTTTCCTGCGGCGAGCTGCTGGATACCCTGCTGGCCCACGCCCGGGCCATGGCGGAGTGGAAGGGAGAACGGTCGCTGGTGGAGTTCCGCAAGCACGGCTTGTGGTATCTGGGCCGGCTGGCCGGCGTGAAGCCGTTTAAAGTGCGCATGTCGGGCGTCTCCGGCCTGGAAGAGCTGGAGGCCCTTTGTGAAGAGATACGAAAGGAAGATCCTGCCGTAAAGGAGGTATGACGTCATGAACGACCGGGAACTGGTCGAACGCGCGCGCGCGGGCGACCATGACGCTTTCGAACAGCTGGTTCAGCAGTATGAACGAAAGGTTTATATCACGGCCCATCGGCTCATGGGTATTGACGCCGACGCCATGGACGCGTCGCAGGAAGTGTTTATCCGCGTTTACCGCTTTTTAGATACATTCAACGCCGAAAGCAGTTTTTCCACCTGGCTTTACCGGATCACCATCAATGTCTGCAAGGACATGCTGCGGCGCCGCGCCGTCCGGGCCGAGCTGCCGCTGGAGCTGGAAGACGAGGAAAACGGCACATTTGTCAACGAGATCAGCGACAGCACCTACGACCCCGTGGAGATCTATGAGCGGGCCGAGCTGCGGCAGGTCATCCGGACGGGCATCGACGCGCTGCCCGAAACATACAAGCAGATCATTCTGCTGCGCGATATCGCCGGGCTGTCTTACGAGGAGATCGCCGATACGCTGCAGATCGAGATCGGAACGGTGAAATCCCGTCTTTCCCGGGCACGGGAGAGGCTGAGAAATTATTTATTACAAAGTGGGAACAAACCGATTTCCTTTCGGTCTAAAGGGTGAAAGGAAGATTCGCTATGAAAGTTTGTAATGGAAACGAACTGCTGATCAATCTGTATATCGATGGCGAACTGCCGGAAAGTGAAGCCCGTGCGCTGGAAGCCCATATGCGGGAATGCCCGGCCTGCCGGCAATACTGCGATGAGATCTGCATGGTCAACCGGGCCGTTCAGGATCTGGAGCCGCCGAAGGATCTGCACGCTTCGATCATGGCCGCGGTCGCCGCGGCGCAGGAAGCGGAAAATGTGACCCCCTTCCCGTCTTCCGATGCCGGAGAGGCGCGTTCCGGGCATAAAAAGCGGCATCATTGGCTCCGTACGGCGGTCGCCATGCTGGCTATCGCCCTGGTGGGCGTCTTTGGCATGACCCACGGCGTGGGCGCTGTTTTCCAAAGGGCCAAGTCGAGTGAAGCCGAAATCGCCGACACCGCGCTGCAGGGCAGCGGCGATATGTCGGAAAATATGCAAAAGACCACATTGGCCGCCGACGATCTGTATGCGGAAGCGGCGGACCAGACGCCGGAAGACCAGACGCCCATGCGTATTCAGACGCCTATGCTGGGATGGTTCGCCGACAGCAGCGATAATATCACGGTGGTCAGCCAGAATACCGAAATGCCGCTCGGGGCCTCTGAAGAAGTCGACGGCGGAGCCTTTTCGGAACAGGAGACCGGCGGAGCATCGGCCTATCTGAACGCCGAACGGCTGCAGGCCATTGCCGATATGCTGGCCGGCCAGGTGGACGGCTACGGCTTTTATCTGGTGGCGGCCGGCCGCCTGGAGGATCTGCCGGATATTTTTGCCGATCAGGCCGGGGAAGCCGAGGCGGGCTGCACGCTGGTCATCAGCGTGCGCAACGATCCCGAGGTGCGGCTGGAGATCGCCGACAATATGCGGCAGTACGGATTCGTGCTTTATGACGACGCCGAGGAGCTCTATTTCCCGGCCGACGCCGGCGCGGAGGAAGGGCTGCTCATCGTGGAATTGATCGAGGAATAAAAAGACAAACAGAGCAAAAAAGACCTGCCCGCGGGCAGGTCTTTTTGTTTGGCGCGGCGCCTATGACTGGTAGTCTTCCAGCAGCATGGCCAGCGCCTCGTCGGAATCGACGGGAATGCCCGCTTCCAGGCCCTGGCGGTCGGCCAGAGGCAGGGCGGCCGCGGGATAATCGGTCCGGCGCAGCAGGTCGGCGCCGTCGCCGGAAAAAACGGCGATGCAGCCGTTCAGCTCCCGGACGAGATAGGCGGGCACGGGCGCGGTTTCGACCGGCTGCGGCGCCGCGGCCGGGACCTCTTTTTCTTCCAGGGAATAGGCGGCCGCGCCGCTCATCAGCAGGGCCGCTGCGGAAAAAAGAGCCAGCAGACGGGGAGATCTTTTCTTCATCATTCTGTCAAGACTCCTCTCAAAACGAGAAAATATTGCTTTTCAGAAATATTTTCTCCGAAAAACACGAGGCTATGCAGCAATATTCATAAATTTTGAAATTGTTTCTGCATTTTGCATTTTGTGATGAGCCATGCTATAATAACCAGTATCCATCGGCTATGCGCCGGCGGACGATCGTTCAAAGCCTGCGGCAGGTCCGCAGCGTTCGGAAATAGAGCCGCGCCTGTGTGCCGGCGCTGTAAAGGAGAACAAAACATTGACGAAAACCAAAAAAAAGAAAAGGAAAACGCTGCGGTATATCGGCTTTACGCTGGTGACGCTCATGCTGATCGGCCTGACCTGCCTCGGCATCTGCGGCACGGCGTTTGCCTATTATATCCGCAAATATGTCAGCAAAGACGTTGACATCGATCTCGACAGCTTCCGTCTGAATTTCACCAGTTTCATTTACTATATCGACGATAACGGCAGAGAGGTGGAACTGGAAAAGCTGCATGGCAAGGAGGACCGCGTATGGGCCGACCTGGAGGAGATCCCGACGATGCTGCAGGACGCCTTCGTGGCCGTGGAGGACAACACCTTCTGGAGCCATGGCGGCGTCAACTGGAAGCGCACGCTGGGCGCGGCCCTCAATTATGTGGTGCCCTTCCGCTCCAATTTCGGCGGCGGCTCGACCATCACCCAGCAGCTGATCAAAAACCTGACCGGCGACAACGAAACATCCGCCAAGCGCAAGATCCAGGAGATCATGCGCGCGCTGGAGCTGGAAAAGAACTATGAAAAAGAAGACATCCTGGAGATGTATCTGAACACCATCTATTTCGGCCAGTCGTCCTACGGCGTCCGGCAGGCGGCCTATACCTATTTCGGCAAGGAGCTGAGCGAGCTGACGCTGGCCGAGTGCGCCTCCATTGCCGGCATCACCAAGAATCCTTATAAATACGATTTGATCCGTTTCCCGGAATACAACGCCGAGCGGCGGGCCGTGGTGCTGGAGGAGATGCTCAAATACGGCAAGATCACCCAGGAACAGTATGACGAGGCCAGCGTTGAGGACGTGCAGGCCGTCAAAAAGCAGGATGACGAGAGCGAGGGCACCTATCAGAGCTATTTCGTCGACGCCATCATCGACCAGGTCATCGCCGATCTGGTGGAGCAGAAGGGATACAGCTCGGATACCGCCAAGCTGCTGCTTTACACCGGCGGCCTGCGCATCGTGGCCACCATCGACCCGGAGATCCAGGCGGCGATGGACGCCGTTTTCACCGATCTCGACAATTTCCCGGGCGTTCTGGGCAAAGACGGCACCATGCCCCAGGCCGCCATGGTGATCATGGATCCCTATACGGGCGAGGTCAAGGCCCTTTACGGCGGCCGCGGCGAGAAGACGGGCGACCGCGTGCTCAACCGCGCCACGCAGACCAAGCGTTCGCCCGGTTCTTCCATCAAGCCCATCTCGGTTTACGCGCCGGCCATTGAAGCCGGCCTCATCACGCCCATCACTGTCATTGACGACGTGCCGAAGAATTTTGAGCTGCGCGCCACCGGCTGGCCGAAAAACGAGAGCAACAGCTACAGCGGCAAGGTGACGGTGCAGACCGGTATCGCCAAGTCGCTCAACACGGTGGCCGTGGATATCGTTGAAAAGCTGACGCCGGAAAAGGCTTTTGATTTTGCCTATAACCGGATGAATCTTTCCACCCTGGTCGATTCGCGCACGGTCACCAACAAAGATGGCTCCACCGAGATCAAGACCGATGTTACCCTGGGCTCCATGGCTCTGGGCGGCCTGACCGACGGCGCCACCGTGCTGGATATGACCGCCGCCTATTCGGCCTTTACCAACGACGGCTACTACACCGAGCCGATCCTTTATACCAAGGTCTACGATTCCGAGGGCCAGCTGCTGCTGGACAATACGCCCACCAAGACCGAGGCCATGAGCAGCAAGACCGCGACCTATATGCTGGAGCTGCTCAAATACGCCGTTTCCAACGGCACCGGTTCCCGCGCGGCGCTGGGCGGCGGCATTGAGGTCGGCGGCAAGACCGGTACGACCACCAGCAATTACGACCGCTGGTTTGCCGGCGTGACGCCCTATTATACCGGCGTCGTCTGGTTTGGCTACGACAAGCAGCAGGAGGTCACGGGCGTGTCCACCAACCCGGCCCTGTATCTCTGGAAGGCCGTCATGGAGAAGGTGCATGCCGGGCTGCCGGCCCGGAGCTTCAACGAGAGCACCGAGCTGGTGCGGGTCAGCTATTGCCTGGACAGCGGCAAGATCCCCAGCGAATATTGCAGCCAGGACGAGCGGGGCAGCCGCGTGGCCACGGCCTATGTGGCCAAGGAGGACGTGCCCACCGAGGTCTGCGCCTGCCATGTGCCGGTGGAGCTGTGTGCTGAGACCAAGGAGCCGGCCAACGAGTTCTGCGACGCTGATACGCTGATCCGCACGGTGCGGGTGCTGGTCAACGACCGTAATTTCCCGGTGGGGGTGGCCGTGGGCGACAGCGCCTACTGTATCCGCGACGGACAGATCTGCACAGTCCACAACGCCGAGAACGACGCCAACGCCGTTGACCCCAGCCATTGGCCCGATATGCCGGATATTCCGGGCAGCATCGACGAATGGTGGAACAACAAGCCCGACGATGACAGCGGATCGGGGTTTGACGACTGGTGGAACAGCCTGTTCCCCTCCGGAGACAATACCGATCCGTCGGTGACGCCCGCGCCGTAGAGCCGGGCGGACGATCGGCATACAGGAAACTGAAAACATGGAATACAGCCCCCGGACAAGCTGTGCCCGGGGGCTGTATAAAAATTTGCCCCAACCTGCGAAAAGGAAGATGCTGATATGAATCTGACACACCTGAAATACGCGCTGGAGGTCGAACGGACCGGCTCCATCACCAAGGCGGCTGAAAACCTGGCCATGGGCCAGCCCAATCTGAGCCGGGTCATCAAGGAGCTGGAGGACACCACCGGCATCCGGATCTTCAGCCGCACGCCCAAGGGGATCGTTCCCACCGAAAACGGCCGGATCTTTCTGGAGCGCGCCGCCGAGATCGTCCGGCAGACGCAGGAGCTGGAAAACCTGTTCCGGGACGGCAGCGGCCGCCGGCAGACCTTCCGGGTGGCCGGACAGAGCTCCAACACGCTGCTGCACGCCTTTACGCGCACGGCGCGGCTGCTTTCGGATACCGGCAATTACGATTGCTATCTGGAAGAATGCCGGCCCAACGAGGTGCTGGAGCGCGTGCAGCACGACGACTGCCATATCGGCGTCATGCGGGCCGGCAGCGCCGACATCGACGCGCTGCAGCGGGCGCTGTGGGAGAAAAATATCCGCTGCCAGGTCATCGGCACTTTCCGCTATGCGCTGGTCATGCCTGCCGATCATCCGCTGGCCGGCATGCCGAAGGTGACGGCAGATATGCTGGAGCCCTATACACTGGTCACTTCCGGCGGCCGGCAGATCGAGGGGACGGTGGCGCGCATCGTCTGTTTCCGTTCGGTATCGGCCTGCCTGAGCAGCCTGGGCAGCCTGCAGGGCGGGTATATGATCACGCGGCCCATCCCGCGGGAGGTGATGGACCGGTACGGACTGGTCACCAAGCCCTACGACGACGGCCGGGGGGATATTTCCGATCTGCTGATCTATCGGGCCGAGCATAAGCTGTACGATGCCGAAAGCATTTTCATCGAAGAATTCAAACGGGCCTACTGGGATCTGCATGGAAAGGCGATCCGGTAGGAGCGCTTTCACCCGCCGACTTTAAATGACCGGCGGGTGTTTGTTTTTTGCGGCGGCAGCATTGTAAGATGACGTTGATAACCGCGGCACACGCCATCGATGCCGTCATACGGCCCGGGCGCGGGAAAGGAAGGCTTGAGATGAAAGAATATATTTTTCCGGATGGGATCCGGGAGGTCACAGAGGGAATGCTCCCACAGGCGCTGCAGAACACAGTGGAGCGAATCGTGATCCCCGAGGGGGTCACGGCCATCGGCAGCCGTGCGTTTATCTGGTGTGAAACGCTGGAGGAAGCCGTATTGCCCGCAAGTCTGCGGCGCATTGGGGAGGCGGCTTTTCAGGGGTGCCTGGAGCTGCGGGAGATCAACCTGCCGAAAGGCCTGCGGTCCATCGGGGAATACGCTTTCAGCGGATGCGACAGCCTGGTGGATATGGAGATCCCCAATGGAGTGGAGGAGATCGGCGAGGACGCGCTGGCTTTCTGTGAGGGGCTGCGGTGGGTCCAGCTGCCGGACGGACTGGAGCGGATGGGCGACGGCGTTTTCCACGACTGCAGCCATCTGGAATCGGTATCTCTGCCGGAAGGCGTGGTGCGGCTGCCGGATTGGACTTTTTCCGGCTGCCTGCGGCTGCGGCAGGCCGAGCTGCCCCAGGGCCTGCGGGAGATCGGCAATTATGCTTTTCAGGGTTGCTGGGCACTGGAGGAGATCTGGCTGCCGGACGGATTAGAGCGGCTGGGCGACGGCGCGTTTGAGAGCTGTCCGCTCCGGCAGATTGGGCTGCCGGAAAGTCTGCGGATGATCGGCGCGCGGGCTTTTCGGGACTGTGTGTCGCTGGAGCATGTCAGATTGCCCGCGGGGCTGGAGATGGGTATGGGAGCTTTTGAGGCCTGCACGGTATTGGAAAGAAGCGGCACTTCCGGCTGCTGAAGATATTTCCGGAAAAGTGAACGGTAAAGAAAAAACGCATCCTGCGGTTAGCCGGGTGGTCGTAAAACAGTAATTTGTCCTAATTATCTTTTGTGGTCTCTGTCAGGTAGAATTAGCGGCAAGAGAATAAGCGATACGTGGCCCATGTGACCAGGTATCGCTTATTTTTTTTCTACCTATAATAAAAATAGATTTACTCCGATTTTCTTTATCACTGTGCGAGAATTTTCCTATTATTGGTTATTGTCATACTGCGAGAATTATTTTGGTAGTTAC
>CAMEZQ010000026.1 GCA_945947915.1 uncultured Clostridia bacterium | reverse complement strand
CGTATTCCCTGTATTTCGGGTGGGTATACACCTGATACATCAGGCGGTATTTCTTGCCGTGCTCTTTTGCCGTCCAGCAGGGGATCTCGTCTATAAACCGCCACAGATCCTCCACATCGGTCGGCGCTTTCGCCATAAACTCATCTTCTACCTTGCTCATGCAGTATTCGGTAGATTGGATGATCAGATCATCCAGGTCCTTGAAATAGGTATAGATCATCGTGGTGTTATATCCGCAATGCCTGGCCAGGGTGCGAATGCCGGTGCCGTGCAGCCCCAGTTCGGCAAAACCGTTATAGCATTTTTCCATCAGCTCGACCTTTTTGGCGTTCCATTGCTCTTCCGTGTAATTCGCCATCCGGTCTCCCCCTTTATTCAAAGCGTTCGTTCTTAATAAAGTATAGTATATTTTCAAAAAGAAATCAACCGGTTTATACGGTATCCGCGGATATTTTTCACACGATGCGCATTGCAGAAAAGCAGAAAAACACGCCATACCCAGCCTTTCAAGCGGAATATGGCGTGTTTTTTCATTGATCGGCCCTGCCCGGGCAGAGCGCGGCTTATGCCTGGCTCTGCAGGGCTGCCTGCAGGCTGTCGGCGATGGCTTTGACATCCACCTTGTTGATCAGCCGCGTTTCGCCGTTGAACTCGGAAATATAGAAGCTGCTGTCGTAGGCCCACAGACGGAGGGTCATCTGGCTGTAGGCGTCGGTATTGCGGTCGAAGATGATCTCCAGATAGGGCGTGCCGCCGGGCGCCGCCGAAGCCGTGCCCTCGTGGACGGTATTGCGCATCTGATTGAAGAAGGCCGTCACGGCGTCGGCGCTGAGGGTCGTGCCGTTCCAGGTATACTCCGTGGTGGTCTTTTCGGTGCCGTCGTCACCGGTGGTGGTGGTGCGGCCGGCCCGGATGACATAGCGGTTCTCTTCCAGCAGGATGGTCATCTGGTCGACGGTATCCAGCTGCATTTTAAAGAAATCATCGGCCTTGTAGCGCTCATAATCAAAGTCGAAGAAGTCGAAGCGGTTGACGATCGACCCGATGACCCAATCGCCCTCAACACGGGCATAGGCCTTGCCATCGGTGCCCTGGCCGATGTAGAAAACATCGGTGACGACCCCTCTGGAAGCGCTTTCGTAGGTGATGGAGATCTCATGCTGCCGGTCCTCCACAAGGCCGTATGTTTCCAGCACGGCGGGGTCCTGGGAATAATCGACGCCGTTCAGCATCCCCATGCCGGCCAGCGCATTGGTGAAGTAGCTCAGTTCCTCCTCAGAAAGGGGCAGGAGGCTGCCGTCCGCCTGCTTGAGGAACCAGATATAGTCGCTGGTATAGCAGCTCTCGTCACCCTCGGGCCGGCGGACGATCTCCACCCGCTTGCCGGCCGTTTCCACGACGATGGACTCGGTGGTCGAGGCGCTGGCCGCCGGGAAGGAGGGCAGCTTCATATAGCTGGCCAGGGTCAGATGGTCCTCCAGCTCCATGCCGACGCCGGTGGGGACGGTGTAGATCTTGTCTTCTCCCTCGATATTGAAATAATACTTCTGGGTCGTGCTGTGCTTGTCGCCGATGTTGTAGGCATACACATTGCCACTGGAATCGGTCAGCTCTACATGGAAACGAGCCGGCGACAGGCCGTATTCCGCCATGGCCGACGAGTCCTCGGTCAGCAAACGGTCGGACTTGACGGCGCACAGCGGCTGGATCACGTCCTCCACCAGGCTGTCGTCGATGGGATAATCGGGGTTATCCGGCACCTGCCAGCCCTCGACGGTATAATTCAGCTCGATGGTCTCGCCCTCCGCTGTTTCACAGCGGAAGTGCATGATGGTCATCATGTCGATTTCGGTCAGGGTCATGGCGTCGGAAGACATGCCGGTCTGGGCGTAGATCTCGTCTTCATCGACAGGCTCTTCGCCGCCCAGCACCAGCGCGGCGTAAACGCCGCCCAGCACCACCAACAGGACCAGACAGAGGATCAAAGGCTTGCTGCGCATCTTACTTTTTCCTCCTGTCCAGAACGACGATGGCGCCGGCCAGCAGGAAGAACAGAGGCAGGCCGATCACCAGAACGACGCTCCACAGGTTGGCGTTGGCGGCCGGCACCACCAGCTTTTCGGCGTCCACTGTCTTGGCGTGGATAGACATGCTGGCCTCCTGGCCGCAGGTCCAGCCCAGCGTGCTGAGGAGCAGGTCGGTATTGCCGCCCGACACCAGCGCGTCTACCGTTTCGTCCAGCATGAGGGAGGAGGAATAGCAGATCATCTTGGCCTCGCCGCCGTTGGCGGCTTCGGTGACGACGACGCCGACATTGAAGGGACCGTCGATATCGCCCTCCTCCTTTTCCATGGTGGAGGCCGTCTCGGCGTTGAACTTGGCGTAGGAATCGGCGGTGCTGGTCAGAATGGGCGTGATATTGAGGGTGCTGCGGTGGCTTTCGGTCTCCTCGATGACTGTGGCCTGGGGCACCAGCACATACTGCTTGCCGGAGATCAGGCTGGACGTGGTCTCATGCTGCTGCAGGTCGGGCAGCAGATAATGATAATAGCCGCTGGAGAAATAGTGGCTGCCGTCGCGCTCGACAACGACGCCGTTCACCAGACGCAGGCCGTAGTTTTCCAGCAGGGTGTCAAAATTGGGCTTGCTGCCCGTGGCGTAATCAAAGAAGAGAATGACGCTGCCGCCGTTTTCCATATAGGTCAGAATACTGGTCAGCTCTTTCTCGCTGAGGTCAGTAACGGGCGAAACGATGAGCAGGGCGCTGCAGTCGTCCGGGACGCCGCCGTCCGACATCAGGCTGAGGCCGGTCAGCGTGTAGTTGTCTTTGGCGATCATGGCCTGCAGCGTGTCGGACAGGGGGCTCTCGCCGTGACCTTCCAGCGTATAGACGATGGGCAGGTCGTCGGTGGTGACGTAGGCGATGGCCGAAGTGATGGTGCCTTCGCCGTCAAAGGAAGTGGACGTCTGCCCGGTGGTATAGAAACTGGAGTAATCCGTGACAAAGATCGACGAATAGTCGACCACCTTGGAGCGGCTGCCGGAAACGACGATCACGCTGTTGTCCGATACCGCCGCGTCGGTGTACTGGGCGGTGAAGGCCGGATAGAGCACAGGGTCGACCTGCTCCACCCGGATGCGGCTGCCGGCGGCCTTGTAGCGGTCAAGCAGGCTGACGACGCTGCTGTTCTCGGCGCCGTTTTCGGCGATCAGATAAAGGGTGACGTCCTGTTCCAGATTTTCACAGATCTCCTCGCTCTGCTGGGAGAGGGTGAAAAAGCCGTTGTCGCTCAGATCAAACTGCGTATAGGTGGTGGGCAGCTTTGCCAGGATCAGATTGACCAGCACGGCGATGAGCACAGCCGCAGCGCACAGGGCGGCCTGGTTGCTGCCCATCTTGAGGGCGCCGGACGCAAAGGAGCCGCCGCTCTTGCTTTTCTTCATTTTCATTGCGATCTACCTCCTTGGATCTCAGGCCCAGCGGCGCTTTTCAACGGTCTGCACGGTGAAGAAAATGAAAAGCGCGATAATCGTGACGAAATAGACGACCGACCGCAGATCGAACATGCCGTAAACGAACGTGTCGTAGCGGGAAAATACGGCCAGGCTGTTGAGCGCCGTGTTGAACGTGCCCTCCAGCCATGCCGGCTTGAGCATATACAGGGCCGCCATGGCGCCGATGCCCACCACGCCGACACCGGCCGCCAGCGGCACGTTGCGGGTGGTATTGTAGGTCATCCAGGCCACCAGCAGGAAAAGGGCGGCGAAGCCCAGGGCCGATGTCAGGGCCGACGAGGAGAGCATATTGGTCAGGCTGGGCATCAGATAGCAGCCCAGCAGGCAGGCGAAGGAAACCACCGCCGAGACCATCTGGCTCTCGGCCAGCGCCGAAAGAAAGATGCCAATGGCGATGGCGGCGCCGCCCATCAGCAGAAAGCCCAGAATACCGGCGTAGGCCGTCTTATAGTTGACGATGCCGAAGCGGCCCAGCAGCACGGGATAGGCGCAGGAGATGAGCAGCGGCACGGCAAAAACGGTGAGGGCGGCCAGGAATTTGCCCGTGATGATAGATATGGTGGACACGGGCGAGGAATAGAGCAGCTGATCGGTGCGCTGGCGCTTTTCCTCGGCCATGGTGCGCATGGTCAGCACCGGAATGATCAGCACGAACAGAAACCGCACCGAATCGAGCACATATTCAAAATTGGGATAGGACTGCAGAAAGCTGACGGCGACGGTATATACGCCGATGACCGCCAGCGCAAAGGCAATAAAGACATAGCCCATCATGCCGTTGAAATAGCTCTTCAGTTCTTTTTTATAGATAACAAGCATGCGTTGTCTTCTCCTTTCTCAGGCGTTTTCAGATGTTTCGGCCCCGGACGGCGCCGCTTCAGCTCCATTGGCGTCGCCGGTCTCTCCGGGATCGGTCAGCTCCAGGAAGACGTCCTCCAGGCTCAGGCGGACCTCCCGCATGGCCAGAATGACGCCGCCGAGCCCGCTGACCGCCTGGGAAACATCCCGGCGCAGATCCTTCTCCGGCGAATAGGTGATGGTCAGGTCGACACAGCCACTGTCGCTGGCCGAAGGCTTCTGGTCGAAGCCGGTAACGCCCGTGATCTGGCTGAGAGATGAGAGCTTCTTTCCGCAGGGATCAACGGTCAGGCTCAGGGTCGTCTCACCCAGCATGGCGCGGCTCAGTCCCTCGGGGGTGTCGCAGGCCACCAGCCTGCCCTTGCGCAGGATCATGATCTTGTCGCAGACCGAGCTGATCTCCGAAAGGATATGGCTGGACAGGATGACCGTATGGCCGCGGCCCAGCTCGCGGATCAGCTCGCGGATCTCGGTGATCTGCTTGGGGTCCAGGCCGACGGTCGGCTCGTCGAGAATGATCAGTTTGGGGTCGCCCAGTACGGCCTGGGCGATGCCCACGCGCTGCTTGTAGCCCTTGGAAAGATGCTTGATCAGACGGTCGAGATGATCCTCGATCTGGGTCATTTTGGCCACCTTTTCAATCTCCTCCCGCACCTTGGCGCCCCGTATGCCCTTGAGCCCGCAGGCAAAGGTCAGATATTCCCGGGGGGTCATGTCCATATAGAGGGGCGGCTGCTCGGGCAGATAGCCGATGCACTTCTTGGCCTCCTTGGGCTGCGTGAGGATATCGTATCCGTTGATCCGCACCGAGCCGGAGGTGGCTGCCAGACAGCCGGTCATGATATTCATGGTCGTGGATTTCCCTGCGCCGTTGGGGCCGAGAAAGCCGTAGATCTGCCCTTCCTCGACGGTAATGGTCAGATCGTCGACGGCACGGTGGCTGCCATATAATTTTGTGAGGTTTTTGATCTCTACCAAAAGGTTTACCTCCCTTGAATGATAAAAAATAAGATACGCGCGGCCTGTTGGGCCAATGGTTATTATAATGGTTTGCCCTCCGGGCTTCAACCTTTGTTTGTAAACTTTTAAAGTGTATTCACAAAACAGGCGAAAACCGTCCCTGAATTTTCATCAAACCTTAAGCGAAACTAAAAAAAGCCCCTTTGCAGGGGCTTTTCGGCAGGCTTCTCCCTCGGAAACGTCAATTTCTCCGGGCGCCGTTTTCTTCGCGCAGCATGGCCTCCACCCGTCCGCGGAGCACGGCATGCTCGGGCAGCCGCAGGTCGGGGTCTCGGCGGAAGGTCTCCTCGGCGGCCTGACGCGCCTGCTCAAAGAGCCGGAGATCCCCCGAAAGATCGGCCAGGCGGAAGGCCGGCAGGCCGTGCTGGCGATCACCGAAAAAGTCGCCGGGACCGCGCAGCCTGAGATCGGCCTCGGCGACCCGGAAACCATCGGTTGTATTGCAGATGATGTCCAGCCGGGGCGTCCGCGGCCCCTTGCGCATGAGGATGCAGTAGGACTGGCGACTGCCGCGGCCCACCCGCCCGCGCAGCTGGTGGAGCTGCGAGAGGCCGAAGCTCTCGGCGTCCTCAATGATCATCAGATTGGCGTTGGGCACGTCGATCCCCACTTCGATAACGGTGGTCGACACCAGCACGTCCAGCATGCCGGCGGCAAAGGACGCCATGACGTCCTCTTTGTCCCGGGCCGGCATCCGGCCGTGGAGCAGGCCGATGCGCAGCGACGGCAGATCCCGGGCCAGCCGGTCCACATAGGCTTCGGCCGCCTCGCGCCCGTCGCCCTCCCCCTCTTCGATGAGGGGACAGACGATATAGGCCTGCCCGCCTTCCTCCACCTGCCGCAGCAGGAAGTTCTCTACACGGCGGCGCTTGTCTTCCCCCACCGAATAGGTCTCCACCGGCTGCCGCCCGCCCGGCATCTGGTCGATGACAGAAAGGTCCAGGTCGCCGAAGATGATGAGGGACAGGGTGCGGGGAATGGGTGTGGCCGACATGACCAGCATATGACTGTCGGGCTGTTTTCTGGCCAGAGCCGACCGCTGGGCCACGCCGAACCGGTGCTGTTCGTCGACGACGAAAAGGGCAGGGTCCATGAATTCAACGACGCTCTGCAGCAGGGCATGGGTGCCGCAGATCAAATCAAAGCTGCCGTCGGCCGCCGCCATCAGCGCCCGTTTCTTCTCGCCTGCCGGCATGGCCGACACCAGCAGGCCCACCTGCATGTCAAAGGGAGCCAACATATTCTGCAGTGTCTTTTGGTGCTGCCGGGCCAGCAGCTCGGTGGGCGCCATGATGACGGCCTGCCGCCCGTTCTGCCGGCAGAGCCAGGCGCAGGCGGCGGCCACCAGGGTCTTGCCCGAGCCCACATCCCCCTGCACCAGCCGGTTCATGCGGCTGGGCGAGGTCATATCGGCAAAGGCTTCGTCGACGGCGCGCCGCTGGGCGTCGGTGGGCTGGAAGGGCAGCTCCCGGTAAAAGTCCCGGGGATCGTGATAGGCCAGCGGACGGCTGACCCGCGTCCGCGCCTCCCATTTGAGCCCCACCGAGGCGCAGCAGAATACATATAATTCTTCAAAGGCAAAGCGGCGCCGGGCCGCTGCCGCCTGCCCGGCCGATTGGGGAAAATGGATCTGGGTATAGGCCTCCCGGATGTCCATCAGGCCCATCTCCTGCTCCAGAGCCGGCGGCAGGGGACTTTCGGGAATGGGGCAGCAGGCCAGCGCCGCGCGCACGCCTTGCTCGATCATGGCCGACGAGATGCCCGCCGAAAGCCGGTAGACCGGCAGGATGCGCCCGGTGACGGCGCCCTCTTCCCCCACCGCTTCAAACAAAGGGTTGATGAGCTGGGGATGGCGCGGCGCGTGCTCGATCTTGCCGTAAAAAATATATTCCTGCCCCTTTTTGAGCTGCTTTTGTGTATACGGCCTGTTGAAAAAAACAATTTCTATACTGCCCGTATCATCAAATGCCCGGGTCTTGACCAGCTGCATGCCGCGCTGGAGCCGGGCCAGGGTCGGCTCGGCGGCCACCAGCAGCCGGAAGCAGGTGCGAGTCTCCCCGGGCGCCCGGGACAGGGTATAGATCTGCGTCCGGTCTTCATAATCCCGGGGGAAATAGCCAAGGAAATCCCCCAGCCGGTGGAGGCCCAGCTTTTCCAGCAGCGCCGCCCGCTTGGGGCCGAAGCCGGGCAGATCGGTGATGGGACTGTCGGCCGTCAGTGGGGCTGCTCCCCCTTTTTTAGCGGACATTGTAGCGGTAAACGGCCACGACGACGCCCAGTATGGAACAGCCGTCGCCGTCGATGGGCGAGAAGGCGGGGTTTTCCGGCATGAGCCAGACATGCTCCCGCTCCAGCCGCAGCCGCTTGACGGTGGCCTCCTCCCCGATCAGTGCCACGACGATCTGGCCGTTCTCGGCCGTGGGCTGCTGCCGGACGATGACCACATCGCCCTCCAGAATGGCGGCGTCCTTCATGCTGTCGCCCCGGACGGTCAGAGCAAACAGGTCGCTGCCGCCGTGGCCGCCGTCGAAGGGGACATAGCCGATGGTCTCCTCCTGGGCCAGCACGGGCAGGCCGGCCTGCACGGTGCCCAGCAGCGGCACGTTTTTATAATTGGTCTGCCCGGCCACCGAGACCGTGCGGGTCTTGCCCCGGCTCATCTGCAGATAGCCGTTGTCTTCGAGAATTTTCAGATGGGAATGGACGGTCGAGGGCGAGCGCAGGCCGACGGCCTCTCCGATCTCGCGCACCGAAGGCGCGTAGCCGTTGTCCAGCGTAAAGCGCTCGATATATTCAAGAATGGCCTTGCGCTTGGCGCTCAAAACTTTGCTTGCCATGGGAACACCTCCGTATGTCAGATATATCCGGCCGATCGGCGGCAAAACCGAAAGGATGTTTCTATTTTTATTCATTCTATCATACAAAGACCGTTTTATCAAACATTTATTCGTTTTTTCTCCCGGCGGCGCTCTTCCCAGGCGGCGGATATGGTATGATGAAAACAGATCAAACCATAGGGAGGCTCTGATCATGTACGATCTGCTCATCAAAAACGCGGTGGTCATCACCGTCGACCCCGCCCATCATGTCTATCAGAACGGCTATGTGGCCGTCCGCGGCAATTCCATCGCCGCCATCGGGCCCATGGAGGAACTGGCAGCAGACGCGGCGGCCGCCCGGGTCATCGACGCCCGCGGCCAGGCCGTGATGCCCGGCCTGGTGGATGGCCACGGCCACGGCGGCCACTGCCTGACCCGCACGCTGGGCGACCAGTATGCCCAATGGGACGCCATGGCCGAGGACATCTATTTCCGCTATACCGACGATTTCTTCTGGTATGCCGAAAGCGCGCTGGCTGCCGCCGAGCGCCTCAAGTTCGGCATCACCACCGGCGCTTCCATGATCGCCAGCACGCCCCGCCCCGACCGGCTGGAGATCCTGCAGGCCCATTTTGACGGCGCGCGCAAGACCGGCATCCGCCAGCTTGCCGGCATCGGCTTCTGCGACGGCCCCTGGCCCAAGCATCCGCGGGTCTTTGAAGACGGCGTCTTCCACGAAAAGACCCTGACGCCCGAGCAGGTGGTGGAAAACACCGAACGGGCCGTCCGGGAGCTCAACGGCGTCCATCCCCGGCAGTTCTGCATCGTCGCCCCCGGCAACATCACTCCCCGGGCGGAGGACACGCCGG
The DNA here is from genome assembly GCA_945947915.1 of uncultured Clostridia bacterium. Lineage (GTDB taxonomy): Bacteria > Bacillota > Clostridia > Oscillospirales > Butyricicoccaceae > RGIG1902. Next base: position 19,173 of record CAMEZQ010000026.1, on the reverse strand, counting down.
ATTTCGCCGCCTGGAAGAACCGCGAGATGGCCCGCATCGCCCGGGAATACGATGTGGCCCTCCATACCCATGCCCGGGCCGGCGGCATCGCCTTCACCTACGACACCACCCCCGAGCTTTTCGGGCCCCACACCTCGCTGACCCATTCCACCGGTCTGTCCCAGCGGGAGATCGAGATCGTTGCCAAAACCGGCGCCACCGTCTTCCACGGCCCCACCACCCGGGCCAACATCAATGTCCGGTGCCCCGTCTATGAGATCCTGCGCGCCGGCGGCCGTGTGGCCATCGTCACCGATGGCACGGCGCCTGACCGCAGCTACGACATCTGGCGCGACATGAAGGTCTTCCAGGTCATCCACCGCATCCACGAGCACGACGACCGCCTGGCGCCGCCGGGCCTGGTGCTGGAGATGTGCACCATCCGTCCGGCCCGCGCTCTGGGCATCGACCATCTGACCGGCTCGCTGGAGGTGGGCAAACGCGCCGACATCATCCTCATCAACACCCGCCAGCCCCATCTGGCCCCTTTCAATATCCTGCCCGAAGCCCGGCTGGTCTATCACGCCCAGGGCCAGGACGTGGATACCGTCATCGTCGACGGCCAGATCGTCATGGAGCACCGCCAGATGCTCTGCTGCGACGAAAACCGCATCCTCGACGATGCGACGCAGGCCCAGAAGGCCCTCTTCGACCGGCTGGGGCCCGAACGGATGGCCAAATACACGGCCTATCCCGGCCTCTACGACCTGACCGCCCAGGTGGTCACCGACGAAAACTAAAGAAACAGAAAACGCCGCCCGTTACCGGGCGGCGTTTTTCATGCCTTGACAGTAATGATTTATAATTTACTGATCGGGATCCTGGGGCCACCAGATCTTCTCCATGACCTTGTCGGCATCCTTCATGGTGGTCAGCAGGCCCAGACGGATATAGTCCTCTGTGATCTCCTGCAGCGCACGCTCGGTGAAGGCATTGTCAACAGTGCCCCACTGATAGGATTCCATGCATTCGCACAGCTTGTCGAAGTCGCCGGTCAGCAGACCTTCATCCAGCTGAGCCTGCACGGCTTCGCCGATGTTCTGGCCGATCCAGGCCTGGGCTTCGTTGACCGCCTTGGTGGCGTACTTGGCCATCAGAGGGTTCTCCTTGATGAAGTCCTTGTTCATGACGGTCACGCAGCAGGGCTCGTCGGTGAAGTCCTCATCCCATGTGATGGAGCGCAGCCAACGGAGCTGGCCGTTCTTCCACATATCCCAAGCCCACGTATCGCTGGCGACAACACCCGCGATCTCGCCGTTTTCCATGGCGGCGATGCAGGCGGAGGTCTCGACCTGAATGAACTCGACATCCGTCAGGGGGTCGATGCCGTCGCGGTCAAAGAAGCGGGCGCCGATGTTGTAGGAGGAGTTGCCGATGCCGTTGGGGGCAGAGATCTTCTGGCCCTTCAGGTCCTCGGTGCTCTGATAGGGGGAGTCGGCCAGGACCCACAGGGACTGGCAGCCGATCATGGCGCCGTTGACGATGGCATAGTTGACATCGTTGGCGGCGGGCACCAGGCAGGTGGCGATGTGGTTGACGGCCATCTGGGCAGCGTTGGTGCCGAGGGCTTCCTTCCAGCTGTCGCCGCCGACATAGGCTTCGGCCTTCAGGCCATACTTCTCAAACAGGCCCAGGTGCATGGCCATAAAGGGCGCCGATGTGCAGCCGCCCGACTTGAAGAAGGTGAAGCCCTCTTCATAGGCAGGCTCGCTCTTCATGGCTTCCAGCTCTTCTTCCATGGTCATGGGCTGATCTTCGGTCTTGTCCTCGGTCTTGTCTTCGGTCTTGTCCTCGGTCTGGGTCTCGTTGTTGTTCTGGTCAGCCGCGGTATCCTTGCCGCCGCAGGCAGCAAAGGCAAAGCTCATGCACAGGCAAAGCATCAGAGCCAGAACACGCTTGAAATGGTTCATGGGTCTTTTTCTCCTTTTCGTGTTTCTTTATTTTCACAGCGCCGCGGAAGGCGCCGTAAAATACGGGAATGGGGCGCTTTAGTCGACCTTCTGGCCGAAGTGCAGCATATCGAGGATCTGACGGCGATACTCGACAAACTTGGAGCTGGCACGGTTGCGGGGGTATTCCAGATCGATGTCGATGATGTTGTTGATGCGGCCGGGGTGCGGCTCCATGACGAAGACGCGGGTGCCCATGTAAATGGCCTCGTCCACATCGTGGGTGACCATGATGACCAGCTGGCGGTTCTCCTTCCACAGGTTGAGGATCTCATCCTGCATATTCATGCGGGTGAAGGAGTCCAGTGCGCCCAGCGGCTCGTCCAGCAGCAGGATGTCGGGCTTGGAGATCAGCGAACGGGCCAGCGCGACACGCTGCTGCATGCCGCCCGAAAGCTGGGCGGGATAGTCGTTGCGGAAGGATTCCAGGCCGATGACCTTGAGCATACGGTCGACCTCGGCGCGGCTGGCCGGCTCCCTGGCCTTGCCGCGCATGGTGTCGGCAAAGGCGATGTTGCGCTCGACGGTCAGCCAGGGGAAGAGGGTGTGCTGCTGGAACATCATGCCGCGGGAGGTGTCGGGGCCGTGGATCTCCTCCCCGTTGACGGTCAGCCTGCCCGTGGTGGGCATGATCAGACCCGCGATCAGACGCAGCATGGTCGATTTGCCGCAGCCCGAGGTGCCCACGAGGCTGATGAACTCGCCGCTGTGCATCTCCAGATTGACATCGGTGAGGGCGGTGGTGATATCGGTGGTTTCCACTCTGGCGAAGCTCTTGGAGACGCCATCCAATTTAAGTACAACTGCCATATTACTTTGTCACTCCGATCTGCCAGCGCAGGACACGCTTTTTCACGATATTCAGTGTTTTGGTCACAAGGGTAAAGATGAGGCAAATGATGAACAGGGAGGCAAACATATTGTTATAGAGCGCCCAGCTCTTGACCCAGGTGATGTACCAGCCGAGACCGCCCTTGACGCCCATCATTTCGGCGACCATGATGGCGGTGCAGGCCGTCATCATGCCCTGTGTCATACCGGCCATGATGTTGGGCATGGCGGCGGGGATGGCGACGCGGAAGATGAGCTGCGCTTCGCTGGCGCCCAGGATCTTGGCGGCGTCAAAATAGGCCTTATCCACATTGGCCACACCGGCGCGGGAGGCGTTGGTCACGGCTGTCCACACACCGACAACGATGATGAAGAGCGCGCCGCCGCTGAGGGAGGCCGACAGAACGGCGATAATGGGGATCCAGGTGGAAATGGGGATGGGGCCCATGAACTTCAGGATGGGGTCGATCCAGTAGTTGACCTTGCGGCTGTAACCGCAGGTGATGCCGGTGATCAGACCCAGCACCACGCCCAGAACATAGCCCTTGAGCATCAGCAGCAGGGTGTGGCCGGCGCACTCGATCAGTGTTGCCCGGTCGGTGAAGGCGGCGTACATGATGCTGTTGAGGCAGGGGACCAGCGGATAGGTGAAAAAGTTGGTCTTGATGGTCAGGTAATCATACAGGGTCAGAATCAGCATGACCACGGTGAAGAGCGGCGCCTTGTAGCGCAGATTGCGAATGGCCTTCTTGTTGCCCTTCTTCTCCTGCAGCTTGGCCAAGGCGAAGCGCGCAGCGTAAAGAACCAGCAGTACGGCCAGCACGGCGGTGTACATATGGGGCATGGGGTTGGGATTGCAGTCGGGCAGCAGCAGATACTCTGCCAGGCCCAGCACCAGCGCGAAGAGCGGACAAATGGTGATGATGGTATCCAGCAGCTTCTCACGCGGGGTCTTTTCACGCTCTTCCAGCTCCATCAGCTGCTCGCGGGTCAGCTTGGAGGCGCTTTTGGCATCCTCGACCAGCTTGGCGCGTCCCGCTGTCGGATTGGGGGAAGAGGAACTAACCTTGTTGAACAAATCGATCGCTCCTGTTCTTTTTATTAAAAAAAGCAGACTGACGCTGCCGCTTTTTCCGGAAACTATTTAAGCACTGAACAAGCCAAATGTCCAATCGTAATTTTAAATAGTAATCCATCCGTTTAATCGCTTTTTTCAATCCTCTGCGTTTTGCCTGTATTTTCCTCTTTTTCGACTTTTTTCTTTGTGTTAAACGCGCAGAAACAGCCACCGAAAAGGTGGCTGTTTCTGGAATTTCTTTCATATTTATGCTTTGGGCGTATTTTCCGGGCTGTCGGATGGTTCTTCGAGGACGATGCCGGCGGCGTCGGCGGCGGCCAGCACATCGGCGCGGGTGATCTCGGTCAGATCCTCCGCCGTCACGGTCTCGCAGGCAGCCAGCCGGTTGGCCTGGCAGACCAGAATATTTTCAAAGATATTGCGCACCCCTCTGGCGTTGCCGAAGGCGATGGAGCTGTCGTTCTCCTGCCGGATCAGCTCCCGCACGGCTTCTTCGGCCCCCTCGCCCAGGCGGTATTTTCCGCCGTCTGCGCGCATCTTGAAGATCTCCACCATCTCGTCCAGCGTGTAATCGTCAAAATGCAGGAACCGGTTGAAGCGGGATTCCAGGCCGGGGTTGGAATGGATAAAGTCCTCCATCAGCCCGTCGTAGCCGGCCACGATGACCACCAGATCCTCACGGTTGTCCTCCATGGCCTTGAGCAGCGTGTCGATGGCTTCCCGGCCGAAATCGTTCTCCCCCTTATCGGAAAGGGCGTAGGCCTCGTCGATAAACAGCACGCCGCCCTTGGCCGATTCAATGACCTTGGCCGTCTTGATGGCCGTCTGGCCGACGTAACCGGCCACCAGGCCGCTCCGGTCGACCTCCACCAGCTGCCCCTTGGACAGAATGCCCAGGCAGCGGTAGATACGGGCCATCAGCCGGGCGATCATGGTCTTGCCGGTGCCCGGATTGCCCGAAAAGACCATGTGCAGCGACAGGTCGACGTTGGGCAGGCCGTGGGTCTCCCGCAGCTTCCAGACCTTGACCAGATTGATGAGGTTTTTGACCTCCTGCTTGACGGCCGCCAGGCCGATATAGCCGTCCAGCTCGGCCTGCAGCTCCTCCAGGGTGGGCATGGGCTCCTCGGGCGCTCCTTCCGGTTCCGGCACCGGCGCGTCCTTTTCGGCCCTCCGCGATGTTTCCGGCCCATCGGCGGGTTTTCCGGCCGGCGGCGTATTCCCGGCCGGCGTATTTCCGGCTGCCGGCGGCGCGCCCCAGAGGTCGCCCGCCAGACTGCGCAGGTTGTTTTCCGTCATGGTACGGATCAGATCCAGCTGCAGGCTGATGATCTCGTCTTTCTTATCCATATATTTCTCCTTCGGCTCGCGTCCGGGCGGCTGTCACCGCACGATGTATTTTTCTTCCAGGGTGCCCGCCAGATATGCCAGCACGCTGCGGGCGGCGATGTCGTTCATGGTGTTGAAATTCTCGCTGGTATAGGTGGCCGTATGGGGGGTCAGCAGGGCGTTGGGGCAGCCGACGAGGGGCGAATCGGTGCAGGGCTCCCGGTCGAAGACATCGACGGCGGCGCCGGCCAGATGCCCGCTGTCTAGGGCCGCCCGCAGGGCCTGGGCGTCGACCACCGGGCCCCGGGCGATGTTGATGAGGATGCTTCCCTCTTTCATACGGGCCAGCCGGCCGGCCCCGAACATGCCCCGGGTGCTGTCGTCCAGCGGCACGTTGACCGACACGTAATCACAGGCGGCCAGCAGCTCGTCCAGCTCCAGATAGGCGGCGCCGTATTCATTCTCCCATTCTGCCCGGGGATGGCGGCAGTAATAGAAGATCTCCATGCCCAGCGGGCGGGCGCGCAGGGCGATCTCCCTGCCGATGCCGCCGAAGCCCACCAGACCCAGCTTTCTGGTCTTGGCGCCGGGCGTCATCACGCGGCGCCACTCGCCGCGGTGCATCGACGCGTTCTGCAGGTCGAGCCGCCGGGCGAAATAGAGGATGCAGGCCAGCACATGCTCGGCCACCGAGCCTTCCACGGCCCCCACCGTGCGCGCCAGGGTGATGCCCCGCCGCCGGCAGGCCTCCAGCTCCACCGAATCATAGCCGATGCCGCGGCGGGAGATCATCTGCAGCCGGGGACAATGGGCAAAGACGTCCTCGTTATAGGGCTCCATGCCGGTGATGGCGATCTGGGCGTCGCCCACGGCCTCCCAGACCTGCTGAGGGGAAGTGGCGCTGCCCATATCGCAGGCGCTGAGGTCGACCACCTCGTGCCCGGCTTCCCGCAGCATCCGGACGGCGCTGTCGCCGCCGGTGGAAAAATCTCTTGCAGTCACACAAATCTTCATATATTTTCTCCTTTACCGCGCATAGCACACGCTTGCTTTGCCTTGCGCATATACATGCCGGACCAAGCGCTGATTATCGCTGTTTTGCCAGGTTCTGTACATATTATTATACCACCCGGCACCCGCGTTGAAAAGGCGGCGTTTTTGTGCTATACTGATCCTGCAGAAAAGCCGGACTCTGGAGTCAGTTTGGAATTGGCAGCATGCCCGCCGATCCGTCATCGATCATTGATTATATATACATACAGGAGGAACACCCATGAAAGTTTTGCTTTTGAACGGCAGCCCCCGCGGTGAGATGTGCACCTACACGGCGCTGACCGAAGCCGCCGGCGCGCTGCAGGCCTGCGGCGTCGAGACCGAGATCTTTTCCATCGGCAAAAAGCCCATCGCCGGCTGCATCGGCTGCGGCGCCTGCCGCAATGCCGGCAAATGCGTCTTCGGCGATAACGACGGCGTCAACGCCTTCGTGGAAAAGGCACGGCAGGCCGACGGCTTTATCTTCGGCGCGCCGGTCCACTATGCCTCCATCGCCGGCGCGGCCTCGGCCTTCCTCGACCGCTGCTTCTACAGCGGCGCCGGCGCCTTTGCCTTCAAGCCGGGCGCGGCTGTTGTCAGCTGCCGCCGGGCCGGCTCGACGGCTGCCCTCGACCAGCTGAACAAATATTTTACCATAAACCAGATGCCCGTGGTCTCCTCCCGCTACTGGAACATGGTCCACGGCAACACCCCCGACCAGGTGCGGCAGGATCTGGAGGGCCTGCAGGTCATGCGCTATCTGGGCCGCAATATGGCCTGGCTGCTGCAGTGCATCGAGCTGGGCCGGCAGAACGGTCTGACGCCCCCCGCGCCCGAGGAACAGCGCCTGGCCACCAACTTCATCCGGTAAAGCCGAAGATCCGGCCTGCGCCGGTCTTTCAGGGCAAACGAAAGCGCCCCGCTGCAGCGGGGCGCTTTTTTATGGCTTTTATGGCAGACAGGTGCGAATATCAGCCGCGCAGGTGGCAGGCCACCCAGTGGCCCGGCTCGACTTCCCGAAGCTCCGGGCGCACCTTGCTGCACTGGTCGGTGACGTATCTGCAGCGGCCGCTGAAGCGGCAGCCGGCCGGCGGATTGACCGGGCTGGGCACGTCGCCGGTCAGCATGATCTTCTGCCGGGCGCGGGAGGCGCGGGGATCGGCGATGGGCACGGCCGACAGCAGCGCCTCGGTATAAGGATGCAGCGGATTCTTGTAAAGCTCGGCCGACGTGGTCAGCTCGACCATATTGCCCAGATACATGACGCCGATGCGGTCGGAGATATGCTTGACCATCGACAGGTCGTGGGCGATGAAGAGCATGGTCAGGTCGCGCTCTTTCTGCAGCTTCATCAGCAGGTTGATGATCTGGGCCTGGATGGAAACGTCCAGCGCCGAGATGGGCTCGTCGCAGAAGAGGAACTCCGGGTCGACGGCCAGCGCCCGGGCGATGCCGATGCGCTGCCGCTGGCCGCCGGAAAACTCATGGACGTTGCGCATGGCGTGCTCGGCGTTGAGGCCGACCATATCCAGCAGCTCCAGCACCATGCGCTCTTCCTCGGCGGTGCTTTTGGCCAGCTTGTGGATGCGGATGCCCTCGGCCACGATGTCGTAGACCTTCTGGTGGGGGTCCAGCGAAGCATAGGGGTCCTGGAAGATCATCTGCACCTTGCCGGTGAAATCAAAGCGCTCTTTTTTAGACATGGCGTGGACGTCGCGGCCCTTGTATTTGACCTCGCCGGCCGTTTTGGGCAGCATGCCGATGCAGGTCTTGCCGCAGGTCGTCTTGCCGCAGCCCGATTCGCCGACGATGCCCAGCGTCTCGCCCTTGTGGATGACGAAGGACACGCCGTCGACGGCCTTGAGCACCCGCTTTTTGCCGGCGCTGTAATATTTGCAGAGATTGTTTACTTCCAGTTCAACGGGTCTGTTATTCATGGTCGGCACCTCCTGTGCGGAACGGCACGCCGCTCCGGTCGGCGCGGGGATCGTTGAGCCAGCAGGCCACCTGGTGGCCATCCCCCAGGTCGGTCACTTCCGGCTCGTATTCCGCGCAGATATTCATGGCATAGGGGCAGCGGCTGCAGAAGGCGCAGCCCTTGGGCGGACGGATCATATCGGGAATGGTGCCCTCGATGGTCACCAGCTCCTCCTTATTGTCCAGATCCAGGCGGGGGACCGAATTCATCAGCGCCCAGGTATAGGGATGGCGGGGATCATAGAAAATATCTTCGTTGCTGCCGCTCTCGACGATCTTGCCGGCATACATAACGATGATCTTATCGGTCATATCGGCCACGACGCCCAGGTCGTGGGTGATCATGATGATGGCCATGCCCAGTTTCTTCTGCAGCTCCTTCATCAGCTCGAGGATCTGGGCCTGGATGGTGACGTCCAGGGCCGTGGTCGGCTCGTCGGCGATGAGCAGGCTGGGGCTTGTGATCATGGCTGTGGCGATCATGACGCGCTGGCGCATGCCGCCCGACAGCTCGTGGGGGTATTTTTCCAGGCAGGCCTCGGAATCGGGAATGCCCACCAGGTCCAGCATTTCCCGGGCCTTTTCCCGCAGCTGGCCCGGCTGGAGGTTGTTTACGTTGTGGTTGGCCAGGTTCTCAATGATCTGCCGGCCGATCTTCATGGTGGGGTTGAGGGAGACCAGCGCGTCCTGGAAGATCATCGAGCATTCCTGCCCGCGGAAGGCCTGCCATTCTTTTTCGGTAAACTGCAGGATATCCCTGCCGTTGTAGGTGATGCTGCTGCCCGCCTTGATGCGGCCGGGCCGTTCGATGAGGCCCATGAGGGATTTGGAGGTCACCGATTTGCCGCAGCCCGACTCGCCCACCAGGGCCGTCGTCTTGCCGCTTTCCACGGTAAAGCTGATGTTGCGCACCGACTGCACTTCGCCGGCGTAGGTAAAATAAGAAACGGAAAGGTTTTTTACGTCAACCAGTGTATTGCTCATGTTTTCTCCTCCTTATTTTACGATCTTGGGTTCCAGCGCCGACCGCAGCACGTCGCCCAGCACGTTGAAGCTGAGGACGGTCAGCAGGATGAGCACGCCGGGATACACAGCCAGGATGGGCCGGTCGAGGATAAAGGCCTGGGCGCCCTGCAGCATGGAGCCCCAGGAGGCGTTGGGCACCGAGATGCCCAGGCCCAGAAAGCTCAGCGACGACTCGGTGAGGATGGCGCTGGCCACGCCCAGGCTGGCGGCGACGATGACGGGACCCAGGATGTTGGGCAGGATGTGCTTGACGGCGATCTGCACGCTGCCGGCACCCAGATTGCGGGAGGCGATGACATAGTCACGCTCTTTGAGGGACATGGTCTCGGCGCGGGTGATACGGGCCACCGAAGCCCAGGAAAACAGGCTGAGGACGGCCACCAGCGTGGTGATGCTGGGCTTGAGGAAGGAGTTCAGCACCACCATCAGCAGCATGGAGGGCAGCGCCAGGAAAATATCGGTAAAGCGCATGAGCAGCATATCCAGCTTGCCGCCGATATAACCGGAGAAGATGCCGATGGTCGTGCCGATAAAGACGGTGACCAGCATGGCGGAAAAGCCCACCAGCAGGGAGACGCGCCCGCCGTAAAGGGCGCGGGTGAAATAGTCGCGGCCGAACTCGTCGCAGCCGAAGGGATGCTTCAGCGAAGGCTCGGCAAACTTGTCGGCGAGGCTCAGGGCATTGGGGTCGTAGGGGCTGAGAGGCGCCAGCAGGCAGGCCACGATGATGACGGCCAGAAAAACGCAGGCCGCGATGGCCATTTTGTTGGCTTTGATCTCTTTTTTGATATCCTTCCAGATGCTGCGGCGGTATACGACGCCCAGATCCTTTTCTTTTTTCTCCATGCGGCGGAAGGAATTCTCGTTGATAACCACTTTATTTTCCATTTGCTACGTCAATCCCCCTTTTGATCCGCGGATCCGCGAACGAATACAGAATATCGGCTACAAAGTTGCCCATGACCAGAATAAAGCCGGAAAGCATGATGTAAGCCATGATGATGGTGTAGTCCTGTTTGCCGATGGCCTCCATGGCAAAGCTGCCGATGCCCGGCCAGCCGAACAGGCTCTCGATGATGAAGGAGCCGCAGACCAGCGAGGCCATATTCATGCCGACGATGGTGATGATGGGCAGCAGCGTATTCTTCAGAACGTGGCGGAACAGGATGGTCATGCCCGACGTGCCCTTGGCCTTGGCCGCCAGGACATATTCCTCGCTGAGCTGGCCGATGGTGTTGGCGCGGACATAGCGGACCTTGGAGGCCATGGAGCTGAGGGCCATGGTCATGACCGGCATGATCATGTGCTTGGCTGTGTCCAGCGGCGTGTTGACGCCGAAGGAATGCATGCCGGAGGAGGGCAGCCAATGCAGGATGGCTGTGAAGAGAATGATCATCAGCATGCCGAAATAGAAGGACGGAATAGACATGCCGAAATAGGCAAATCCGCTGATGGCGTTGTCGATCCAGGTATTCTTTTTATATCCGGCGATGAGCCCCAGCGGTATGGACAGGCACAGGGAGACCAGCAGGGACGTGCCCATCAGCAGGATGGTGGAGGGCAGGCGCTTGGTCAGCATCCCCATGGCCGGCAGCTTGTAGGAGAGGGAATAGCCCCAGTTGCCGTGCAGCGCCTCCTTGAGCCATTCCCAGTAGCGCTCCACCGGGCTTTTGTTGAGGCCCAGCTTTTCCATGACCATGGCCTGCTCTTCGGCCGACATATCGGCCGTGATGTACATGGCGGAAATATCGCCCGGCGCCAGTTCGATGATGGCAAAGGAAAAGATGGAGATGAGCAGCATGACGACCATCACCTGTGCCACCTTTTTCAAAATGATCTTGATCATATTCAGATAGTCTCCTTTTTGTAAAAAGCCGCCCCGGGCAGGGCGGCTTTTTAAGCGTGTGCAGCGGATCAGTTATTGACGGAAATAGCCAGCCAGTCAACAAATTCAGGAACGATGTCGCAGGTATCCAGGCCGGATACGTACTTCTGCGAGACCATGACGTAGTTGGTGTAGGTCAGGGGGTAGATGCGGTGCTGTTCAGCGGCCAGAGCCAGCAGCTCTTCGGTGGCCTTCTGCATCTCCTCGGTGTCGCGGATGGTGTTGACCTTAAAGGCCAGCTCGCCGCAGATGTCGGTCAGACCCCAGGCGTTGTCGGCCTGATTGAAGTAGGAGTAAGCCTGATACAGGGTCGAACCTCTCATGGAGTCCCAGCCGTTGGTGCCCAGATCCCATGTGGTGTACTGGTCATTGTGGTAGGAGGAGAGGCCGAAGAAGCGCTGGAAGAAGGTGGTGGAATCCAGGCCTTCGATCTTCAGGTTGACGCCGATCTGCTGGAGCTGCTGCTGCAGAACGATGGCAACGGCTTCCATGTTGGCGCGGTCCTTATTGTAGATGTAGATCAGTGTCTGGCCTTCCAGACCGCTGGACTTGGCCAGTTCCTTGGCCTTGTCGAGGTTGTACTCGTAGTCGGGGGTATCGGGGTTGTAGAGGGACTGTGTGGGAACCAGGCAGGAGTTGGGGTTCTGGGCCAGCTCGGTGGAACCGTAGGCGCCGTCGATGACCTCGTCGCCGTTGATGGCATAGAACAGAGCCTCACGCTGCTCGTCGGTCAGGTTGGCAGGGCCGTAGGGGTTGACCTGCAGGTAGTTCAGACGGGCTTCGGGGATCTTGTAGATGTTGTACTTGTCGCTCTGGGCCGAATACTTCTCCAGCTCGTCCACGGTGGTGATGCGCATATAGTCGATCTCGCCGTTCTCAAAGGCAATGGCCTTGGTGGAACCGGAGCCGATGACCTTCAGCACGATGTACTTGATGGAAGGTGTGCCGCGGTAATAATCTTCTCTGGCTTCATAAACGATATTGTCGGCGTTGATCTCCTTGATGGTGTAAGCGCCGGAGGTGACGATATCGGCTGTTGTGTAGTAGGACTGGTCGTCGACCAGAGCCTGGGCGCTGTCGAACTCATGGGCGGGATAAATGGTCATGCCGCCGAGGGTGGCAATAAAGTAGTTGTAGGGCTCGGGCAGTGTGACGGCGAAGGTCTGATCGTCGATGATCTCAACGCTGCCTTCCACACCGTTGACGCGGCAGTAGCGGTTGTAGCCGTACTTGGCGATGGAGTAGTCCATGCCGAACTGAACGTCCTTGGTGGTGATGGGGGTGCCGTCCGACCAGGTAATGTCGTCACGCAGGGTGACGGTGTAGGTCAGGCCGTCCTCCGAGATATCCAGGCCCTTGGCCAGGTAGTAGTCGATGCCGCCGTGGTTGTTCTCCATGAACAGTCTGTCGAACAGGGGGCGGGTCATTGTGGTATAGTCATCCGAACCGTTGCCGGCGGGAGACAGGGCGTCGGGCATATAGCTGATGGCCATCGTGAAGGTATCACGGACCTCCTGCTGCTCGTTGTTGCCCTCGGTCTGTTCTTCATTCTGCTGCGTGTCGCCGGCGTTGGCGTCCTCCGTGTCGTCGGAGCCGCCGCAGGCGGCCAGCGCGAAGGCCATCATCATGGCCAGCATCAGCGCCAGCAGGCGGGTCAGCTTGGTGTTTCTCACTGTAGTGTCCTTCTTTCATTTGTTATTTGGTGTGCCGCCGATGGATATATACATAGCTTTGAATAAAATTCACAACACGCGATACCGCATCAGCACAGCAACCCATAATTTTGACCGTAATAATTCTTACATTATCCCCCTGTTTTGTCAATATAGAATCAAACTTTATTGAAATTTTAAAAGAACTTGATATATTTTATCGATTTTGTATATTTTCTGTCACAATTTCAAAGATTGCCGGAAAAATCAATTTTGATTATTTATTCATTCTTCCGATGCATTTGATATTATTTATTTGCTTTATCGATAAATCCGATCCTCCGGTCCGCCCGGAAGAAAATCCCGTTTCCGGAAGACGCAAAAAAAGCCCGCAGACATGATGTCTGCGGGCTTGGCACGCCGTAAGGGATTCGAACCCCTGACCTTCTGGTCCGTAGCCAGACGCTCTATCCAGCTGAGCTAACGGCGCTTGTGCGGGTCCTTTCGGACTGCTCAATTATGATAGCACACCTCCAGGTAAAATGCAAGTATTTTTTTCGTTTTTTTCCGGATATTTTAAAGCTTTTCTATTGATGGGCAAAAAAGTTTCAGATATAATAAATTTGTCATGCGCAGCGGCTCCCTTTGCCCTTCCGGCCGGCCCGTTTTCAGAGTGTGTGCTTTCAACAACAGAACGAGGTGTTATATTTGAACAATACCAAGCTGTTCGCATTGGCGCTGATGCTCCTGTGCATCACAGCCGGCGTGCTGCGATTCTGGGATATCGTGATCTCTTTTCTGGTCGCCGCCGTGGCGGCCTATCTGCTCAACCCGCTGGTGGAGCTGGTCATGCGCCGCACCGGCGCCCGCCGCGGTCTGGCCGTGGTCCTCGCCCTTTCGCTGGTGGCCGTGGTGCTGGGCTTCATCCTGTCGATGACGGTGCCCTCCCTCATCGACCAGATCTCGGGGCTGATCGTCGACCTGCAGGCCTACGCCTCCAACTTTGACGATCTGGTCTATACCGTCACCAGCTATCTGGCCCGGCTGCATGTGCCGGAGAACGTCATTCAGTATGTGGGCGACCTGCTGGCCCAGAGCGACAGCTATATCATGTCCCTGGCGCTTTCCATCCTTTCGTCGGCCGTCGGCCTTTCCCTGCAGATCTTCGATCTGATCATCGGCGTGATCCTGGTGGTCTATTTCATGTTGGACGGGCCCAAGCTCATCGAGTCCTTCATCGCCTTTCTGCCGCCGGCGCTGGGCAGCAAGGTGGCCCACGTCTTTTCCGAAGCCAACCGCATCGCCAAAAAATACATCAAATCCCGCTTCATCATTTCCGGCTGCATGGCGGCGGCCGTCTTCATCGGCCTGCGGCTGTTCGGCATCAAATACGCCCTGGTCTTCGCCATCATGTCCTTCTTTCTGGACTTTATCCCCTATTTCGGCTCTCTGATCGGCAGCATCATCGAGATCTTCTACGCCCTGATCACCGGCGGCCTCTCGCTGGCCCTGGGCGTGGCCGCCTACGTCATCATCGTCCAGCAGATCGAAGGCAATATCCTGGCCCCCAAGATTGAGGGCAACGCCACCGGCATCCATCCCCTCACGGTCCTCTTTGCCCTGCTGGCCGCCCAGCAGATCTTCGGGCCGCTGGGCATGCTCATCTCCACGCCGCTGGCCGCCATCCTCAAGATCATCTTTATGGAAATCTACGCGTATATCGTCTCGGACGACGACGCCCCCGCCCCCACAGAGAGCTCCGTCCCCGAAGGAGAACAAAATGGCTGAAATATCCGTATCCCAACTGAATAAATACTTTGGCGAGCACCAGGTGCTCAAAGACGTTTCCTTTGAGATCTTCAAGGGCGAGCGTGTGGGGCTGATCGGCCAGAACGGCAGCGGCAAGAGCACCCTCTTCCGCATCCTCACCGGCAGCCTGCACTACGATTCGGGCAGCGTCTATATCAATAAGGAGGGCCGCGTGGGACTGCTTGAGCAGCTGCCCGAGTATCCCCCCGAGCAGACCGTGCGTGAGGTGCTCCTGTCGGCCTTCTCCCATCTTTTCGAGCTGGAAAGCCGCATGCGCGCGCTGGAGCAGCAGATGGACGGGAGCCGCACCTCCATGGACGCCTACGCCCGGCTGACGGCCGCCTACGAGGCCCAGGGCGGCTATGAATACATGACCCGCTACAACATGATGACCAACGGCCTCGACATACCGCCCGAAATGCAGGACCGGTGCTTTATGAGCCTGTCGGGCGGCGAAAAGACCCGGGTCAACCTGGCCCGCATCATGCTTTCCGGCACCGATATCCTGCTGCTGGACGAACCGACCAACCATCTGGACCTGGAGACCATCCGCTGGCTGGAAAACTATCTCAAGACCTACAAGGGCACGGCCCTCATCATCTCCCACGACCGCTATTTCCTCGACGAAGCCACCACCCGCACGCTGGAGCTGGAAGACGGCGTCGTCACCTCCTTCCCCGGCAATTACAGCTATTACGTCGACCGCAAGGAGGAGATGCGCGAGCAGCTGGAGCTGGCCAAAAAGCGGCAGGACCGGGAGATCCAGCGGCTGGAATTCACCGTCGATCGCATGAAGGGCTGGGGCCTGGGCAACAAAAAAGTGATGAAGCGCGCCTTCGCCATGGAAAAGCGCCTGCAGCGCATCGAGCGCATCGAGACCATGCGCAAGACCGTCAAGATGAAAAACCGCTTTGCCCAGGCCGACGCCTCGGGCGATGAGGTCTACAACATCGTTTCCCTCGCCTGCGGCTACGACCGGCCGCTGGTGCAGGATTTCAGCGCCCAGGTGCTCAAGGGCGAGCGCATCGCCCTGCTGGGCCCCAACGGCTGCGGCAAGACCACCATGCTGCGCACCATTCTGGGCCAGCTGTCCGCCCTGGACGGCGTCGTGCTGGAAGGTGTGGGGGTGCGCACCGGCTACCTGCCCCAGGTGGTCTCCTTCGACCATCCCGAACGCAATCTGGTGGATACCCTGCTCTATGAGACAAACTGCTCGACCCAGGCCGCCCGCGACCGGCTGGCCGCCTTCGGCTTCCGGGGCGAGGAGGTCTTCAAAACGGTATCGGTGCTGTCGGGCGGCGAAAAGACCCGCCTCAAGCTGTGCCTCTTTATGAGCGCCAGCGTCAACACCCTGTTTCTCGACGAGCCGACCAACCATCTCGACCTCATCTCCCGGGAATGGCTGGAGGAATCCATCGACGATTTTTCCGAGACCATGCTCTTCGTTTCCCACGACCGCTATTTCATCAACCGCTTCGCCACCCGCATCTGGCTGGTGGAGGACGGGCAGATCCTCGATTACAGCGGCAACTACGACGAATTTCTGAAAAAACGGGAGGTGGAGCGCCTGCGGGCGCAGGCCGCCCAGAACGCCCCCAAAAAAGAAGCGCCCCGTCCGGCCGCCGCGCCGGCGCCAGCCCCCAACAAGAGCGGCGGGCTCAAGGCCCAGGAAAAGCAGCGCCGGGAGCGCCGGCGGGAGATCCGCACCATCGAAGGCCGCATTTCCGAGATCGACCTGCAGATGGGCGAGAACCCGGAGGATTACGTCCTGCTTGCACAGCTTGTGGAAGAAAAGGACGCGCTGGAGGAACGTCTGCTCACCCTTTACGAAGAAGAGGAGGAAGCATCGGTATGAACATACAGATCTTTGGCAAAAGCAAATGCTTTGACACCAAAAAGGCCCAGCGGTATTTTAAAGAGCGCCGCATCAAATATCAGGAGATCGACCTGCTGCGCTATGGCATGTCGCCCGGCGAATACAAAAGCGTCCGGCAGGCCGTGGGCGGCTTCCGCCCGCTGATGGACGAGAAGAGCCCGCTGTATCAGTCGCTTTTTATCGAATACCTCAGCGACGACCAGGCCCGGGAGGAAAAGCTGCTGGAAAACCCCGGCCTGTTCCGGACCCCCATCGTCCGCAACGGCAAAAAGGCCACCGTGGGCTACGCGCCCGACGTGTGGAAACTCTGGGAGGAGGAAGAAAAGAAATGAACCGGTTCCAGACTGCCCGCCGCATCGTCGTCAAGGTCGGCTCCAGCTCGCTGACCTACGAGACCGGCATGATCAACATCCGCCAGGTGGAAAAGCTGTGCAAGATCCTGGCCGACATCAAAAACTCCGGCCGGGAGATCGTGCTGGTCACCTCGGGCGCCGTCGCGGTCGGCGCCTCCAAGCTGGGCTTTTCGGGCAAGCCCTCCACCATCCCCGAAAAGCAGGCGGCCGCCGCCGCCGGCCAGTGCGAGCTGATGTACATCTATGACAAGCAGTTTCTGGAGTACCACCACAAGGTGGCCCAGATCCTGCTGACCCGGGACATCATCGAAAACGACGAGCGCCGGGAAAACGCTGTCAACACCTTCGAGACCCTGCTCTCGATGGGCAGCATCCCGGTGGTCAACGAAAACGACACCGTGGCCGTCGACGAGATCAAGATCGGCGACAACGACACCCTCAGCGCCCTGGTGGCCTCTCTGGTCCACGCCGACGGGCTGATCCTGCTCAGCGACATCGACGGGCTTTTTGAAGAAAATCCCCACGACAACCCCAACGCCCCCATCATCCGCCGGGTGACCCGGATCGACGACCACATCCGCCGCATCGCCGGCGGCGCCGGCACCAGCCGCGGCACCGGCGGCATGGCCACCAAGATCGCCGCCGCCGAGATCTGCTTTGAGGCCGGCTGCTCGATGGCCATTCTCAACAGCAACCGGCTGGAGGGACTTTACGATATTCTGGACGGCCGCGAGGTCGGCACCCTTTTCGAGCCGGCCGATCAGCCCCAAAACTGAATCCTCTGACTGAAAAGGAAGTGAACCCCATGTCCGATCTCATCACACTGGGCAAGGCGGCCAGGGAGGCCGCCGCCTTTCTGGCCATCGCCGATACCCAATCGAAAAACCGCGCGCTGGCCGCCATCACCCAGGCCCTTTTGGACAACGCGCCGGAGATCCTCCGCGCCAATGCACAGGATGTGGAAAACGCCCGGGCCAAGGGCGTGTCGGAATCCATGATCGACCGTCTTTCCCTCTCCCAGGCCCGCATCGAATCCATTGCCGCCGCCGTGGGCAAGGTGCAGGCCCTGCCCGACCCCGTGGGGGAGGTCCTGTCCCGCTCCACCCTGCCAAACGGCCTGGAAATGACCAGGATCCGGGTGCCCATGGGCGTCGTCGGCATCATCTACGAGGCGCGGCCCAACGTCACCGTCGACGCCGCCGTTCTCTGCCTCAAGGCGGGCAGCGCCGCCTTCCTGCGGGGCGGCAGCGAGACCATCTGCTCCAACATCACGCTGGAGCGCATCATGCGGCAGGCGCTGGAAAGCTGCGGTTTCCCGCCGGCCTGCGTCACCCTGCTCCACGACACCGACCGCGTCGTGGCCCGGGAGATGATGCGGCTGCGTGACTATATCGACGTCCTCATCCCCCGGGGCGGCGCCGGACTGATCCGCTCGGTGGTGGAAAACGCCTCGGTGCCGGTCATCGAGACCGGTGTGGGCAACTGCCATGTCTATGTGGACGCCTCGGCCGACCTGTCCATGGCCACGAATATCATCTGCAACGCCAAGGCCCAGCGTGTGTCGGTCTGCAACGCCGCCGAGACCCTGCTGGTCCATCGGGACGTGGCCGAAGCCTTCCTGCCCATGGCCCGCGCGGCGCTGGATACCAAAGGTGTCGAGCTGCGCTGCTGCCCCCGCGCCCGCGCCATTCTGGGCGACGGCGTCAAAGAAGCCTGCGAGGAGGACTACAAAACCGAGTTCCTCGACTATATTCTGGCCGTCCGGGTGGTGGACAGCCTGGACGAGGCCATCGCCCACATCCGCAAATACTCCACCCACCACAGCGAAGCCATCGTCACCCGGGATATGGCGGCGGCCGACCGCTTCTGCGCCTGCATCGATTCGGCGGCCCTCTATGTCAACGCCTCCACCCGCTTTACCGACGGTGAGGAATTCGGCTTCGGCGCCGAGATCGGCATCTCCACCCAGAAGCTCCACGCCCGCGGCCCGATGGGTCTGAACGAGCTTTGCTCCTATAAGTATATCCTCCGCGGCAGCGGCCAGATCCGCTGACCTCAAACGACACGAAAACCCCCATCCGAAATGGTCGATGTTTATAAAGCAGTTTTCGCCACAGCAACTCGTCTTGCTGTGGCGTTTCTTGTGAGCGAATAGTATTGCAATAATTGTTTTTCGCATGGTATAATAACAAAAACAGTAGATAAGGTGATTAGATGTCTTTTTTCTCTTCGTTATTTGGCAAAAAATCTTCAAGCAACAATCAACCTCAAATCAAAAATGCAGAGATCAATAAAGGAAGTGCAAATACTCCTTTGCTTCACTTAAAAGGCAAACCG